>CAYTQQ010000075.1:0-10166 GCA_964440135.1 uncultured Cellvibrionaceae bacterium | reverse complement strand
GGAACTCATCAGCATCCAAATGCGCAGGGAATGCGGTGCGATAATCGCGCAGCAGTTGAGCATTAAGGACCGACCGCAAACAACCCGCTTGCTGACTATGAATCAAGGTGTTGCCAAAGGGATCAAATACCGCGGAATCACCCGTATACTCTTGCAGCTTTTCATCGCGTCCAACACGATTAACGCCCATCACATAGCTTAAGTTTTCAATAGCTCGGGCGCGCAGCAAACAGCTCCAGTGCGCGGCGCGGGCAGCGGGCCAATTTGCCACACAGAGGATCGCGTCGTAATCGTTGCGGTTACGGCTCCACACGGGAAAGCGTAAGTCGTAACACACCAGCAGAAGAATTTTCCAACCGTGCAACTCAACAACCACCCTCTCCTTACCACCGGCATAGCGAGTGTGCTCGCCTGCCATGCGAAACAGGTGGCGTTTGTCGTAATGCGTATAGGTGCCATCCGGGCGCATCCATACCAGACGGTTAACATAACCCTCGCTTACTTTTACCACCAGGCTGCCGGTTACCACCGCTTGTAAACGCTGCGCCTGTTCCGCCATCCATTGATAAGCAGTGCCATCAACCTGCTCTGCAAAGTGACGTGCTCCAGCACAAAAACCGGTGGTAAAAACTTCTGGCAGAATCACCAGATCAACGTTGTGTAAGGTGGACATGGAACGTGCAAAGTGTTCCAGGTTAGCCTGGGGATTATTAGGCAGAATACTTTCCTGAAGCATTGCGATACGCAAGTCTTGCATAAGTACCTGCCCCACTTGGTTTAGTTTGTCCCAGCAGGAATCACGGGTATGGAATGATGCACCCCGCCATTTTGCCCACGTTGGCGCAAGCTGTGATCCATTAATACCAATGCCAGCATCGCTTCTGCAATCGGTGTGGCACGGATACCTACGCAGGGATCATGGCGACCCTTGGTAACCACCTCCACGGGATTACCGTGGACATCCACACTGCGTCCGGGCAGGTGCAAACTACTGGTCGGTTTTAATGCAAGATGCGCAACAATATCCTGGCCCGATGAAATCCCGCCAAGAATCCCGCCGGCATGATTAGATAGAAAACCTTCAGGCGTCATTTCGTCGCGATGCTCGCTGCCTTTTTGTGCAACTGCCGCGAAGCCATCACCGATTTCCACGCCCTTAACAGCGTTGATGCTCATCATGGCGTGTGCAATTTCTGCATCGAGGCGATCAAAGATGGGCTCACCCAAACCTGGGGGCACGCCGGTGGCAACGACCGTGATCTTTGCGCCGATAGAGTCACCTTCTTTTCCCAGTGCTTTCATATACTCTTCCATCAGCGGGACCTTGTCCGCATCAGGACAGAAGAATGGATTTTGTTCGATCTGATCCCAATCAACTTTTTCGATTTCGATGGGGCCCAATTGTGATAAGTAACCGCGTACCTCAATACCATAAACGGTGCGCAAATATTTTTTTGCGATGGCCCCAGCAGCAACCCGCATGGCCGTCTCACGCGCCGAGGCACGACCGCCACCCCGATAGTCGCGGATACCGTATTTTTGCATATAGGTGTAGTCGGCGTGGGCGGGCCGGAATTGATCTTTAATATTGCCGTAATCTTTCGAGCGCTGATCGGTATTTTCAATCACCAGACCGATGGGTGTACCGGTCGTCTTTCCTTCAAACACACCGGATAAAATTTTTACTTCGTCTGCTTCGCGCCGCTGGGTGGTATAACGCGACTGGCCTGGTTTACGACGATCCAGATCGGTCTGTAAATCCGTTTCGCTTAATTCAAGGCCGGGCGGACAGCCATCGACAATACAGCCCAGAGCGAGGCCATGGCTTTCGCCAAAGGTGGTGACAGTGAATAATTTGCCAAACGTATTACCGGACATAGCGTTACCACGTGCGCGTTACAAAAAAAGGAATCGGATTAAGGGTGGGGATTATACGTCAGTAAGCCCACGGCGACATACTGCAGGAACGCGGATTAAGCGGTGCGGGTAAAATGGCTGCACAAAACCTCTGCCGACAACATAAAGACACCATGACCGCCGCGCTCGAATTCCAGCCACACAAACGGCACATCGGGAAAAGCGGCTTCCAAGGCAACCCAGGAATTGCCAACTTCGCAGATCAATATCCCCTCTTCTGTCAGATGCTCCGCCACCTCACTCAGCAAGCGCCGGGTGAAATCCAGACCGTCAGCACCTGAACCCAAACCTATGGCCGGCTCCGCATGATATTCCGCAGGCATAGCCTCCAGGTCCTCAGCATCGACATAGGGCGGATTGGTCACGATCAAGTCGTAACGGCGCTTGCCCAGGCCGGCAAACAGATCAGATTGATAAGCATTGACCCTCTCTGTCAGCCCGTGCTCTGCAATGTTCGCGCGCGCCACGATCAGGGCATCGGCTGAAATATCGGCCAGATCTACCCGCGCATCAGGAAAGGCATAAGCACAGGCGATACCAATACAGCCACTGCCCGTACACAAATCCAAAATGTGCTCGGGTTCTGCTGTCAGCCAAGGCTCAAATTGGTTTTGAATCAGTTCCGCAATGGGAGAACGGGGCACTAACACCCGCTCATCTACTTTGAACGGCAAGCCGGCAAACCACGCCCGGCCGGTTAAATAAGCAGCCGGTATACGCTCATTAATGCGTTGCGACAGCAAGGTCACGATCTTGCTGCGCTCACTCAGCGTGAGCCGGCTATCTAACCAGATATCATCCAAGGGAGGCACTAAATTGATCGCATGTAACACCAGATATTCGGCTTCATCCCAGGCGTTGTCAGTGCCGTGACCGAAATATAATCCAGCTGCCGTAAATTGGCTGACGGCCCAACGGATGTAATCACGGATCGTGACCAGGTCTGCGAAGGTGGTGTCGTCGGGGATGATGTTCATAAAAAAACGCTCAAAAAGACATCAGCGAATTGTGCAACCAAGCCGAGCAGAGAACCCCGCCAGGGGGTCAAGAAAAGTTCGAGTTAATGGGTAACCACTGGCTTACTAATTTCAGCCGCGTGCTCCCATACGGGATCTTCGAGTTGAAAGTGCGCCTGATAATCGGTTGGGGCTTTGAGCAATAACTCTTTCACCAGAATACAGTTGTAGTTGTCGCACGCGGCTTCAAGATCCGTCAGGAGACGATGTGTCGCCGCCCAATCGAGAGACTTTTCCTCAGCGCGCATAATCCGACTGTGCTCGGTACCGGAGACTTTATCGCCGATCATCAGCTCCTCATAAAGCTTTTCACCGGGGCGTAATCCCGTGTAGTTAATTTCAATATCACCATCAAGATTTTTATCATCTTTGATCGTGCAACCCGATAGGCCGATCATGCGCGTTGCCAGATCCAAAATACGGACCGGCTCACCCATATCCAATACAAAGACATCGCCGCCGCTGCCCATGGCACCCGCCTGAATCACCAGTTCGGCCGCCTCCGGAATGGTCATAAAATAACGTGTGACGTCAGGATGTGTGACCGTAACCGGCCCGCCCTGCTGTATCTGCTGACGAAAGAGCGGTACCACTGAACCCGAGGAACCGAGCACGTTACCAAAACGCACTATCGTAAAACGGGTAACCACGTGCTCCTGCGCAAGGCTCTGCAATAACAGTTCGGCCATGCGCTTGGAGGCACCCATGATATTGGTGGGCCGGACGGCTTTGTCCGTGGAAACCAGAACAAAAGATTCAACCCCGGTCTTGATGGCCGCTTCGGCACAACGCAAGGTACCAAACACATTATTGCGGACACCTTCCACAATATTAGCCTCGACCAGCGGTACATGTTTATAGGCGGCGGCATGGTAAACAGTCTGGATCGCGAAGGTTTTCATGACCGTTTCCAAGCGCCCCGGATCCTGCACACTGCCGAGCAAACTGACGAGATGAATATCTGCCTTGGCACACGCGATTTCCATCTCCATCTCTTTGGCGATGCTGTAGAGGTTGTACTCATTTAACTCATAAAGCACTAACACGCGCGGCGCTTGACGAATAATTTGTCGACAGAGCTCGCTTCCAATTGAACCGCCGGCGCCGCTGACCATAACTGACTTACCGGTAATACAGGCGTGCAAAAGTTCTGGATCGGGCTGCACTGGATCCCGGCCCAATAAATCTTCAATCTCCACATCCTTGATATTTTCTACCCGAGCCTTACCTCGCAAGATGTCGGAAATCGCCGGGGCCGTCTGCACCGATACATGTAGAGACTCTAACCGTTTGATTACTTCCGCCCGGCGGGATTTAGGCGTATCGCCCAATGCCAGCAACACCCTGACGGCACCGTTATTGCGCAATAACTCGCCAAGTAATGCCGGGTCGTAGATCATCACGTTGGCAATGACGGTACCGTGCAAAGTGGGATTATCATCAACAAAGGCAACCACTTTATAAGGAGTCGCCTGCAGGCCCAGAATCAGTTGGTGGCCGGTGTAGCCAGCCCCATAAATAATAACCGGTTCCTTGTTGCCACCCTGCTGACGGCTGATCAACATAATCACACTGCGCACCAATAAACGCGGTGTACCGACAAACAAAAGCAGCATGGATATATAAATGAAAGGAACTGAGCGCGGGATTTTGGAATAAGTCAGAAAACTGGCAACAGCCAGCATCACGCCGGAAATACACACGCCGAGCACAATAGTCATCATCGCCGGCAAGGTCATGTAACGTAAAATAGCGCGATACAAGCCCAACCGTATAAACGCAGCCAAAGTGACTACGACAGTGAGCCCCAACGCAATAAATTCGTTGGCACCAATAGGAAAGACAAAACTGCCGAGGCGCAAGGAAATAGAAATATAGACAGCGAACACTATCGCTACCGTGTCGTAGCACAGCGAAATGACTCGCTTGGTGGTGCGAGAAGCATCAAACAGAACGCTCAGCATTACTTGACCTCGTCCAGTGATTCCATTGCCTAAGCGGAGACCAGTTATAAGGGGCAGAATTATAAAGCAGATAGCGGAATTATGCCCGCCAAACACGCTTGAGGTTGTATGAATGTGTAACAGCATCACACGATTACACAGCGACAACGCCGCATCAGAAGTCTGCTGGATGGATCACTGGTTAGCTAGATCTTTACTCCTACTTCCTGACGGCTTTCCAGCTGCTTGGGCAGGACTTACTCACGGCAGTAACACGACTTCTACCCGCGCACTGAGATCTCCCCGCCCTGCCGGTGCCAGGCTACCCAGACCGAAGACCGTCAGTCGGTCTGCGGTAATACCCTGAGCCACCAGCGCTGCCTTGAGTTGCTCTGCATACAGGCGCGAATGCTCTTGTTGACCGGCTAAATCCGAGGCGTGGTAATCGTGCCCGACAAGACCAATTTGCCAGTGTGACTCACGCTCCAAGACCCTGACCAAGGTGTCGACATGCTCGGGATTGATTTGCAGTTGCGCCCGCCCATTTTGATCAGACACCAATCCCGGAAAAATATAAAAACGCTCGGTCTCCAAAATGCTCGCCAAGGTATTTGGGTTGGTAGCGAAGATCCCCGCGCGCTCCTTATCGGAATGCAAGATATCCACCTGCACATACACCCGCTTGTTGCCCCGGCGAACAGAATAAATCGACACATAGTAGGCCGTCGGGGAATCTGTCAGCACCTCAAAAACCGCGTAATGCTGGTATTGATCCAAACCGTAGAGCTGGATAATTTTGAAGTGATTATTGGCCCAGGTATTACTGGCGCCACAGTTCCGCGCCTGACAGGAAAATAGCTCACGATGCCGCAAGCCCTGTAATTGTTCGCGATAAAAATCAAAGCCCGCTTGCTCTGAATGATTGGGTGGCAACTCCAGGGTGTAGCGGGTTAATTGCCCGCTTAAACGCTGTTGACGCACCGGCTGCCAAGCGTCCTGGGTTTTTCGGTAACTGCCCAATGCCAAGCGATAGTCACCGGTTTGCTCCTGGCTCTTAAATATCACCCGCGCCTCGGGATAATCCTTAAGCACAAGCTGTTGCGCATGAACACTCGCAACAAACCCCAATGCCAGATAATAAATACCGACAATAACCACTAAACGCATCATAAATATTTATCTATCCGTCGAATGAAAAAAGTTATTTAACGTGCAGGCCACAGCTTCGACCTCTTGCTCCATGTGCAAATGATGTCCGCCGGTTAATTGGACAACATCAACCTGGGGAAAAATCGCTACCTCTCGTTGAAAACTGGCAAATCGCCGGGGAATTCCCTCTTGACCAAGGATCAATTTAATCGGTGCGGTAATCGCTGCAATAAAGGCTTCAACCTGCTCCCGGGTAAATTTCATCGCTGCGGGGGCCAAAAGTTTGCGGTCGGTGCTCCAGATATATCCATTCTCGACAGGGCGTATGCCCCGCTCGGTTAATAATCTTGCAGCAGCAGGACTCAAGGGAAACATGCCTTGCTCGCGAGCCGCAATGGCTTTCGATAACTCCGGATAGACAGTGGGAGATTTACGGCCAAAGGTGCGCATGGCTTTGATAGCACTGGCCAGCTGCTGGGGCGGCTGAAGCTGGGCTCCCGGATCGGGAAATAATCCTTCGATAAGTCCGACATGGGTAATGCGGTCCGGAAAAGTGCCTGCTGCCAACATAGCCACAATCGCCCCGCGCGAGTGCCCCAATAACGCAAAGCGTTGCCAGCCCAAATAATCGGCTATCGCAAATACATCTGCTACATCTTCCCACAAATGGTAGGGAGCTGAACCTTGGCGGTGATGGCTGCGACCGTGGCCAGCCATATCTACCGCCACGAGATGACTCTCTTTTAAATAGCGGCTAAGAGGATCGAAGCTCGCGCTATTATCCAGCCAGCCGTGCAGCGCCAATACCGGTAGCTGACCCCGCTCACCCCATTCTTGTGCAGCAAAATGAAAACCGTCGATATCAAGCAGCAGCTCGCGTGGCATAAGTTACTCCTGCAAAGACGCTCCGCGCGATAAAGCATCTTTGCAAGCTGTGTAAAACAAGGTGAATTAATTACGCCTCAGGATGGCGTAACCAACGCAGGTACCCGAGACCCTGCCCCGGAATATCAAAATCAATGCAGGCCAAAGCAGCGGTATCCATCGGAATACTACCGGCTGCCATCCCACATGCCATTTCAGCGAGTCTGCTGACCAGCGGTTGATGGCTCACGATTAGCAGCGATTCACACGGCAAGGTGGTTAGCTTATCCAAGATATAACCCGGGTCGGCTTCTGGCGTTAAGAAATCGCAGGTGCTGAATACTTCACCAAGAGATGCCTGATCAAGAGATACCTGGCCAAGTGCAGCTGCCGCAATTTCTGCCGTCTGTTGGGCACGCACATACGGCGAGGCCCACACCTGCTTTACGCTCGACAATTCTGGCAGCGATCGCTGGATAATGCGCGCCACGTCGACGCGCCCGCTCGCTACCAATTGGCGCCCTGCGTCATTGGCACAATAGGCTTCAGCTCTGCCATGACGCAGGATAAAAAGCTCCATGAATATTCCTGTCTTGTTGATCAGGCCTTGGGGTCGGCGTCTGGTTTGTCGGTTTCATCGATTACCGTGGCCTCGACCACCACGACTGTCTCGCTGGTTGATTCAACAATAACCACGTCATCCTCCGCCACGGCCTCCGTGACTTCTGGCGCTGGCCAATCGGCAAAGGGGAAAGGTTTTTCTTCGCTGTTGTAGGTTAAGAATTTTAACGTCTGATAAATGTAGCTGGTTAACGAGGAGCCAAATTTACGCAGGTTGATATTGTCCTGGCCGGTGATCAACGAAAACAGGAACTGTAAAATCACCAGCACGCCCATAATAAAACTCACGACTTGCAACAAGAGCGCAAACAAAATCATAAACAGCAGACGTAACCAGTGCTTGCTTGACAGTAAATTAGATTTTAATTGTTCATTGTTCATATTTCTCGTCCTATATATTCCACGTCAAAATTATTTTCACCGAGCATCAGGCCACGGGCTACGTCAGCTATTTGCTGATTTTCAAATAATACCCCGTACAGACCAGACACCAAGGGCATATATACTTTCAACTCATCAGCCTTCTGTTTGACTTGCCGCAAGGTATTAATCCCTTCTGCAACCTGTCCCAACCCATTGACCACTTCATCCAAGGATTTGCCCTGACCAAGCTGGTAGCCCACACGGTAATTACGACTTAGGTTAGACGTACAAGTCAAGATCAAATCGCCCACGCCGGCGAGCCCGAGAAAGGTCATAGGATCCGCCCCCAGGGAACTCGCCAGGCGCCCCATTTCCGCCAAGCTGCGCGTCAACAGCATTGCCTGGGTGTTTTGTCCTGCGCCCAGCGCTGCCGCCATGCCACAGATAATGGCATAAATATTTTTTAGTGCGCCGCCCAACTCCACCCCATAGCGATCACGATTGGCGTAAACCCGAAAGGTTTCCGAACGGAGAGTTTTTTGCACGCACTGCACAACCGACTCGTCTTCACTGGCAATCACCGTGCCCGTCTGCTGATGCTGTACGATTTCCTTGGCAAAATTAGGGCCGCTGAGCACGCCAATCCTATGGGCCGGCAATTCCTGCTCCAGAATCTGGCTCATCAAGGTAAAGCCTTGGGGCTCGATGCCTTTAGCAGTACTGATGACGATGGCCTCGGCTTTCAGGTAGGGCTCGATACGCTGAACCACATCTCGAAAGGAATGACTGGGGATGGAGACAAAAATAAGATCACTCGCAGAAACCGCCTGTGCCAGATCGGCGGTCACCTTAAGCCCGAGGGTCAGGGGCACGCCGGGGAGATAGCGGCGATTCTCCCGCTGCTGTTCACAGGTCTCAGCCACACCTTCATCGCGCATCCACAAAAATGTTTTGTGGCCATTATTCGCAATAATGTTGGCGATAGCAGTTCCGAAGCTCCCTCCACCCAATACAGCAACGGTCAATTTGTTCATCATTTCTCTACTCAAACACCAATCTGGTGACTACCCTGGCACTGCGCGGGTAGCCTCGAAACACCTTTTCAGGTGGAAACACCTGACACTTGTAACTTTTTTGCACAAAAATATACCCCTCAAAATTGTCCACATTTTCTGTGGATAAGTTGGTGGATAGATTTTGGGAAACTGCCCTAAACCCGCATCATCTCTGGTAGACCTACAAATTGCTCGTTTTTTAACCTCATTTAAATTTTCCTTATTAATCAGTCACTTATATTGTTTTATTGGCTCAAAATCGCATTTTTGCTATGCACAGCTCAATTTTCAGACCAATGCAGCAAAGGTGTGCATAAAAGGTTAGCGGGTCTTAACTTGGAACTCGGCGCAACCACAAAACTTTGATAATACAAGCGAAAAATTGAGCTTTTGTGAATAAGGCTTTTCGAGCGGGTTGTTCGTGGGTGCGAGCCTCAGTTTATTCGCATAACCACTTTTTTCTTAGCTGTTAAAGGTCGCATAGCGTCCATTGACGTAGACCAGAGGAGCGGGCGGAGCATCGCCAACAACGACATCGTTGATCAACCCCACTACGATATGATGAGTGCCGTAGACGCTGGCCATATCTACTTTGCAAAAGAAAACGGCCTGGGCGTCTTCCAAATACGGCAAGTCCCGAGCGTTGGTGACCCAGGCGCCTAACGCAAACCTGTCCCGCCCCAATTCCCTACCTGCACACAGATTAGAAATATCCTGCTGATCCTCGGATAAAATGTTGATAGCAAACTCATTTCCCAAGGTTGATAAATGCCCCTGCTGGGAAACTTGCTTGTTAATACACACCAATAATGAGGCGGGATTATCAGACACCGAAGTAACCGATGACACCGTCATAGCGAATGGTTCGCCGGTATCCGTGCGCATAGAAAGCACGCACACCCCCGCTGCTAAACGCCGCATCCCCAGCTTCATTAACTGACTTAACTGATTGTCTTGCATACTGCCTCCGAAAAAAGTCTATTCTGGCTATTCACTCTTGATGAAACAAGTGTGGTCGCATGCAGCGCCGGTTCACCATGAACCCCAATCAGCTTTTTGGCGGTTTATTAACCAGCCCATCTCAATAAAGTTTTTATTTCGGCTAAAGTTTTGATTTTGGTTTATTTTTGCGTTGACGAACGATAAGTGCGTGGGTATTATGCGCACCTCTTGAAACGCAGCACTGGTTTCACTCGGAGTGTAGCGCAGCCCGGTAGCGCGTCTGCTTTGGGAGCAGA
>CAYTQQ010000074.1:9194-10288 GCA_964440135.1 uncultured Cellvibrionaceae bacterium | reverse complement strand
ACAGGAGCGGTTCAAAAGGAAGACAACTGTCACCGCGATGGATGACAGTTGTCGCGGGCGAGCTTAAGCTTCGTCACCGACAAGATTGCGGTAGAGCACACCTAACACTAAAGCACACAACGGCAAGGTCCAGATTAAACCGATGCCGAGTGGAATGGCGCTGACGATGACGATAATCATCAACACGATCATTAAACCGAATACACGGAACCAGCAGGCGGTAACAGCTTTACGCGAAGTTTCTAACGCGGTCCACACACCGAGATTTTTATCCACCAATAAAGGCACTGCGAGGATATACGCGAAAGCCAGATAAATGCCGGGCAGTACCAACAATACTAAGCCAATAGCAATCAACACAATCATCAGAAGATTGACTAGAAATACCGGGATAGTTTGCGGGTAATAATCGAAAATCATGGTGGGCTGAACATCTTGGCCGCGCGCGCGTTTAACCCCCAGCATCATTAATCCTGCTGCCAAAGGATAGGTGACCAGCATAACTAATATTTGACCGAGCAAACCAATAATAAGTGATTCACCGCCGATAAAACTGATTATCCCATTCACGACCATCGAAATGACGGCATAAATAACGATAGCGATAAAATAGGTGAGTTTGAAGCCGTTGGTTTTAGCCCAGGCTTCACTCAGCACCGAGCCCAGATCCCAGTTTGGATCGCGCTGATTCTCACCGGTTGGGGGCTGATAAATATTGCTTTGGGGAGGGGTATAGGGATTGGTGTCTGACATCATCTAACTCCTTGGGTGTTGTGGTTTTATTTGCCGCCGAGATTAAACCCGACGGCAAATTAATGCCAGCACATAATGCTAAAAAAGCGGCGCTGTTATCTCTGTAGGAGATCAAAATTCCCTTCTTGGCCGCAAATTGATCAGGAATTATCTGCCAAGGTACCGCTACGATAATCCATGATTGCCTGATCGATTTCTTCCGGGGTATTCATCACAAAGGGACCATATTGGGCAACAGGTTCTCTGATCGGTTTTCCTGCCAGTACCAGAAACTTCACTGCTGAGGCCTGCGCTTTTACGTCGAGCGTAGCGCCCTTGGTCAGTAACCCCGCCTGACCGGC
>CAYTQQ010000074.1:2792-9094 GCA_964440135.1 uncultured Cellvibrionaceae bacterium | reverse complement strand
GCGTTAAGCAACCTCGCTCTGTAAGAGCTGGGAGATTTTCTCCTGGGCCGTGGCGAGGGCAGAGGCTGCACTCTCTTCGCCCAGGGCGAGCCCTTCAGCGTAAATCATGGTTACCTCTTTAAACCCGACAAAATTCAGGAAAGTGGTAATCAACCAATCCGCTGGGCCGCCGGCATAGTGGCCACCGCGGGTGGCGAAAACATAAACAGGTACATTGGGCAGCAATCCTTCCGGGCCTTCTGGGGTATAGCGAAAGGTCACCCCCGCACGGGCAATGTGGTCAAAATAGGCTTTTAACGTAGAAGGCACGCCAAAGTTATACAGCGGCGCTCCCAGCACAATAGCATCAGCTTGTTTTAGCTCTTCAATCAAGCTGTCAGAAAAATTCACAATGGCCTGCTGCGCCGGGGTGCGTTGTTCCGCTGGCGTAAACAGAGCTTGCATACGCTCAGCGTCCAGGTGGGGCATATCTCCCCCAGCCAGATCGCGACTAACCACGCGCGCGTCAGGGTTTTGGGCTACCCAGCCACTGATAAAGTCGCGACTCAGGCGGGTAGAGTGGCTGTTGTCGCCGGTGATACTGCTGGTGATATGCAGGATGGTCTTCATAAATAGGTACTCCTTAATAGGTTTTTACTGATTGATGTGACCATTAAAGGATTTATCCAGCGAATGATAAATGGCATTATTTGGTGGTTTTTGATCAAGTTTTTGGATGGTTATATGGCAAGTTCGAGCGGTCAACGCGGTAACGAGGGCGTGTTACGGGAGAGCAAAGTTACCCTGGAGCAATGGCGGGCGCTGATGGCGGTCGTGGATGCTGGAGGTTATGCCCGGGCGGCGGAGTGGCTGGGTAAGAGTCAGTCGGCGGTGTCCTATGCCATCGCCCAGCTGGAAACCGCCTTGGGAGTGGCGGTGTTTGAGCTACAAGGACGCAAGGCGGTAACGACGCTGGCCGGGGATCTACTTTACCGACGCGCCCGCTTGTTGCTGGAGCAGGCGGAGCGGCTCGAAAAATCGGCGACCTGTCTGTCTGTCAAAGTAGAACCGCTGGTAAAGATTGCGGCAGACCTCATTATTCCTCCCACCCATGTATTGACCTGCCTGGGCCATTTTTCAACAGAATTTCCCGATACGCGTATTGAAGTGCTGGAATCAGTCTTAAGTGGTACTGAAGATGCCTTGCTGCAGCGGAATGTTGATCTGGCGATTACCACGCGGGTGCCGCCCGGGTTTATAGGTGAAAAACTACTGACGGTCACCATGCGCTGCGTCGCCGCTACCAACCACCCGTTAAACCAGCTGGGTCGGGCAGTGACCCATGAGGACATGCGCCACCACCGCCAAATTATTGTGCGTGACTCCGGCGTTTTCCGGCGCCACAGTGAGGGCTGGCAAGAGGCGGAGCAGCGTTGGACCGTCAGTCATTTGAGTACCTCCTTGGAAGCTATTCGCAAAGGCTTTGGTTACGCCTGGTTGCCCAGCGCTTACGTCTCCCAGGAAGTCGCTGCTGGCCATGTGCAATATGTTCCGGTGGATCGGGGCGGTGAGCGGGAAGTGGTGACTTATCTGACTTTTTCTGATGTGGATTTTGCGGGACCGGCAACACGCCGTTTAGCCGAGGTGCTAAAAGTTGAGCTGCCCAAACTTTGCCGATAAAAAGCAACGAATAAGCAACGGTGATCGGTAAACGAAACGACCGCTAGGCAGGGTGATCTGTGGGCCGGATTAAAAATAGCCCGGAGCGGAATCCGGGCCTGATGATGTGTTAGTCAGTCCTTGTCGTGCCGGGAGTCGTATTGTTATTGGTAGGGGTGTTGTTGTCGTGCATGGATTCGGAACCATTCATATCGGCTTCCGTATCATCGGGAAGATTGTCGGTACCATCCCGGTTCAGATCTTGACTGCGCGGATAAGTGTCAGGGCTTTGATCCTGCGGTGCAGTGCGCGGTGCGGTTTCATTCATCGAATCGCGGGTACTATCAAGGTTGCGATTTTGATCAAGCTGGCGAGTGGTTTCTGGAGCCGTCAAGGGTGCGGGCGCAGGCTCTTCTCTTGAGCAGCCGCTCAGCAACGCGGCGGTAACCAGTGTCGACGCAATAACCGTATGCATTTTCTTCATATATCCTCTCCTTTTCGAACGGTGAAGGCCGGAATCAGATTTAGCAAATCCCTTCAAGATTTTTACAACGCTAATCCAGTCTATACCCGAGGTATTGCAGAAAAAAGGCATAAGGGCGCCAGCCCTGAAAAAAGTGGACCTTAAGTAATTTTTTTACCTAACGCGCGCGCAATAGTCGCCGGGATTTTAGTCGCCGGGGTTTTTCGATACAATGCACGGCTTCATATCGTTGAGCAGTGTTATGACGTACGAACAATTTGAAAGCTGGGCGCTGATTTTGGGCATAGGCGGATTGGTCGCCTACATGATGTTTATCGTGTGGGATCTCGCGCGTAAATCGAATGCGGGCCGCTTCGGCACTTTTATCCTGTTTTTTGCTTTAGGGTTGGGTGTGCTCGGATTCATTATCAAAACCGTGCTGGTAGAAATGATCGAAAAATAACAGGCTTCCGACCCGGTAACCGCCACCATGCTCTCGCTCTTTACCCCCACCACCAAAGTTCAAAAAGACCGGCAAATCATGCGTGATACTGACGCTCGCGTGGCAAAGTATTCGCGCCGTGGTCTGGTATTAAATTTTATTGTATTCGCGCTGTGTCTTTTCTTTGGCGATTTTTATGAGCGTGAATATTCCCTTGCCATCGTGTTAATCACCGGCTTGCTGGTGGTGACCTTGCTGCGCAGCTATTACCTGTTCCGGTTTGATGCGCTTTATGCGCGTGCGCCGGCGCGCTGGCGCAACCAATATTTTGCGGCGTCGTGTCTGGGGGCCGCGTGGTGGAGCATCATTCTGGTCAGCCTGACCTGGGTGCAGGGAATGCGCGATGAAACCCTGATTATGTGGCTTTACTCAGTGGTGTTTTATTCCAGTGTGGCGAATGTCTTTGCGCCTTACCGTCAGTTCCTCGCTATTTATTTATTTATTGGACAAATTCCCGCCGCCGTTACCGCTGTGTTGCTCGGCAGCGTAGAGGGAGTTTTGTACGGCGCGATCATGCTCCTGTTTTATACCATGTTGGTGCATCAAGCCAAGGTGACCTCGATCAGCTATTGGGAGCGACTGGAAGCTAACTTTGCCTTGCGCGAACGCGCACGCGGATTGGAACACGCCCAGCGTAATTCACTGCAGGCGAATGAACTCAAAAATCAATTTCTCGCCAATCTTGGGCAGGAGTTTCGTGCATCGCTCAACGACATACTCGGCACCCTGACATTGATTGATAACGATCAACTTGCGGAGCGCCAGCGGGAACTGTTGCAGATGGCCAGTAAGGCGGGGGAGCGGCAGCTCGACCTGGTTAATAACGTGGTGGATTTCTCCAAGATTACCAGCCACAGCCTGATCCTGGATGACAGTATTTTTGATTTGCGGCGCGCGCTCGAAAAACTGGTGCAGGACTTTTCGCTCGATGCCCATCAGCAGGGCGTAGAGCTCTATTATATTTTTGATCCCGAGCTGCCTGCGCGGGTTCGCGGCGATGTGACGCGCCTGAGTCAGATTCTTAGTACCTTGCTCAATCATGCGCTGAAGCACATGGCGGTAGAGCAGGTCTTTTTCGAGGCGCGTTTTAACAACGAAATTGATCGCGATGATGTCGGCGAGCTGCAGATCATCATCAGCGACACAGAAAAAGCGACGCAGCGGCCGGTCGACGCTGACCATGACAATAACGCGGAGCAAAGCGAGAGCGACCAGAAACAGCGCGGTATCGGTTTATCTATCTGCCAGGGACTCGCGGCTTGTATGGGCGGTCATGTGCACTTGATTGAAAATAAAGAGCGCGGCAATAAAATTTTTGTCAACGTCAAACTGCGCGTTGTCTCGCACCTGGAAAAACGCTTTGGCATCGAACAAAGATTTCGCGGCAAGCGGGTGCTTCTATTAGATTTTCCGGAGATTACCGGTCTGGCCTTGATGGAAGAATTGAACACCTGGGGAATGAGTGCCAGTGCTGCCACGGGTTACGATCAAGCCTTGCAGAAACTGGATGAGTTGCTGCAGACAGGCGAGATTCATTTGATTTTGATTTACGCCAAACTGGGCAGTATGAACAGTCTGGTTTTGTCGCGGGAAATTTTAAGCCACTCCCGTTACGCCGCTATTCCGCAAATTATTGCAATGAGTATTTTGCAAAGCGACACGGCGGAAATGAAAGCCCATCTACAGGCTTACCCTCAGGTTGCCTTGATCGAAAAACCGATCATGCGGAAACGGTTATTTGATCTGGCCATCAACCGTCTGTTGAATTCGGTGGACGAGGAAGAAGACAGCCCCGCTGCCCGAGACCTTCAGCAACTAATTACTCAGCACAAAGTCTTGCTGGTTGAAAATCATCGCGTGGATCAGATGGTCATTTCCGCGATGTTAAAAAAGATGGGTTATTACGTGCAGTTGGCTGCCAATGGCCCTGAAGCCTTGGCAATTTTGGAAAAAGAAAAATTTCATCTGGTGCTGATGGATTACGATGCCCAGGCGCCCGAGAGCCTGAAAGCGGCCCACACAATCCGCGCTAACGAAAAAATCTATGGTGTACAAAAACCGCTGGTAATTATTGCAATCACTGCCTCATTTAACGAAGATGACCAAGCCAGTTGCCTGGCCGCTGGCATGGATGATCAGATCGCTAAACCGATCCGTTATCAGGAATTGGAAAGCCGCTTAAACCGCTGGTTGGAATAGCTTTTGGCTACTGTTCCCGGGCAGAAATTACGGCTTTGCCAGATTTTGTTTACAAGTGTAAAGCGTCATGCTTTCCCTGGGTGGCGCTGCTAATATCGTCCCGGTTTTTCCCTCCCCGCTTATAATCTCTCTTGTTTTGGAGTTCGTTGTGAAGAAAAATCTGCTTCATCTTGGCGTATGCTTTGCCACCTTATGTGCTGGATCGACTGCTGCAGCAGCCGAGGCTACCGCAGGCATCGAAACCCTGTTGGTCAGTGGCTCACGCATTGCCAATACCAATGCCGCGCAGTCAGTTGTGCTGGATCAGCAGGAAATTGAAGTGCGCAACGCCGCGCATACCGTTGATTTGCTGCGCGGTTTACCTGGTCTGGATCTGGTTCAGCCCGGTGGTCCAGGTGGTGTAACCGAATTATTTATTCGTGGCGCCGAATCAAATTTTGCCATCGTTACGATTGATGGTGTGCGGGTCAATGACACCACTAACTCCCGGGGCGGCAGCTTCGATCTGACCTCATTAAACCCGGACGATATTGAGCGCGTTGAAATTCTCAAGGGCCCACTGTCTGCTATCTATGGCTCAGACGCTTTGGCCGGTGCGCTGAATATTGTCACCAAAAAGCCGTCGCAAAAGCCGCAGGTATCACTGCGTGCAGCGCGCGGAAGCGATGATTATTATCGCGCATACCTATCAGCGTCGGGCACTAACGACAACGGTTTAGGCGCAAGTGTTTCAGTGGCGCGATTGAATGCAGGTGAGCCGGTAAAAGGTTCTACTTCAGTATCTGATTCGATTCGCACTAACGTGCAGTGGGCGGTTAACGACAACCGTCAGCTCGATTTCTCTGCCGGTTACGTTGAGCGTGAGCGCACCAGCTACCCAACCGGTGGCGGTGGATTGCTTTACGCCCCGCGCGATAATTTGGAAATCGGTACCGCGGAAGACACCAATGCACAATTGGGCTGGCGTGAGCAGGCAACTGATTCCTTGACGTTAGAAGTGCGCGGTTCTTACTTCAAGCGTGAAGAGCAGTTGGATGTTCCGGAAATTCCTCAAGGCGCTTATGGCGGTGTACCCGCATCGGTGAGCGATTCTGAAATGGAGCGCAAGCGCGTTATCGCCCACGCGGTTTATGCTCTGACCTCGGAATTGTCGATTGCTGCAGGTGTGGATTATGAAGAAGAATCTGGCCGCAGTAACAGTGTCATTGACTACGGCTTTCCGATGCCCAGCAGCTTCGATCTTGAGCGCACCAACAAGGCGGCATTTATCGAAGCGCACTACCGCGTCGAAGATGGCGTTAACATTTTCCTCAGCTCGCGCGCCGACAAGCCGGATGAGCGCGGCAGCGAAACCTCTTCAAAAGTGGCTGTTTCTTATCCGCTGACGACGACGACACGCGTAGGTGCCAGCTGGGGTGATGCGTTTAAGTTACCCAGTTTCTATGCAGTCGGTGATTCTCTGGTCGGCAACCCCGATTTGCTGGCTGAAACCAGTGAGAC
>CAYTQQ010000074.1:0-2692 GCA_964440135.1 uncultured Cellvibrionaceae bacterium | reverse complement strand
CGTATCAACGGTCGTGCTGAATGGCGCGGTGGTCTCTTTGCTGAATGGAATCCAGGCAATGACTGGCAGGGCCGTTTGCACCTGACTCATTCTGGTAAGCGTCCCAGTGCCTCCAGCGAAACCGGCGACGTTACCCTTGACTCCTATCAGCGGGTTGATGCAGTGTTGGTGCGTCGTTTGAGCGATTCGATGGATATGTCCTTCAGCCTCGATAACATCCTGGATGAAGAATACCAGGAAGAGGTCGGCTTCCCGGCAGCGGGACGCGCTTTCCGTGTTGGTATATCCGTCAAGCTTTAATAAGTTAGGTAGCCTGGCCTGCTAGGCTATAGTTGCTTTATCACAACGGCAGGGACGCCGTTGTTAATTAGAAAAAATAAAATTCAGGGTGGTAAGCAGTTCCTCCGCGGGAGTAATGTTTGCACAATCAGCGGCATGACTCTTAATCTCCACAACAGTAGATTATTCGCAGGCATCGTATGACATCAATAAAAAAACACGCAGGCGCAGCTCTATATTTTATCGCGGCCCTATTTTTGGGCGCGGCAATTTCTGGCTGTAGTGATAGCACCACTGACACTAAAGAGACGCGCGCGGGCACGCCAGCGGATTTATTTTCTTCTGATATAACCGACGCACGAGTTTTGGTTTTTACCAAAAACGGCGGCTGGCGTCATGATTCTATCCCGGCGGGGGTTGCCGCGCTGGAAGAACTGGCTGCACAGCATCAGTTCACGGTTGTCGAATCAACCGATGCCAGTTTATTTAACGACAAACAACTGCGTGAATTTAATGCGATTGTTTTTCTCAATACCACGCTTAACATCCTCGATGAAGATCAGGAGTTGGCGATGGAGCGATTCATTCAAGCCGGTGGCGGTTTTGTCGGAATTCACTCAGCCGCTGATACTGAGTGGGAAGGCAACTGGCACTGGTACCGTAGATTATTGGGTGGCGTTTTTGCCGGGCACCCGAGTGAGCCGAGCAATGTGCAAACAGCGCGACTGAATGTCGTTAACCCCGACCATCCCGCTACCGCCGATTTACCGGCCACTTTTGAATTGGCTGATGAATGGTACGATTTCCGCGATCTGTATCCCTTCCGTAACGATCTGCTGACAGTCGATGAAAAAACCTATTTTCAAGGCCAGCACGGTGACTATCACCCGATCACCTGGTACCACGAATTTGATGGCGGGCGCTCTTTTTACACCGCACTTGGTCACACCAGCGAAATTTTCGCTGATGAAACCTTCCGCGCAATTCTGCTGAAAGGTTTACGTTATGCAGTGGGCGGCAAGCCTGAGCTTAATTACAGCAAGGTACGTCCCGAAAATAACCGCTTTATTAAAAAGACGCTGGCCGAAAACCTCAACGAACCGATGAGCTTTGATTTCTTTGCCAACGGTGATGTGTTAATTGCCGAGCGGCCCGGAACTGTGAAGTGGGTTCAACAGGCCAGTGGTGAAACAGTAGTGGCCGCTGAACTGGATGTGGCCTATCACACCTATGACGAGATCGGTTTATTGGGTGTTGCCATTAATCGCAATTTCGCTACCGATCCGTGGATTTATATTGCCTATAACCATCAGGACGACAGCGGTCAATTGTGGCAACGTTTAGCGCGCTTTGATTGGGCCAATGGCCTTGATAAAGCCAGTGAAAAAGTACTTCTGCAATATAAGATCGATGCCAACTGCTGCCACACCGGCGGCGATTTGGAGTGGGGCGAGAATGGCGAGTTGTTTTTCTCCACCGGGGATAACACTAACCCGCATGAGCAAAATGGTTTCTCGCCGATCGATTTCCGCGAGGGTAATACCCGTAATGATGCCTTGCGTGGTGCCGGCAGCACTCAGGATTTACGCGGCAAGATCATGCGCATCATTCCTCAGCCCGACGGCACTTACACGATTCCGGAAGGCAATTTGTTCAGTGATCCTGAAGAAGGCCGCCCCGAAATTTATGTTATGGGCGCGCGCAACCCATTCACCATTGCTTACGATAAAGAAACCGCTGCGCTGTATTTTGGCGACGTTGGCCCCGATGCTAATCAGGCGACCAAAGAACGCGGCCCCCGTGGTCATGATGAATTTAACCGCGTGACTGAAGCCAGCAATATGGGTTGGCCGCTGTTTATGGGCAACAACCAGGCTTACGTTGAGTATAACTTTGAAACCGAAGAGTCCGGGAGGATGTTTGATCCGCTGCGACCGCTCAATAAATCACCTCGCAACACCGGCGCCAAGGTTCTGCCTCCCGCGAAGCCCGCTCTGATCTGGTATCCCTATGGCAATTCAGATGAGTTCCCGGAAATGGGCAGTGGTGGACGCATGGCCATGGTCGCGGATGTTTATCGCAGCGCGAAATATCCCGTGCATCCGCAGCGTTATCCGGAATATTACGATGGCAAGCTGTTTATCATGGAAGCCATGCGTGGTTGGATTAAAGCGGTATCGCTGGATGAGTACGGTCGTATTAAAAAGATCGAGCCCTTCGCGCCGCAGTTAAGCTACACCCTGCCGACCGATGCTCGATTCGGACCAGATGGCACCTTGTATGTGCTGGAATACGGACGCGCCTGGTTTAAAGGTAATCCGGACGCAACCCTGACCCGTGTAGAGTTTGTCGGTGCTGACAACCGTGCGCCCGAGCCCGTTATTACACTGGATGCACATCAAGGTGCGGCGCC
>CAYTQQ010000073.1:0-10602 GCA_964440135.1 uncultured Cellvibrionaceae bacterium | reverse complement strand
GCTGCTGCTGGACGTTTCCCCGCTGACCCTGGGTATCGAAACCATGGGCGGCGTGGCGACTCCGCTGATTGACAAGAACACCACTATCCCGACCAAAAAGTCGCAAGTGTTCTCTACGGCGGATGACAACCAAACGGCGGTAACCATTCACGTCGTACAGGGTGAGCGCAAACAAGCAGCGCAAAACAAATCACTGGGTCGCTTCGACCTGGCTGACATTCCACCAGCACCGCGTGGCATGCCACAAATTGAAGTGACGTTTGATATTGATGCTAACGGTATTTTGAACGTCAGCGCGAAAGATAAAGCCACCGGCAAAGAGCAGTCCATTGTGATCAAAGCATCATCCGGTTTATCCGATGATGAAATCGAAAAAATGGTTAAAGATGCCGAAGCTAACGCCGAAGCGGACCGTAAATTTGCTGAAACCGTCACTGCCCGCAACACCCTGGAAGGCTTGATCCACGCCACCCAGAAAACGGTGAAAGAAGCGGGTGACAAAGCGACTGACGAAGAAAAGTCAGCTATTGAAGCTGCGATCAAAGAAGCCGAAGAAGCCGTGAAAGGTGACGATCTGGCAAAAATGGAAGCAGCGACCAACAAACTGACCGAAGCCTCCAGCTCACTCGCGCAGAAGCTTTATGCTGACCAACAGCAGCAAGGCCAGGCTGGTAGCGCCGATGCAGGTGCGGGTGCCAGTGGCAAAGCCGATGACGGTGTCGTAGACGCTGAGTTTGAAGAAGTTAAGGACGATAAATAAAACGCAAAAGTGGCGCGCCACTTCCACGGATAAACGCGTGTGAACGACAAATGCGGGCTTGCCCGCATTTGTCGTGTAAGACGTGGTGAATTTATATCAACATCACGATGACCAAATGCGCCGTGCATTTATAGACGGTGCATTTATAGACTGGTACAAGCATGGCAAAACGAGACTATTACGAAATTCTGGGTGTATCCAAAGATGTGTCAGCCGCCGAGCTGAAAAAGGCGTATCGGCGGGTGGCGATGAAATACCATCCTGACCGCAACCCGGATGACCAACAGGCTGAGGATAAATTCAAAGAAGCTAATGAAGCTTACGAAGTACTATCCGACGCACAAAAACGTGCCGCTTACGATCAATACGGCCATGCCGGCGTTGATCCTCAATCGGGCATGGGCGGCGGTGGCGGCTTTGGCAACTTCAGCGATATCTTTGGCGATGTCTTTGGCGATATTTTTGGTGCGGCAGGTGGGCGCAGCCGGGGTGGGGCCAGTCGCGGATCTGATCTGCGTTACACGCTCGAATTAAGTCTCGAAGAAGCGGTTAAGGGTAATACTGTTCAAATTAAAGTGCCTACCCTGGTGTCCTGTAAAACCTGTGATGGCAGCGGTGCTAAAGCAGGCAGTCAACCCGTCACCTGTAATACCTGTGGCGGCCACGGACAAGTGCGGATGCAGCAGGGCTTTTTTTCTGTGCAGCAAACCTGCCCCAATTGTCATGGACGCGGTTCGATCATTGCCGATCCATGTAAAAGCTGTCACGGCCGCGGTCGCCTGGAAGAAACCAAAACCCTGTCGGTTAAAATTCCGGCCGGTGTTGATACCGGCGATCGCATTCGTCTTTCAGGGGAAGGTGAAGCCGGTATGGCCGGTGGTCCACCGGGCGATCTCTACGTGCAGGTCAGCGTTCGTCAACACGAAATTTTCACCCGCGATGGCAGCGATCTGTATTGCGAAGTGCCCCTTGATTTTGTCGATGCAGCGCTGGGGGGCGAGCTTGAAGTTCCCACGCTTGATGGTCGCGTTAAATTAAAAGTGCCCGCAGAAACCCAAACCGGCAAACTGTTTAAACTGCGCGGCAAAGGTGTTACGCCCGTACGCGGTGGACAGCCAGGGGATCTGCTCTGTCGCGTCGTGGTTGAAACGCCGGTGAACCTGACCGGCAAGCAAAAAGAGTTACTGCGGGAATTTCAGGCCACCATGCACGGCGGCAAATATTCTCCGCGTCAATCCAGCTGGTTCGACGGAATGAAAAAGTTTTTTAACGAATAGCACAGTCATCGTGTGCGCATTAGTGGTTACGAAAAAGCCGGGATAATACCCGGCTTTTTTATTTTTCTTGATAAGTATAAATTCAATTCTAGCCCATCGTGATCAGCGCCAAATTTTTCTAAATGCCGTAGACTTTTTCCCCAGCGAGATTCGCGCCTGGCCAGGATTCCGCGATAATTATTGCTCTATAAATATTCGCTTACAGAAATCTGATATTACTCGGCAGCACAAATATTAACGCACAGCTCGACCGGAAAACCCTCCAGCCGCGCAATAAGTTGATCGCCCACGGCTACCGGGCCGACACCGGCGGGTGTGCCGGTAAACAATAAATCGCCGGCCCGCAAGGTGGTATAGCGCGAAACCGCGACAATCAATTCAGGGACCGACCAAACCATATCTCGCCAATCACCGCTTTGCACCAGCGTGTCGTTACGCGTAAGCGACAATTGACCCATCGCCTGCAAGTCCTGATAACTTCCTCTCATAATCGCCGAACAAGGTGCCGAGCCGTCAAAGCCTTTGGCGAGATCCCAAGGCCGCCCCTGCTGTTTGGCCTGGCGCTGAGTATCGCGGCAGGTCATATCCAGACCTATGGCGAAGCCTGCAATCAAATCGGGGGCAGCATCAAGCGCAACGTCTTCGCCATCAGCGCCCAGCAAAATCACCAACTCTACTTCGTGGTGCACTTCTGATGAATACCAGGGATACACAAAAGGTTCGCCGGGTGGCAATAAAGCGGTGACAGGCTTGTGGAAGAAGAAGGGTGGCTCGCGCTCCGGGTCATGGCCCATTTCACGCGCATGATCGGCATAATTGCGCCCGATACAAATAATGCGGCCCGGCACAAGGAAGTCAGAGGAATTGATAAAAGGTAATCGATGCGCAGAGACCGACATACACGGCTCCTTGTAGTAATCGCAACCGCAAAATAAAAACGGCCAGGGCTGCTGGCCAAGCGGAGAAATCATACTATTAAAGTGACCCACTATTACATGGACTTAACTCAAAGAAGGCTTATGGCACAGCAGGTTATTGTGAAGTCGAGAAAGCGTCTTTCTCCGCAAGGTAGGTCATCAGATAGCGCGACCAACGATCCATCAAACGATCAAAGTTGCGCGTATTGGTCAGCCGCGTCGCGCGTTCACGAATCCTACCGGGGAAATCAGAGGTTTCGCTGTGATCAATAAATTGTGCGCGGATTGTGCCGCTAGCCGGATCAACCAATAACACATTGAAGGTCGCGTTACCGGCTACGCGTACGTAAGAATCGCTAATGCCGGGGGCACCCAAGTCGGGCGCGTAAAGATTGAGCGCTTCCAGTGCTGGCCGAAAAATCACATCAGCGTCGCTGGCCGAATCCACGAGGGTAAAACCTGTTTGCTTTTCTACCCCTGCAGCCAATGATTTTTTTAATAGCCCACCGTAAGTGGTCTTGATCCGCTCAAGATCCCGTTCGTTATATTGACCTCGAAATTTTTGCAGCCAATAACTGTTCATGCTGACACTGACATCTTCGATATAGATTTTGCTGATACCCGCAAGCTGGGTGTCGGGCGCAACTCGCACTTGATCAAAGTAGCGATCATGTTCTACGTCCACCAACTCAGGGACGAGCGTGGCTGACGATGAACTATGCGTACAGCCGACAATAAAGTTGATCGAGCAGATGATCACCAGCGCTTTGCCCACGGCTGTCAGAGATCTGCCCAACGACGAGATCTGCGCTGTATACCACGCTGCAATCTCCGCTGAAAAAAGAAACATAAATCCTCCTGCGACCAACCTTAACTTCTATTAAAAAAGCTAAGAGAATTGACTCAGCTTAATCGACTAAACCACCTGGACCTATAAACCGATAGACCTGTAAACGAATAGGTTTGAAATGTATAACCCTGTAAAAACGTGTAGCGGCTATAACACCCACAGACCTGCTCTGTGTGCGTTCGATCATGGGCGGCCAGCCTGGGTTCAAGTCGAGCCAATATGAAATTGATTGCGCCCGTTCGTTTTGGCCTGACACACCGCCAGGTCCGCCTGCTTGATCAGGGTTGGCACCGTGTGTTCATCGGTATTAAATAAAGCGACACCGATGCTGGCGGTAAGGTGACAGCGAATATCGCGCAACATAAAATCCCGATCAAACAACTCCAGTGTTTTAGCCGCTATGCTGATCGCATGCTGTTTCGCATCGGCAATATCCAGCCCCAGATACTCAGAAATCAAGACAAATTCATCGCCGCCAAAACGGGCGACAGTATCGCTTTCACGGGAGCTGGCGATCAGTCTCTGGGCGACCTGCTGCAACAATCGGTCGCCATTGTCATGGCCATGATTGTCGTTAATGTATTTAAAGTTATCCAGATCAACCAACAGCACCGCACAATATTGATGATGCCGGGAGCAACCCGCCATGGCCTGTTTCAGGCGATCCGTTAGCAAGCGCCGGTTGGGTAGATGCGTCAAGGGATCATTGAACGTCAGTTGGCGAATAGCTTCTTCGGCCTGCTTGCGCTCCGTGATATTGCGCGCACTGCCCTCCGAGCCCACATACTGACCTTTGGCATCAAAGAAAATGCGCATACGGGTTTCGGTCCAGACGAGCTGATTTTTTTTATCGCGCAGTGAAATCTCAACATTCATATCTTTGTACTGATTGATTTCACCACGCCGCGCCGCCGCCGAGACATGCGCGTCTAACGCGTAAGCGCGTTCACTCTCACCAGGATGCAGAATTTTTTCCCAAGTAGCGCCGAGAATTTCATCGACCTCATAACCCAGCAGGGTTTTAATAGAGGGACTGACATAGGTGAAGCGATAGTGTTGATCCGTCACCCACACCCAATCGCTCGTGTGCTGCGTTAACAACTGCACTCTTTTATGTTGTTCATTTAAAACCCGAACAGTTGCCGCCATCTCCGCCTTGAGCTGCCGGATATAAAATAACAACCCACCCGCGACGATCACCAGCAAAACAACAATCCACACCCACCAGGCCGAGGCACCCAGTGTCTGACTTACACCTGATGGCGCTTCGGCATTCTGCGCATAAACCGCTGGCCCAAATAATGTGCTTCCAATTGCTAACCACGCGCTTCGATGGTTACTACCAATTACCCTCATACCCTTACCTTAAATCGGCGGTCAATCATTATGATGCCGCTGCTCCATTTCCTGTAGATAACCATTTTTTAACTGTACGTAGTTGTTGGCCGAATACGTAAAGAATTGGCGCTCACTGTCTTTTAACGGACGCACTTGTTTGCACGGCGAGCCCATGTAGAGATAACCACTTACCAAACGCTTGCCCGGCGGCACTAAGGTCCCCGCACCAATGACCACATCGTCCTCGACGACCGCACCATCAAGCAAAGTGGAACCGATTCCTACCAAGACCCGATTGCCAATTGTACAACCGTGCAGCGTGACGGCGTGACCCACCGTCACATCATCACCCACTATCAATGGAAAGCCGTCCGGGTTGAACGGACCCGCATGGGTAATATGCAAGATCGCACCATCCTGAATGCTGGTGCGCGCACCGATGCGAATAAAGTGCATATCGCCGCGCACCACCGCATAAGGCCAGATTGATGCATCATCGCCCAGCGTAACCTGACCAATAACCACCGCTGCCGGATCGATAAAAACCCGTGCACCCACCTGCGGATAGTGACCTTGAAAAGCGCGCACTGAAAACGGAAATGACGACTTTTTCCCATGCATAACAATTACTCCGAACACTTGGGTGTATCATACGGTAAAGCGTTTAGCCTTGCTCGCCCGAGCGGCGGACAAGCGCATTGAATCTGTTTTTTTGGAGTGGTCTATCTATGTCTAATCCGCTGTTGGAAAATCACGAACTACCGCCCTTCTCTGCAATCACCGTGGAGCATATTGAACCGGCCATCCAGCAGTTGATTGAGGAGAGCCGCACGCATCTTCAGCAATTGCTCAGCACTATCTCCACCCCCACCTGGGATACGCTGGTGGCGCCGCTTGAAGAGCAGGGTGATCGCCTGGAGCGCGCCTGGTCGCCAGTCAGTCATCTCAATGCAGTGTGCAATAGTAACGAGCTGCGCCAAGCCTACACGGCCAGTCTTGAACTGCTAACGGAATTCAGTACCGAGTTCAGCCAGAACGAAGCGCTCTATAACGCCTATCGAGCATTAGCAGAGAGTGCCGAATACGCTCAGCTTTCGCAGGCACAACGGCAGGCAATTGACAACGCGCTGCGGGATTTTCGCTTAGGTGGCGTGGCCTTGAGCGGCACCGATAAAACCCGCTTTGGCGATATTAAAAAACGTTTATCGGAATTGTCGACGCAGTTTTCCAATAATGTGTTGGATGCAACCCAAGCCTGGCACAAACATTTTACCGATGCCAACGCATTGGCTGGCTTGCCGGACTCGGCACTGGCGCAGGCCGCCCAGGCAGCGCGGCAAAAACAATTACCCGGTTATGTCATTACGCTGGACTTCCCTTCCTACCTGGCAGTGATGATGTACGCCAACAACCGCGAGTTGCGCCGTGAAGTTTACACCGCCTACGTCACCCGCGCGTCTGCCGCCGGCACCTGTGCCGATGGCAGTAGTGGTGCCCAGTGGGATAACACCGCCATCATCAATGAGACCCTGGCATTGCGTCACGAGCTAGCGCAACTGCTCGGTTATGAAAGTTATGCCGCACGTTCACTGGCAAGCAAAATGGCAGAGTCACCCGCCCAGGTGCTCGAGTTTTTGCTCGAGCTGAGCAATAAATCGCGACCGTTTGCCGCGCGGGATATGGCCGAGCTGCGCGACTTTGCTGCAACCCTCGGCTGTGCAGACCCACAGGCCTGGGATCTCACCTACTACAGCGAAAAATTACGCGTCGAAAAATATTCTGTCGCCCAGGAAGAGCTGCGCTGCTACTTCCCCGCCGAGCGGGTGATTGCAGGTATGTTTGACGTCGTTAAACGGCTTTACGCAATTGATGTCATACCCGTTACCGAATTTGATGCCTGGCATTCTGACGTTCGGTTTTTTCAAGTGCATCACCAAGGCAAACACATCGCCAGTTTTTATCTGGATCTATTTGCGCGTGAACACAAACGTGGCGGAGCGTGGATGGCAGATTGTCGAGTGCGCCGCAAAACGGCCAGCGGCGTTCAACTGCCGGTTGCTTTCTTAACGTGTAATTTCACACCGCCGGTGGACGATGCCCCATCGCTGCTAACGCACGATGAAGTGACTACTTTATTCCATGAGTTTGGCCACGGCTTGCATCACATGCTGACGCAAGTCGATGTGGCAGCGGTAAGCGGCATCAACGGCGTGGCGTGGGATGCGGTGGAACTACCAAGTCAATTTTTAGAAAACTGGTGCTGGGAGCCCGAGGCTATCCCCTTGATTTCTGCGCACTACCAAACGGGCGAGCCCCTGCCACAAGCGTTACTCGATAAAATGCTGGCTGCAAAAAATTTCCAGTCCGGCATGCAGATGATGCGCCAGCTGGAGTTTGCCCTCTTCGATTTTCGTTTGCACGCTGAATACGATCCGCAGGCGCCGCAAGATCCACAGCAGTTGCTGGATGAAGTGCGCCAAGAAGTCAGCGTTGTACCTACACCGGCTTTTAATCGTTTTCAGAACAGCTTCAGTCATATTTTTGCCGGTGGTTATGCGGCGGGTTACTACAGCTATAAATGGGCTGAAGTGCTTTCGGCTGATGCCTTTTCCCGGTTTGAAGAAGAAGGGATTTTTAACCCTGAAACAGGCGCGAGTTTTTTACGGGAAATTTTGCAAACCGGCGGCAGCAGACCGCCACTGGAATTATTTATGAACTTCCGTGGACGCGCGCCAGAAATCGACGCGCTGCTCCGTCACAGCGGTTTAAGCGAGGCTGCCTAATATGGCTTACTCATCAAAAAGACGCTTTATCGCTGGCGCGGTTTGTCCGCGCTGTTCAGCGATGGATACGGTCGTGGTTTATCGGGAAAATGAGAAAGACTATCGCGAATGTATTAGTTGCGGTTTTAAAGATGAAATGCATTTTAAACCGCAACCAAAAGAGTTGCCCACACGAGTGACTGATACAGCGAAAGAACAGGAGCAGCACGTAGAGGTGGTAAAAATCTTGCCGTTCAAATGATGGCGAAGCGCTAACGCGGAAACCGGAATCCGCTTACCCTCACGCGCTGCGGAGTCAGTGTGCCAGGCTTGCCACTGGCTCCTTAAATTCAACGGCAATAGCGATATCGTTAGCCAGACACGGCCAACGTTTTAGCTCCGCCGACCAGCCCTCGTTTTTGCGCACATGCGCATATTGCTGGAAATGTACGCCGGTAAAACTGTATTGGCTCAGCAGTAACTCCGCCGAGAACAACACCGCTTGGTCCAGTTCATTAGCAAAGGGTTCACCTATCAGCTCATGGGCAATAATATTTGCGCGGGTCATATCCATCGGCGCCAACGGAACACCACAAAAACCAATAAAGCGGTCATTTACCTCTTCCAGCAGACGATGCGCCAGATAAGCTTCCTCAAGTAACAACTCAAGCTGGCCCTGGCCACGAATCAGATCGGGCGGCGATAAAAAATAATTGCACGCAATATCGAGCAGCGGCGCTACCTGAGAGTAGATGCCAGCGCGCATCGAAATATCGGCGATAGCTTCAATAAAGTCGGGAACCTGCTCAACATAGCGCACCACAAAATCGGCGAGTAAATCGGTTGCCGGAATCGGCAATTTAATCGCTTCGTGGAGCTGTTGGGCCCGTGGCTCCAACAGGGCTGTCAGGCCGCCGTTGCGCGCGTCCCGTTTGCGCACCTGCTGCACCAGAC
The DNA here is from genome assembly GCA_964440135.1 of uncultured Cellvibrionaceae bacterium. Taxonomy (GTDB): domain Bacteria; phylum Pseudomonadota; class Gammaproteobacteria; order Pseudomonadales; family Cellvibrionaceae; genus Cellvibrio. Next base: position 1,744 of record CAYTQQ010000073.1, on the reverse strand, counting down.
TACGAAGTCGGTAAATTTGGTTAAGGCTCATAGGTCATCTGATCTGCTTTTCAAATAAAAACGGTCCATGTCAGCGTGGGCTATCTCGCCCGGCGAAAATAAGTTCCCTTAACACTAATACATAGTTCGCCGTCTGCAAGTCAGAACTCATATCATCTTTTTATAAGGACCTCACCCACGGCTGACTTTTACGTCAGCGAGCCTGCCAACGCCAAAAATGTGGCGCATTTTTCGTCTATAAAGCAGACGATTTGATTGGCATATAAACACTCTGATCATATTCTCTTCAGATTTAAAGGCTATAAAAGATTGACATCCTTATTTTGCTATGGCTTCCTTGACGGCGAAGGTGCGACTTTTTGTCGCAGTTTATTGGTTATATCTCCCTCTATAACTCGACTGTCGGACTCCAGAATGACTAAGTAAGATCCCCACTCGCAGTATTTATGAGCGGAAGATCCTGCACGTTTCTAGCTTCGACACCAATGAAAGGGCGAAAAATAATCATAAACGCCAAAGCTTATGCGCCTGGCGGGGTGATTCCTGACACCCCTCTCAATTTCAAAAATAAGCATAATTTTAGTTAGACGGAGATGACTGGCGATGTTGAATCGAGCACGCGGGCCCGGCCCCTGGTTGCTTGCCGCTGCATTATTGGCGACAAGCTATCAGTCCCTGGCAGAAGAGGTTGAGCGCTGGAAATTTAATATGCCCGAAGGGGTTACCACGGTCAGCCGAGAAATCCACTCGCTCCATATGCAGATGTTCTGGTGGTGTGTCGGCATCGGGGTGGTGGTGTTCGGGATCATGATTTTCAGCATGATCGTTCACCGCAAGTCGCGCGGAGCAAAAGCCGCCAACTTCCATGAAAGCACCAAGTTAGAGATCGTCTGGACCGCTATCCCCATTGCCATACTTATTGCCATGGCGTGGCCTGCCACCAAGACCCTCGTCAAGCTTTACGACACCAGTGAAGCCGATATGGATATTGTGATTACCGGCTATCAATGGCGCTGGAAATACGACTACATCGGTGAAGACGTCAGCTTTTTCAGCAACCTCAGCACCCCGCGCGATCAAATTGAAGGCCGTGCGCCCAAAGGTCCTCACTACCTGCTTGAGGTAGATGAGCCAATGGTGGTGCCGGTCAATAAAAAAATCCGACTGCTAATCACGGCCAACGACGTCATCCATTCATGGTGGGTGCCCGATTTGGGTGTAAAACGCGATGCTATCCCCGGCTTTATCAAGGAAACCTGGGCCAATATCGATGAGCCAGGTATTTATCGAGGACAGTGCGCCGAACTCTGTGGGCGTGATCATGGCTTTATGCCCATCGTGGTAGAAGCCAAATCTGAAGAGGATTACCGCGCGTGGCTGCAAGAGAAACAAGCCGCCGCCGCTGCCGTGCGTGAGTTGACCGCGAAAACATTTACCTTTGATGAGCTCTATGCGCGGGGTGAAGATGTTTACAACCGTGCCTGTGCTGCCTGCCATCAAGTCAATGGTGAAGGGCTTCCGGGGATTTTCCCCGGCTTGAAGGGCATAGGTGTTTCGGTTGGTCCAATTGAAGCGCATATCGATGTCGTTGTGAACGGGGTGAGCGGTACCGCCATGCAGGCCTTTGGTGAGCAGTTGAGTGAAGTCGACATTGCCGCCGTTGTGACCTACGAGCGTAATGCTTGGGGCAACAACATGGGCGATATGACCCAGCCAATTGATATTTATAACCATAAACAAGGCG
>CAYTQQ010000072.1:0-10878 GCA_964440135.1 uncultured Cellvibrionaceae bacterium | reverse complement strand
TAGTGAAGCCGGGGCGATTCAAGCTATTTATAATATTTTTGCTCTTTTCTTATGAGTCGATCTGGGGCAAAGTCAGCAGCCTAAAAAGCGTGCACAGGGATTAATCTGCACATGAATAAAAGCACTATCGAATTCGACCGCTCGCTGTTACGGGCCATCCAGGAAGCCTCGCCGGACGCCATTCTTGTTGTGGATGAGCAGGGGATGGTGGTGTCTTATAACCAGCGTTTTGTGGACCTATGGAAGTTGGATGCCGATCACCTACGGGCTCATACCCATGCAGACGGTTCCATTGCTGAAGATAAACTGATGTACGCCGCTATTGCTTTACTCAAGGACCCAGAGTCTTTTATCCGGCGCGTAATGGCTCTTTATGCCAACCCTAAAGAACGGGATCACTGTGAAATTGACCTTAAAGATGGCCGTACCATTGAGCGCCATTCGGTGGGTTTACATGGTAGTCATAGTCACTATTTTGGGCGAGTGTGGTTTTTTCGGGATATTACCGAGCGTAAAGTCAGTGAAGCCGCTTTACGCGACCTTGCCTGGCGCGATCCTTTGACCAGTGAGCTTAATCGCGGACACTTTCTGGAACGGGCCAATGAGGAACACGAACGGGCTCGCCGCTATCAAAAGCCGCTCGGTATTTTGATGTTAGATCTGGATCACTTTAAAGAAATCAATGACCAGTACGGTCACGCCGCAGGTGACACGGTTCTGCAAACCGTATGCGAGCGCTGGCGCTCCGTATTGCGCAATGTCGATTTATTGGGCCGCCTTGGCGGCGAGGAATTTGCCATTTTGCTGCCTGATAGTGATTGGGAGGCCATTAAAACCGTGGCCGAACGTTTACGGTTGTCAGTGGCGGAGAAACCCATTCACTGGATGGGACACGAAATTCGCTGCACGGTCAGCGGCGGCATTGCCATCGCTATGGCGCACGACCAGGCAATAAAAGACATTTTGTTGCGGGCCGACAAAGCGCTTTACCGCGCCAAACGCCTGGGTCGTAACCGCATGGAAAGCCAGAATCAAGCTATCGAAGAGTAAACTCGCGCCAAGATACACACCTTCTGATGGCGCATTAATATTTCATACGCCACCTATCCGACAAATTTAATTTTTTACCCCTCCCCCCTTAGCACTCTTGGTTTGGCTGCCCTATACTGTATACCTATACAGCACTTGCACCCACCATGATCAAGATACCCTCTGACATTTTACCCACCACTACTCTCGAGCAATTGTTGCTCAGGGAGGATACCTGGCTGGGCCACTCACAGCGTTTTACGTCCCGCCGGGTCTTGGGAACAGGTTATGCAGCACTGGATAGCATGCTGTTAAACCATGGCTGGCCTCTGGGCAGCTTGATTGAAGTGTGCCAGCAAAATCTGCACGGCGAGTGGCAGTTATTTTTGCCCGCATTGCGTGAGATTTCGGGGCTGGTGGTTCTGGTTAACCCTCCAGCAACGCCGTTTAGCCAAGCATTTATTCAAGCGGGGATAGATCTTGAGCGATTAATTGTCGTCACCGCACCTGAAAAAGATCATTTTTTAACCTCATTTTTGGAACTGGCCCGTGCCAGTGTAGGTGCACTTCTGGCTTGGCAGCCTTTGTCACTGAGCTATACCCAGATACGTAAGTGCTTACTAGCAAGCACTGAGGGCACGGGCTTATCGGTACTTTTCCGCCCGCGTCAAGCTCGCCAACACAGCTCGCCCGCGGGGTTGCGTTTGTTGGCGCAGACGGTGCCCACGGGTTTGGAAGTTACCGTTTTCAAACAAAAAGGCCAGCTGCAAACCCGACACAACCATCCGCTTATTTTGTCTTTACCCCAAAGCTGGGCCGCCCAACCCGCCTATCATCAACTCGATCAACCCCCGGCTGAACAAAAATCCGATGCGCAGGAGGTGCCACGGGTTGCAAGCGTGACAAATTTACGGAGCAAGCCATGAGTGTTAAGGGCTCACACCTATGGCTGGCGCTTCGCTTTGTTGACCTGCCTCTGACTGCCCTTTCTGTTGCACAAACGTCAGCGCCCCAAACAACCCTACCGGTGTCAGTAGAGCCCGCAGCGACTGCCGCACGACCCGTTGCGGTCATTGAAAAGAAACGGGTAATTTTTGCCAACGCAATCGCCTTGCAGGCGGGCGTTCAGCTGGAGATGGATGCCACTAAGGCCCAGTTGTTGAGCGACTGTGAGATTTATCCGCGCGATAAAAATAAAGAGCTGGCGGTGCTGCACCAACTGACTGAACAGCTTTATCAATTCAGCCCCTATACTGATCATTATTGCAGTACAGAGCGCGCGCAATCGGGCTTGTTGTTGGAAATATCCAGTTGCTTGAAATTGTTTGGCGGCATTAACGCCTTGTGCAGCCAGGTGTTTGACAACTTGCGGCGTACGCCTTACGGCTTTGAATTTGGCCTTGCCCATACGGCACAGGCAGCTTGGTATTTATCTTTCAGGCACTACCCCATCACTGGCGATGAACACAAAGCACTTTTTATTGACCGACTCAATGCCCTGCCCATCCATTTGTTGTTTGATTATCCTAAAGCGGTGGAAGCTTTAACAAAAACCGGCTTTAAAACCTTTGGCGATCTTGCCATGCAAATCCGTGGCAAATCACTCAGCAGTTTTAAAAAACGCTTGGGCCACAAGTTCACCGCCGTACTGAGTGATATTTATGACATTGATCAGAATTTCCAGCAAAGTGCCTTGTTTGAAAAGCCACGAAAAACCTATCAACCCGATGAATGGTTTGAACAGGCAATACAGTTTGAATATCCGGTAACGGTGGTAGATCAATTAAAACCCCAGCTTGAAAGTTTACTGCAAGACTTGAGTGCCTATCTGCGTAAACGACAGCAGCAATGCCAATATATCCAATGGAAAATTGCCGACATATATCGCAATGAGAAAACTATTATCGTGAATAGCGATACCCCACAAAGCAATTGGCCGCTGCTTTATGACCTGTCACTTATTCAATTTGATAATCAGGAATTGCCGTTTGAAATTGATACGCTTCAGTTAATCTGCCGGCACACCCTGCCCCTGCATGGTGGCAGTCAGGCGCTGAACTTTGACCAAAGCCGTCGCAAAAAATCAGTGCAGGATTTCACGGTAACTTTGGCCAAGCTTAAAACTCGCCTGGGTGAAAACGCCGTGTATAAACTGAGCTACCGCGACAGCCGGGTACCCGAATTAACAAACACCATGATAACGCTGGCCGAAAAGTGCAATCAGGATTTGCCGCTTGTGCAGCGCAGCGGATTACGCCCAACCTGGTTACTGCCTAGCCCTGAGCCCATCGAAGAGCGCAACAACCAACTTTATTGGCATGGCTATCTGTCATTAGCGGTCGGCCCTGAGCGGATAATTGGAAATTGGTGGGAAGAACCTGTCGCGCGGGATTATTATTTGGCCAAACGGAACGATAATCTGGCGGTATGGATTTTCTGTGACCTTTACAACAAAAAATGGTATGCGCACGGAGTGTTTTCCTGATGCGCTACGCTCAATTATTTACCACGACTAATTTTACCTTTCTTACCGGTGCATCACACCCCGGCGAGTATGTCTACCGCGCTGCCGAACTAGGTTATGACGCCATTGCTATTACCGATGAGTGTTCATTGGCCGGGGTAGTGAAAGCTTTTGTAGCCGCTGAAGAGTGCGGGTTAAAGCTGATTATTGGCAGCCGCTTTCGGCTTTCTAATGGTATGGATTTAATTGCCCTGGCTCCAACCATCGCAGCCTATGCCGAGCTCTCGGGGTTTATCACCCTTGCCCGCCGTCGCGCAGAAAAAGGTTCTTACGAAGCGCATTTTGAAGACCTGCGCTTTCGTTTACGTCACTGTTTGATTATCTGGGTCGTTAAGCCAGACGAAAGTATTAAAGACGAGCTAGTTACTGCGTTAACACACGCTTTTAAAGAGCGCTTGTGGATTGGCATTAACCATCAGTTGCACGGCAGCGAGCAGCAGAACTTTAAACGCTGGTTAACACTGTCAGCCACTAACAATATTCCGTTGGTCGCCTGCAGTGAAGCATTAATGCATAGCGCTGAACGCAAACCTCTACAGGATCTCGTTACAGCCATACGCCATAACACCTCCTTGCAAGACATGGGAACCCGCCTGGAGCTCAACGGTGAAGCCTGTTTAAAATCGCTTCATCAGCTATCAAAGTTGTATCCCAAAACGCTGTTGGATCAAACCTGCGTTATTGCCGAGCACTGTAAATTTTCCATGACAGAGCTTAAATACCAATACCCCCATGAAGTCGTTCCTAAAAATCTCACCCCCATTCAGCATCTGCGCCACTTGGTTACTACAGGCAAACAACAGCGCTGGCCCAAGGGCGTACCGGCATCGGTTGAAACAGTGATAGAAAAAGAGCTGGCGCTGATTGAGAAGCTCGCTTATGAATATTATTTTTTAACCGTTCATGACATTGTCCACTTTGCGCGCTCGCGCAATATTCTCTGCCAAGGTCGCGGCTCCGCTGCCAACTCAGTGGTTTGTTATTGTTTATTTATTACAGAAATCTCTCCGGAAAAAATCGGTGTTCTCTTCGAGCGATTTGTCTCTACCGCGCGCAATGAACCGCCGGATATTGATGTGGACTTTGAACATCAACGTCGCGAAGAAGTTATTCAATACATCTACCAGAAGTATGGCCGGGAGCGAGCAGCCATTGCTGCGACAGTAATTACCTATCGTCGCAAAAGTGCCATACGCGATGTCGGTAAAGCATTGGGCTTGGATGAATCCTTTATTAACTATGTAGCCAAAAATATTGCCTGGTGGGATAGTCGCAGCGATCTGAAAGCACGCCTGGAATCCTTAGGCGTAAAGACTAACAGCCCGTTACTTACGCATTTTTTTAATCTGGCCGAACAGATTTATGGATTCCCCCGACACCTGAGTCAACACACGGGTGGCTTTGTCATTTCCAACTCCCGAATCAGCGACCTGGTACCGCTGGAAAATGCCAGCATGCCAGAGCGCACCATTATCCAATGGGATAAAGAAGACCTGGAAGCCATGCGCTTGTTAAAAGTAGATGTGCTGGCGCTGGGCATGCTATCGGCGTTGCGCCGGGCACTTGAACTTATTGCCAGCTATGATCCGCACATAGGCTCCTTGCAGGATATTCCGCCGGACGACAAAGCCACCTACCAAATGCTCTGCCGCGGAGACAGCGTCGGCGTTTTTCAAATTGAATCGCGCGCGCAAATGGCGATGTTGCCACGCTTACGCCCACAATGTTTTTACGACCTGGTTATTCAGGTAGCCATTGTCCGACCGGGCCCGATTCAGGGCGACATGGTTCATCCTTACCTACGTCGCCGTGCCGGAAAAGAATCCGTTACTTTTCCCAACGATGAAGTAAAAAAAGTGCTCGAGGCCACCGAAGGCGTACCTATTTTTCAGGAGCAAGTGATGAAGCTATCCATGGTGGCTGCGGGCTTTACGGCCACTGAAGCCGACGAGCTGCGCCGCGCTATTACGAATTGGGGTAAGAACTCCAAGCTATTGCTGTTCGAGAAAAAATTTAAAGACGGCCTGCTCGCCAACGGTTATACACAAGCCTATGCCGATCGGTTGTTTGAACAAGTAAAAGGGTTTGGTGGTTATGGTTTTCCCGAAAGTCATTCAGCCAGCTTTGCTATTTTGTGCTACCTGTCCAGCTGGATTAAATGCCATCATCCAGCGGCTTTTTATTGTGCTTTATTAAATAGCCAGCCGATGGGCTTTTATAGCCCATCGCAGCTGATTCAGGACGCACGCCGTCACGGCATTACGATCAAGCCCGTCAATATTAACCGTAGCCTTTACGACAACACGCTGGAATTAGATGACAACGGAAAACAGGGTATTCGCCTGGGTTTTATATCTATTCATTCGCTGAATACCACAGCAGCAAAATCGATTGAAACTGCACGCGGCGACATGCCTTTTACCTCAGTCAAAGATATTAATCGCCGGACCAACCTAAATAATACCGACCTTGCTTGTTTGGCTTCGGCGGATGCACTCCGCGAAATGCTGGGGGATCGTTTTCAAGCACGCTGGCAGATATCGGCGTTATTACCGCACTCGGAATTGCTCGCTACCAGTGAACATGACCACGATGATTTACTCATGGCCGGTCCCACCCTCGAAGAAAATGTGATGGATGATTACGCCGCTATCGGCTTAACCCTGCGTACCCATCCATTACAATTACTGCGTCACGAATATCCCTTTAATAAGTGCAAACGCTTTAGCGACTTAAAAACTATGCGGCATAAAAGTTTTGTACGCATTGCCGGCATTGTCACCGGTCGGCAACGCCCCGGAACCGCCAGCGGCGTTTTATTCCTTTCTCTGGAAGACGAAACCGGCACCAGCAATATCGTGGTGTGGAGCAGCATTCAGGAAAGATTTCGCACAGCAATTCTTACCGGCAAGCTTCTGATTATTAAAGGTACCGTTGATATCCTCGATGAAGATGTAGCGGTGCCGGTGATTCATGTGCTGGCAGGACATATTGAAGACGTCACCCCACGCCTGCAACAACTTGCGCTCAAGTCGCGCGACTTTCATTAACGCAAAATGATTAAAGAGAAACCGGCTACCGCATATTGCCCTTGTGTTTCATCTTTTATTCAGTGGATCTAAGACTCCATCGCCCATAACAAAAAAGCCCTGAGCAACCTCGGTTAATTCCTGGTTGCTCAGAGCCTTTTTATTGAGCCAGTCGCTAATAAAGAGAAAAAATTATTGGCGCATGGACTTAAGCGCTGCAGCCCATTTGTGCATTTCTTGCAACATAGCAGTAGCCGAATTATCAAGATGTTCGTCTGACTGGAACCCGGTGGTGCTATCCAAACGGCTCCACGGCATTTGAATCATGACACCCTCTACCATAGGCATCATCTTTAATGTGGTCACCAGCTGTTTGGTGATCTGGGCTGAACGCAACCCGCCCGAAACCCCACCGTAACTGACAAAGCCGCAAGGCTTGTAATTCCACTCTTTGTAGACGTAGTTGAGAGCGTTCACCAAAGACGGAGGGGTAAAATAATTGTATTCCGGGATAACAAAAACATAAGCATCAGCCGCGGCCACACTGGCCGACCAGGCATGGGTATATTCCTTTTCATACTGCTGCATGCTGGGATGCATAGGCTCGTCGTAAACGGGTAAATTAAAGTCCGCCAGATCCACCAACGAACATTCAAACTCGCTCTGGTCGCTAGCGAACTTATTAAACCATTGCGCAACAGTGGGACCGATGCGCCCCGGACGAGTGCTACAGATAACCGTTTGAAGTTTAAGTGCCATTGACTACATCCTCTTGTTTACTAGCAGATGTGAAGGTAAAGCGCGTTAGTATACGGCAAATCAAAAAAGTTGGCCGCGCAGGCCACCACCTGGATGCTTCGCTCCTGAAAAACGAAGCAGTGGCTGTGGCAAAGCCTTTGTCAACAACCCTAACAAACCCTAATCATCGCCAATAAATCTAAACTCACGCTTCTTTCCTTTCTGTGGCAAGCTGGCTTCTTCACAGAGAGCCGGTGCCTAGCAATCAGCTTGTCGCCGATATTGGCAAGGCTTTACTATAGCGACCATTGACGGTTGCGTGCTCTGCCAGGCCATGATTATTCCAGTCGTGTTAATTTCAGTTTCAGGATACCCCCTATGATGATTAAAAAATTGGCTCATGCTGTTTTAGTATGCTTACTTTTTTGTGCCGCTGGCGCTCACGCTGAGGCGGAAACCGTATTTGAGCTACGGACTTATGTCGCTGAAGACGGCAAATTAGCCGACCTGCATAAGCGCTTTGCCAATCACACCACCGCATTTTTTGAAAAACATGGCATGCGCAATGTGGGTTACTGGGTTCCTCAGGATCCAGAGCGCGCCAACACCATTATTTATATTCTGGCCCATAAGAGCCGTGCGGCGGCTCAGCAAAGCTGGAAATCCTTTGGCCAGGATCCGGAGTGGCACAAGGTGGTAGAAGAATCGACACGCAATGGTGAAATCGTAAAATCCATTGAGTCGGTTTATATGACCGCTACTGAATATTCCCTGATCAAGTAACGGATGGTACCGGCGCACTTTGTCCATTACCGGCTGAGGCCGAGAAGCCTATGCGCTTAACGCCTCAACCCGTCATTCAGCTCAGGCTGAGCCATGTTGGCAATCCCGTTGAGGGTGATGATTTTTCTCTTCTCTCCGATTTGGAGCATGCGCGGGCGCTGACTTTTGCGCGGCCCGATCTGCGCCTTCGATATCAGCGAATTCGCGCTCAGGTCCGGCGAGTGCTGGCTGAATTTTCTGGTGTACCCGCTTCAGCGCTGACTTTCGGACAATCGTCTCAAGGCAAACCATTTCTCACCAATCTGCCCATCAGCTTTAATATCAGCCACAGTGGTGATTACCTGGCTATTGCGATAGCCCAACAGCATGAGCTTGGCGTGGATCTGGAGCAGATGGTTGTAAAGCGCAGCAGGGATGCCATTGCACAGCGGTATTTCCACCCCCATGAAGTGGCGTTTCTCCAAACGTTAGAGCCCGCTCAGCGGGAGCTGGCTTTTTACCGGTTGTGGACGTTAAAGGAAGCATTTTTAAAAGCGCGCGGAACAGGGATCGCGGCCGGACTTGAACGCGCTGTGTTTGTGTTTGACGATTTACAGATCCACTCGCAATTCGCTCCTGAGCTGCACGAAAACCCCAATGAATGGCGTTTTTGGCAATGGCAACTCGGGGGCCAATTTGCCTTGGCGCTGGCTTGCCGAGCACCGGATGTATCACTGCTCACAGTTGAATTACACTGTGACCCCGCCAGCCAGGAACGGCTCGGCGACCTGCAGCCAGTTGGCGGCACCTAACTTGACACTCGGCACGCCGCTGCTAGGATGACCGGCGCTTTTCTCACCCACAAGAAGACTGTTCATGCTACCACTCCACCACGCCGTTAAAGACGATTTTACCGCTGTTAACCAGCTTATTATTTCCCAACTTCACTCCGATGTTGGACTGGTGGAGAATATCGGCCACTACCTCGTTGAAGCGGGCGGCAAGCGGCTCAGACCCTTGATGGTGTTACTCAGCGCTAACGCCTTGGGGAGCACCAATGCCCAGCGCCTTGAACTCGCAGTCATCATTGAATTTATTCACACCGCAACACTGTTGCACGATGACGTGGTGGATACGTCCAACCTGCGCCGCGGACGCCCGACTGCCAACGCCAAATGGGGTAATGCACCCAGCGTGTTGGTCGGTGATTTTTTATACTCCCGCGCGTTTCAGATGATGGTTGCCATCGGCAATATGGAGATCATGGCGATCCTCTCCGACGCCACCAACTTGATCTCTGAGGGCGAAGTCCAGCAACTCGCTAACGCTAAGAATCCCGAACTGAATGAGGCCGGTTACCTTCAGGTAATCGATAAAAAGACCGCGGTGTTATTTGCTGCGGCCTGCGAAGTTGCCGCCGTACTCAGCGGCGCCTCCGACCCACAGCGCCAGGCATTAAAAGCCTACGGACACCATGTTGGCATGGCCTTTCAGTTAGTGGATGATGCCCTTGATTACACTGGTGATGCCGCCACTTTGGGCAAAAATGTTGGAGATGATCTGGCTGAAGGCAAACCTACCCTGCCACTGATCCATGCCATGTCCAAAGGCACACCAGCCCAGGCTGAACTGATTGCGCAAGCCATCCGTACCGGTGATGCCAGCCAGCTGCCAACGATTTTGACCGTCGTGCAGGAAACCGGTGGTATTACCTATACGCTCGAACGCGCTAAAATAGAGGTCGCTGCGGCTCTTGCCCAGCTGGAAACTTTACCGGCAACTTCTTACTCCAACGCCATGGCCGAGGTAGCCCGTTTCGCTCTGGATCGCACCTATTAACCAGCCCTGGCAGCCTGTTGAGATCAATCCTTTGGCTGGACAAGAGCGCTACAGAAGGTAGAATGGCGCCCTTTGCGGCGACGTCGCTCGGTAACTTTGGCCTATAAAAATCACTTAACGAGTTCATTACATGACCCCCTTTGAAGCTAAGAGCGCCTATAGCCGCGAAGATCTCATCGAATGCGGTAACGGTCGATTATTCGGCCCGGGTAATGCCCAACTACCTATCCCCAATATGCTGATGCTTGATCGCATCGCTCATATCAGCCAAACCGGTGGCGAATTCGGCAAGGGCGAAATCATTGCCGAGCTGGATATCTCCCCTGATTTATGGTTCTTCGACTGTCATTTCCCCGGCGATCCAGTAATGCCTGGCTGCCTTGGTCTTGATGCCATGTGGCAGCTGGTAGGCTTTTTTCTTGCCTGGAAAGGCAACCCCGGTCGCGGTCGCGCCCTGGGCTGTGGCGAAGTAAAGTTTGCCGGACAAATTCTACCCACCGCCAAGCAGATTACTTATCACATTAATCTCAAGCGCGTCATCGAGCGCAAGCTGATTATGGGTATTGCAGACGGCCGCGTGTCCTGCGACGGTAAAGATATTTACTTTGCTCAAGATTTGCGTGTCGGCTTATTCCAAAATACTGATGGTTTTTAGTAGCCTTCGTTGGGATGCTAACGCAGCCGGATAGTTGTTGTCTGGCATAATTGCGTCCGTTTCATACTGGCGTGATTGCCAGATAAAAACTGAAAAAACAGAGATAGGCTCGGTAAATTTATAAGAGGTTAGCCGATGAGACGTGTTGTAGTTACCGGCATGGGTATAGTTTCCTGCCTGGGTAATGACCAAGCCACCGTACTGGACGCTCTGCGCTCCGGGCGCTCAGGTATTAAATTTCAGGAAGCTTACAAAGAAATGGGATTTCGCAGCCACGTGGCGGGCTCCATTGACATTGACCT
>CAYTQQ010000071.1:5941-10966 GCA_964440135.1 uncultured Cellvibrionaceae bacterium | reverse complement strand
TTGCCGTGGTGCAGGCGCATGGTGGCTTCATCAATCACCGGCGCTAACGCATTCGGCGCATAAGGTAATGGCGCAAGACTAAAGGTGTTTTGCGCCATCAGCGGGGCGGCGGCGCCCAGTAACAGCGCAAGCGCAGACATGCGCAACAAGGTTGAGAGTGAATGCAACATAATCAGTAGCTCCTTACTTAAAAAATCGTCAATAAAAATCCAGATGGGATTTAGGTAACCGGTATCACTTGCAGGAAATCTGACCCCCGCACCGGCAAAAGTTCAGCGGCAGGGTCATATCAGCTTTCATTAAACCACGCCCCCGAACCTGATGACAGAACAACCACAGCAAAATGAGGGCTGCACTTTTGAACAAAAAAGGTTGGGTTTTGTAAAGGCAGTTGCGATGACAAGGTGCCTCCCCTAGGCTCACTTTTCGGTACTATAACAATTGACTCTTATAAAACTCCAAAAGCATCGGCTTATTGATTCTGACACTCCCCGTCAGGGCTTTGGGCCTAAAAATTTTTGACAGTTTTAATGAAATTCGGACTCATACATGGCTGTTTTCTTTTCCCGCCTCTCTCGTGCACAAACCTGGACGCTCGGCGTCGTCATCCTGTTAATTATTTTGCTCCTCTGGTTTTTCGTGGGACGCGCACCCGCGGACAAATTGCCGCCACCGCCCAATCCCTGGGCCGGCCCGGTAGCAGTAAAACTTCAAGAAGTCATTGAGGAAGATTTAAAAGTCCACATCAAAGCCATCGGCACCGTGGTACCGCTTAATACGGTGACGGTGCGCAGCCGGGTAAACGGCCCGCTGGTGCGCGTGCATTTTAACGAAGGGCAGCGGGTCGAGGCGGGCGCTCTGCTCGCGGAAATTGATCCTGCACCTTATGAAGTTCGCCTCGCACAAGCTGAAGGTACACTGCAACAAACCAGAGCGCAGTTGAAAAACGCTGAGGACGATCTGGTTCTCTATGAGCGTCTGTTTAAACAGAACTCCATTCCAAAACAACAACTGGATAAACAGGTCGCATTGGTTGAGCAGTTAAAAGGCACTTTAAAAAATCATCAGGCCATGGTGGATGATGCGCGCTTGCAGCTCTCCTATACCCGCATTCACGCACCTATTACCGGGCGTCTCGGCTTGCGTCGACTCGACGCCGGCAACCTGGTGAACAGCAATGACAGCGAAGGTCTGGTCACTATTACCCAAACCCAGCCCATCGCAGTGAGCTTCACCATTCCGGAAAACCAGTTGGTCGCCGTGCGCGAAGCATTTCGCACCAGCCAGTCGGATGAGCAATTGCTGGCCGTTGAAGCCTGGGATCGCAGCGAGCAACACCAACTGGCGCAGGGCGAGCTCACCACGCTCGACAACCAGATTGATATCGCCACCGGCACGCTGCGCCTGAAGGCGGAATTTGCCAACAAAGACGACAGCTTGTTCCCCAACCAGTTTGTGAATACGCGCCTGCATCTGCAGACCCTGACCAATGCACTCACCATTCCGGCGGACGCCATTCAATTTGGTTCTACCGGCACCTATGTCTACATCGTTGACGAAGAAAAGCGCGCGCGCGTGCGCAATGTGACCACCGGGCCCACCGAAGGCACGCGGATAGCGATTATCGAAGGCCTGAGCGCAGGCGATCAAGTGGTGATGGAAGGTATCGACCGTCTTACTGATGGCCGTCCGACAATGGTGCTGCAAGAATGAGTGCATCCCGTCCCTTTATTTTAAGACCCGTGGCCACATCACTGTTGATGTTGGCCCTGCTCATGTCGGGGATCCTGGCCTGGCGGATGTTGCCGGTAGCGGCACTGCCGCAGGTGGATTACCCGATTATTCAGGTGTTTACCTTCAACCCCGGCGCCAGTCCCGATGTCATGGCGCGCACGATCACGGCGCCCCTGGAGCGTAGCCTCGGGCAGATTCCCGGCCTGAAGCAAATGTCGTCTACCAGCTCCACCGGGGCGTCCATCATTACTTTGCAGTTTTCGCTGGAAGTTGATTTAGGGGTCGCCGAACAGGAAGTGCAGGCCGCCATGACCACTGCGGGCAGCCTGCTGCCCAGCGATCTGCCGACGCCTCCGATCTACCGCAAAGTTAACCCGGCGGACGCGCCGATTATGACCCTGGCGGTGACCTCCAGCACCCTGCCGTTGCCGGAAGTTTACGACCTTATCGATACCCGCATGGCGCAAAAACTGGCGCAGTTGCCGGGTGTGGGAATGGTGAGCCTCGCCGGTGGGCAACGCCCGGCCATTCGCGTCAAGGTCAACCCGGCGGCCCTCGCGGGCCTGGGTATGTCGCTGGAGCAAGTCCGCAATGCGATTGTGACCGCCAACGCGAACCAGCCGAAAGGCAGCTTTGACGGCCCTTACCGCTCGACCATGCTCGACGCCAATGACCAGATTAAGTCAGTCGAAGAATACCGCGATCTGCTGATCAGCTGGCGCGATGGGGCGCCCCTGCGTCTGCGCGATATTGCCACCGTAGAAAACGGTGCGGAAGACCGCTTTCTGGCGGCCTGGGCCAACACCCAGCCCGCCGTACTTATTAATATTCAACGCCAACCCGGCGCCAACGTCATTAATGTGGCCGACAGTGTGCAGGCGCTGCTGCCCCAATTGACCTCGACCCTTCCGGCCGCCGTGGAAGTCACCGTCCTTACTGACCGCACCCACAGTATTCGCGCCTCGATTCGCGACGTGCAAAAAGAATTACTCTTCGCCATCGGCCTTGTGGTCCTGGTTACCTTTGTATTTTTGCGCACGATTCCCGCCACCATTATCCCCAGCATTGCCGTACCCCTGTCGTTGGTCGGCACCTTTGGGGTGATGTACATGATGGGCTTTTCGATCAACAACCTGTCGCTGATGGCGCTCACGATCGCCACCGGTTTCGTGGTCGATGATGCGATCGTGATGCTGGAAAACGTTGCCCGCCACCGGGAGGAAGGCAAATCGCCCATGGATGCGGCCTTAACCGGCGCGGCGGAAATCGGCTTTACCCTGATCTCCCTGACCGTCTCGCTGATTGCCGTATTGATCCCGCTATTGTTTATGGGTGACGTGGTCGGCCGGCTGTTCCAGGAATTCGCCATTACCCTCGCGGTTGCCATCGCTATTTCGCTGGTGGTGTCACTTACTCTGACGCCAATGATGTGCGCCCGGATGTTGCGCGACGCGCCCACCCACGATGCCGCCAAACCCAATGCCATGGATCGCCTGATCGCCAGCTATGGCCGCGGGCTCGATAAAGTACTGGAGCATCAAACGGCCACCATGATGGTGATGCTCGCCACTATCGGCCTGACCGCCGGCCTGTATATGGCGGTGCCCAAGGGCTTTTTCCCCGTCCAGGACAGCGGGGTGATTCAGGCCGTGACCGAAGCGCCGCAGGAAATCTCGTTTGACGCCATGGCCGCCCAACAGCAACAGCTGGTGGCGGAAATCCTGCAGGACCCGGATGTGGTCAGCCTCTCCTCGTTTATCGGCGTGGATGGCAGCAATTTCACGCTCAACAGTGGCCGCTTGCTGATCAACCTCAAACCGCACCATGACCGCACGGCCAGCGCCACGGAAATTATGAGCCGCCTGCGCGAACGGATTGCGCCTATCTCGGGCATCACCGCCTGGTTCCAGCCGGTGCAGGAATTGAGCATCGAAGACCGTGTCAGCCGTACGCAATATCAATTTACGCTCACCACACCGGACTCCCAATTGCTGGAAGAGTGGGTGCCGGCGCTGCTGGATCGTTTGCGGACCGAACCGACCCTGGCCGACGTCGCCAGCGACCTGCAAAGCCGTGGCCTGCAAGCCTATGTTGATATTGACCGCGATGCCGCCTCACGCCTGGGCGTTCGCGTCAGCGATATTACCTCGGCCCTGCAAAGCGCTTATGGACAGCGGCAGATCGCCACGCTCTTCACCCAGGCCAACCAATACCGGGTGGTTCTGGAAGTAGACCCGGCTCATGCACAAGGCCTGGACGCTCTGGCCACTACCTTTGTGGCCTCGCCCAGTGGCCCGGTCTTGTTGTCGGCGGTCGCGCGGGTATCACAGCGCCCGGCGGCCCTGTTGATTAACCATCAGGGCCAATTTCCCTCGGTGAACATCTCCTTCAACCTCGCCGAAAAAGCCTCATTAGGAGAGGCGATTGCCGCCATTGAGCGGGTGCAGGATGAAATGGCGCTGCCGCTGGCGATCGAGCTGCGCTTCCAGGGCGCGGCCGAAGCGTTCCGGGCGTCCTTGAGCAATACCCTGTGGCTGATTCTCGCTGCGATTGTGACCATGTACATCGTGCTCGGGGTTCTCTATGAAAGCTTTATTCATCCCATCACGATTCTGTCTACCCTGCCCTCGGCAACCGTGGGCGCCCTGCTCGCACTGCTGCTGACGGGCCGGCCGCTGGATCTCATCGCGGTGATCGGGGTGGTGTTGCTCATTGGCCTGGTGAAAAAGAACGGCATCATGATGGTGGACTTTGCCCTTGAGGCGCAGCGCAAAGACGGCCTTACGCCGCGCGCGGCCATCCATCGCGCGGCGCTGATGCGCTTCCGCCCGATTTTGATGACCACGCTGGCCGCCCTGTTTGGCGCGGTGCCGCTAATGCTCGCGTCGGGCTCCGGTGCAGAATTGCGTCAGCCGCTCGGGCTGGTCATGGTCGGTGGCCTGCTGGTCAGTCAGGTTCTGACCTTATTTACGACGCCTGTTGTCTATCTGTTCTTCGATCGCTGGTTGAGCCAGAAAGATGCCGTTGAACCTACAGTTGCGGAGGCACGGTAAGCGCCATGTCGATTGCCGATCCCTTTATTAAGCGTCCGGTCGCCTCCAGTTTGCTGGCGGTGGCCGTGGTCCTGCTGGGCTTATTAGCCTGGCGCTTGTTGCCGGTCGCGCCTTTACCCCAGGTGGATTTTCCCTCCATTCAGGTTCATGCGAGTTTGCCGGGGGCCAGCCCCGAGAGTATGGCCTCGACCGTGGCAACGCCGCTGGAGCGGGCGCTGGGAAGTATTCCCGGGGTGAC
>CAYTQQ010000071.1:0-5841 GCA_964440135.1 uncultured Cellvibrionaceae bacterium | reverse complement strand
CAGATCCAGGGCGTGGGACAAGTAGGCATTGATGGCGCATCTCTGCCCGCCGTGCGTATCCAATTGAACCCCGGCGCCCTGGCGCATTACGGGATTGCGCTGGATGAAGTGCGCCTGGCCATTGGCGATGCCAACCAGCTCAAACCACTGGGTATTCTGGAAGACGCGGGGCAGCGCTGGACCATCAGTATCAACGAGTCACTGCGCAAAGCAGCCGACTATCGCCCGCTGATCATTCGCCACAACGATGGCGCACCGGTGCGCCTGCAGGATATTGCCGAGGTCACTGATTCGGTCGAGAACCGCTACACCAGTGGATTCCACAACCAGCGCTCGGCGGTCACGCTCACTGTCAGCCGGCAGACCGGCGCCAACATCGTTGCCACCATTGACGCCATTAACGAACAGTTACCGGCGTTGCGGGCGCTGATGCCGGCCGACACCGAGCTGAAAGTGGTCATGGATCGCTCACCCGGTATCCGCGCCACGCTGAAGGAAGCCCAGATCACCCTGTTAATTGCGGTGATGCTCGTGGTCGGTGTCGTACGGGTATTTTTAGGTAACTGGCGCAGCGCATTAATTCCGACCCTGGCGATCCCCGTCGCTCTGATCGGCTCTTTTGCGGTGATGTATCTCTACGGGTTTTCGCTCAACAACCTCTCGCTGATGGCGCTGATCGTCGCTGCGGGGCTGGTGGTAGACGATGCCATCGTGGTGCTGGAAAACATCAAGCGCCACATCGAAGCCGGTATGGAACCCTTTGCAGCAGCAGTGCGGGGCGCGCGCGAAGTGGGTTTTACCCTGCTCGCGATGAACGTCACGCTGGTAGTGGTGTTTGTATCCATTCTGTTTATGGGTGGCGTGGTCGAAAAACTCTTCCGTGAATTTTCGATTACCCTCGCCGGAGCCATTCTTATTTCGCTCGCTGTGTCGCTCAGCCTGACCCCCAGTTTGTGTGCGCGCTTACTGCGCCCGCAGGCGGGAACCAATCCCGATGAGCCACCGAAAGCGAGTATTTTTTCCGATATCAAATCTGCTTATTCCGCCAGCCTTAACTGGGCGCTACGCCACAGCCTGCTGGTGATTTTGCTGCTGGGAACGGTGATCGGTATCAACATTTACCTGTACGTGGCGGTGCCCAAAATCATGCTGCCCGAGCAGGATACCGGGCAGCTTACCGGCTGGATTCGCGGCGATGACGGGTTTTCCTTCCGCATTATGCAACCCAAAATCGAAACCTTTCGCCAGCACCTGCTGACCGATCCGGCGATTGAAGATGTGTTCGGTTCGAGCGGTGGCGCTAACGGGGTCGGCAATGCGTGGATGCGGGTGCGCCTCAAGCCCATGTCCGAACGGGGCGAGCCAGCCTCTGCCGTGGTCGATCGCCTGCGCCGCAATATGCCGCGCCAGGCCGGTGCAATGTTGATGGTGAACGTGGATCAGGATATTCGCCTGTCTTCGCCTTTCAGCCGCAGCTCCAACGAAATCCTGTTGCTGTCCGATGAGCTGGAACCTCTGCGCGAATGGTCAGTAAAAATTACCCGCGCAATGGAATCCCTCGAAGAGTTGAGCAACGTTGATGGGCCGCGTCAGGACGGTGCCCAGCAAGTGGTGATCGATATTGACCGGGAAGCGGCCCAGCGCCTGGGGGTCGATATGCGCACGGTGGCCGCGCTTTTGAATAACTCCTTCTCCCAGCGCCAAGTGTCCACCATGTACGACGAGTTCAACCAGTACCGCGTGGTGATGGAACTGGAGCCCGGTTACACCGAAACCCCGGCGGTATTGGAGCAGATTCAGGTGATTACGGCCAGCGGTCAACGAGTGCCGCTGACCACGTTTGCCAGCTTCGGTTACGGCCTTTCCAATGACCGGGTGCGCCACACCGGACAGTTTGCGTCCGAAAGTATCGGTTACGACCTGGCCGAAGGTGTCACCGATGAAGCGGCGCAAGCGGCCATCGATCAAGTGTTTGATCGGTTAATGGTTCCCGCGACCGTCCATGTGGGAGCATCCGGCACCCGCTCCGGCGGCTGGGGCCCCAGCACGCCCGGCATGAGCCAGGACCCGGCACTTCTGGTACTGGGCGTATTGCTCGCGGTTTATCTGGTTCTGGGGATTCTGTATGAGAGTACGATTCACCCGCTGACGATTCTGTCCACCCTGCCGTCAGCGGGCGTCGGCGCACTGTTGGCGCTACGTTTGAGCGACACGCCCTTTAGCCTGATCGCCCTGCTCGGGTTATTTTTGCTGATTGGGATTGTGATGAAGAACGCGATCATGATGATCGACTTTGCCATTGCCGCCCAGCGCCAGGGCTTATCGGCACGGGATGCGATTCACCGCGCGGCGCTGCTGCGCCTGCGGCCAATTATGATGACCAACCTGGCTGGCCTGCTGGGCGCCGTGCCGCTGGTGCTCGGCTTTAACGAAGGTTCGGAATTGCGTCTGCCCCTGGGTATCACCATTATCGGTGGGCTCGCGGTGAGCCAGTTGCTGACCCTTTACACTACCCCGGTGGTGTATCTGTATATGGAGCGCCTGCGTCAGTGGAGCGCCCGTAAATCGGTCGCCGCCGTTGAACAGCAGGCGCCACTCGAAGAAGTAAAATAAAACAGCGGGGTGGGCGTTAAAACTCACCCTCGCGCGCCGCCCGTTCGCGCTCCTTGCGCTCCTCTTCTTCCTCCTTGGCGTGTTCGATAATACGCAGCATGGTCGCAATGTCTGTCTCGACATTGCTCTGGGCAAATGTCCCCGTCAGGGTGACCTCGGGATGGAGATTGCCGCGCTCAAACAAATCCCAGATTTCTTCGGCGTAGTGGGTGATCAGCAGATTGCGCTCATACTGGCCGAAGTAGGCGGTCATATTATTAACGTCGCGCGCGAGCATCATTTGGGCATTATTGTTACCCGCCGCATTGACCGCTTGGGGTAAATCGATGATCACCGGGCCATCCGCATCGACCAGCACGTTGAACTCCGACAGGTCCCCGTGAATCAGCCCGGCGCAGAGCATGCGCACAATTTCCCGCATCATCTGCTCGTGATAGGCGCGGGCCGTGTCGGGATCAAACGCAACTTCATCCAGACGTGGGGCGGGATCGCCTTCGGCGTCGACTATCAAATCCATCAACAGCACGCCGTCGACAAAGCCGTGGGGCTGCGGCACGCGCACGCCCGCTGCGGCAAGGCGATAGAGCGCATCGACCTCGGCGTTTAACCAGGCGTCTTCCTGCTCTTTTTTACCGTAGCGAGTGCCTTTGGCCATTGCGCGAGCGCGCCGTGAATTGCGCACACTGCGCCCTTCCTGATACTGCACTGCTTGTTTAAAGCTGCGTTTATTCGCCTCTTTGTAGACTTTTGCGCAGCGAATATCGTCGCCACAGCGCACCACAAATACCTGCGCTTCTTTGCCGCTCATTAATGGAAACAGCACTTCGTCTATCAGGCCGTCTTCGACCAACGGCTGCAATCGTTTGGGTATTTTCATCTGTTTTAGCAGGCCTCAAGCAAAGATTGCAGGCAGTGTACACTCACTTGGCGGGGACAATTAGATAAACCAGGCTTACCCGCACATTCAAGGGCGGGCGTGGGGCTTTTTGCGAATGTAGAGGCGGCGCTCTACCTGCGCCACCAGGTTGCTGTCTTTATCGAGAACGGAAACGGTGAAGCTGGGCAGGTACTTTTCGCCCTTGGCGGTATGCGTGCGGATGTCGTTGAGCACCGTCTCGCTCAGTTCAAAGCGCGCCGTTACTTCCGTGCGCCCAGGGGCAACAAAATCGATATCGGCTTGTTTATCCCACACGTAGTATTCGCCACCCAGGTTGTGCATCAGCATCAACATATACCAAGGGTCCGTCATGGCAAAAAGACTGCCACCGAATTGCGTGCCGACATAGTTGCGGTTGTACCAGCGCAGCTTGAGACTGACCTCGACTACCCGAAAATCATCGCTGATATGGGTCGCACGAATACCGGTAAAGAATAACGGTGGCCAGAAGTTAATCAGACGGCGTAAGACACTGGGTTTCATAACGAGCCGTTACTGGGTTTCATCTTATGAGAGACCAAGCTGTTCATGAGCGGATCGACATATTTATGAAGACCAAGTTATTCATGAGAGCACCAGGTTGTCGCGGTGGATCAGCTCTTCGTCGCCCTGGTAGCCCAGAAGTTCAATGATGCGACCGCTGGGTTTGCCGATGATTTTGCGCGCTTCGTCCGCATGGTAATTTACCAGCCCACGCGCAATTTCCCGGCCATCCGGTGCCATGCAGACCACCAGTTCGCCCCGGGTAAAATTGCCCCGTATCTCTTTAACGCCCACCGGCAACAAGCTTTTGCCCTGCTCCCGCACCACCCGCACCGCACCCTCATCCAGCATTAACACGCCGCGCGTCTGGAGCTGTCCGGAGAGCCAGCGTTTGCGCGCCGCCTGGGGCTGCTGCTGGGCCCACAGGAAAGTGCCGATGTTGTCGTTGTCGGCCACCCGCAGCAGGGCATTTTCAAGACGTCCGCCGA
The DNA here is from genome assembly GCA_964440135.1 of uncultured Cellvibrionaceae bacterium. Taxonomy (GTDB): domain Bacteria; phylum Pseudomonadota; class Gammaproteobacteria; order Pseudomonadales; family Cellvibrionaceae; genus Cellvibrio. Next base: position 1,320 of record CAYTQQ010000071.1, on the reverse strand, counting down.
CAATCACGGTATCTGCGCCCGAGCGAGCCGCGACCCGCGCTGCCCGCACTTTGGTAATCATGCCGCCGCGCCCCAGGGCTCCACCGCCGCCCGCCATTTGTTCCAGCGTCGGGTCATCGGCCGCCACTTCGCTTAATAGCCTGGCCTCGGGATTAGAGCGCGGATCACTGTCATACATGCCCTGCTGATCGGTCAGAATAACCAGCAGATCAGCCTCGATTAAGTTAGCCACCAAGGCGCCGAGGGTATCGTTATCGCCAAACCGGATTTCGTCGGTCACTACCGTGTCGTTTTCGTTAATAACCGGCACGACACCTAAGCCAATCAGGGTTCTCAGGGTCGAGCGCGCGTTCAGATAACGCTTGCGCGACGACAAATCATCGTGATCAAGCAATACCTGCGCGGTCAGTAACCCGTAGCGCTGGAACTCGGTTTCATAGGTTTGCACAAGGCTCATCTGACCGACCGCCGCTGCGGCTTGCAACTGGTGGATTTCGGTTGGCCGGGACGTCCAGCCCAAGCGCCGCATACCCGCCGCCACCGCACCGGAAGAAACCAACACGATTTCGATGCCGCGCTGCCGCAATTCCGCCATCTGCGCCACCCATCCGGCAATCGCCTGGGCATCCAGGCCCTTGCCGTCATTAGTCAACAAGGCGCTGCCGATTTTGACGACCCAGCGTTTGGCTTGCGGAATCAGATGTCGTTTGCTCATGGGTTTTGATCTATATCAGTAAGCTAAAAGCCCCTCGTAAAAAGAGGGGCTTGTTAAGGGTTCAGGGTACCAGACAGCGCTGCTCAGCCGTGCGACTAGCTTACAGGTGATGCCTAGCGCACGTACTCGACTTCGACATCATAATCGTCATCATCGAAATCATCATCTTCACCTTGCGCACGCTTGGCAGCCCGCCAGGCCTCACGCAGCTCTTCAATGCGTTCACGGGCCTCTTGTGCCATTTGCTGTTGCAGGGCCAGCTCTTGGGCGCGCAGCGTTGAGTCCTCGCGCTCGGCAGTCCAGATTTGTTCGAGGTGATCCATGATCCTGCCGCACAGTGGTGCGGTGCCATCACGATGCAAGGCCGAAATACGGAATACCGGTCCGGTCCACTGCAGTTCGTCCACTACCGCCTGACAGCGCGCCTCTACTTCTTCCGGTGGCAACAGGTCGATTTTGTTTAACAGCAGCCAGCGTTCGCGTGAAGCCAGGGTGGCACTGAATTTTTCCAGCTCATGGGCGATGATGCGCGCATTTTCTACCGGATCGGATTCATCAGCCGGCGCCATATCGACCATGTGCATCAGCAGGCGGCAACGCGTGAG
>CAYTQQ010000070.1:6688-11121 GCA_964440135.1 uncultured Cellvibrionaceae bacterium | reverse complement strand
TCGACATTGATGGTCTGGAAACCGTAGAGCGGGTCCATAATCGGCGGCAGCACCAGGCTGGCCGGATCAGCGCGGGAAAAACCGCCGTTGCGGTCGATGGACCATTGCATCGGCGTGCGTACGCCATCGCGATCGCCCAGAAAAATATTGTCGCCCATGCCGATTTCGTCGCCGTAATAGAGGGTCGGCGTGCCGGGCATCGATAGCAATAAACTGTTGAGTAATTCCACCCGGCGACGATCGCGTTCGACCAGCGGTGCCAGGCGCCGACGAATACCGAGATTGATACGCGCGCGCCGATCAGCGGCGTAATAATTCCACAGATAATCGCGCTCTTTGTCGGTCACCATTTCCAGTGTGAGTTCGTCATGGTTGCGCAAAAAAATCGCCCACTGACAGTTGGCGGGAATCTCCGGTGTCTGGCGCAGAATATCCACAATGGGAAAACGGTCTTCCTGGGCGATCGCCATATACATGCGCGGCATCAAGGGAAAGTGAAAGGCCATGTGGCATTCATCGCCCTCGCCTGCATCGGGCCCGTTTTCCTTGCCGCCAAAATACAGCTGCGTATCTTCCGGCCACTGATTGGCTTCCGCAAGCAGCATACGGTCCGGGTAATGGGCATCCAGTTCGGCGCGGATTTTTTTTAGCACCGTGTGGGTTTCCGGAAGGTTTTCATTGTTGGTGCCATCGCGCTCGATCAGGTACGGAATCGCATCCAGGCGCAGGCCATCAACACCCAGGTCCAACCAGAAGCGCATCACGCTCAACACTTCTTTAAGCACCTGCGGATTATCAAAATTTAAATCCGGTTGATGCGAATAAAAGCGATGCCAGAAATACTGGCCCGCGACCGGGTCCCAGGTCCAATTGGATGTTTCGGTATCGAGAAAAATAATGCGCGTGCCCGCGTACTTTTGGTTGCTGTCGGACCAGACGTAATAAGCGCGCGCTTTGGAGCCTTTTTTAGCGCGCCGCGCCCGCTGAAACCACGGGTGTTGATCGGAGGTGTGGTTAATGACCAGCTCCGTGATTACCCGCAAACCGCGCTTGTGCGCTTCGGCAATAAACCGGCGTGCGTCGGCCATGGTGCCGTAGTCCGGATGCACCGCGCGATACTCGGCAATGTCATAACCATCATCGCGGCGCGGTGACGGATAAAAGGGCAGCAGCCAGATGGTATTTACGCCGAGATCCGCAATGTAATCCAACTTTTGGATCAGCCCCGGAAAATCGCCGATGCCGTCATTATTGGCATCGTAAAATGATTTCACATGCACCTGATAAATAACGGCATCCTTGTACCACAAGGGATCATTCAAAAAGGCAGCCTGTCGGGCGCGCTTAGCCATTGGGACTCCTTAATGGGTGTTTGAAGATGCAGCGGATTGAATGCGCCAGATACCAAATGGCTGGTGTGGTTCCAGCCGCATAAACTGGGTTTTTCCGTACCAGGTCCAGGTGTGACCGTTCATTAAATCTTCGCCGTTCAGCTGCGCATGATCGGGCAAACCCAATTCCCACAAAGGCAATTCAAAGGTCGCCTCCTGCGCGTTAAACGGGTCGAGCGAAACGGCAATCAGAATAAAATTGCGCAGGTCGGCGGTGCGTTTGCCAAAATAAAAAATCTGCTCATTATCAGCGCGGTAAGCGGCAAAACCCAAATGGGTTTGCAGCGCGGGATTGAGGCGGCGAATACGATTGAGTTGGGCAATTTCGGCGGTGATATTGCCAGGCGCGTGATAGTCGCGCGGGCGCAGTTCGTATTTTTCTGAATGTAAATATTCTTCCTTACCCGGCACCGGCTCGGCTTCACAGAGTTCAAACCCGGAGTACATGCCCCATAAACCCGAGCCCATGGTGGCCAGCACCGCACGAATTAAAAAACCGGGACGACCCGAGTGATGTAAAAACGGTGGGTTGATATCCGGCGTATTCACAAAAAAGTTGGGTCGGTAACAGTCGCGCCAGGGCGCTTGATTTAACTCGGTAAAATACCGGGTCAATTCCTGTTTGGTATTGCGCCAGGTGAAGTAAGTGTAACTCTGGGTGAAACCTACTTTGCCCAAGCGCGCCATCATCGCGGGCTTGGTAAACGCCTCGGCCAGAAAAATAACGTCGGGATAGCGGTGACGAACATCAGCAATTAACCACTCCCAAAACGGCAAGGGCTTAGTGTGCGGATTATCGACGCGAAATAAGGTTACCCCCTGTTCTACCCAACTGAGCACCACATCGCGCAATGCCAGCCATAAATCTGGCGTGGACTCTGCTGCATAAAAATCCACGTTCACAATGTCTTCGTATTTTTTGGGCGGATTTTCGGCATAGCGAATGCTGCCATCGGGGCGCCAGCTGAACCAACCGGGGTGCTCCTGCAACCACGGATGATCCGGCGAGCACTGAATGGCAAAGTCGAGGGCGATCTCCAATTGGTGTTCGCGCGCGGCTTCAACCAGCGTGCGGAAATCATCGCGAGTACCCAGCTCGGGATGAATCGCTTCGTGCCCACCTTCGTGGCTACCAATCGCATAAGGACTGCCGGGATCGCTGGGGCCAGCCGTCAGCGAATTATTTTTTCCTTTGCGGTTACGGCGACCGATAGGATGGATCGGTGGAAAATAAAGCACATCAAAACCCATGGCGCTGATTTCCGGCAGCCGCTGAATCACGTCCACAAAGGTGCCGTGGCGCTGCGCATCGTTACTGGCCGAGCGCGGAAAAAGTTCATACCAGCTGGCAAACTGCGCGAGCGGACGCTCGACATCCAGGGCATACAGCGGACTGCGGATTTGATGCGGGTGGGCTTCGAGGCTGCCCATCAGTTCAGTGGTGGCTGGCGCCAATAAAATAGCGACCCGCTCCGCTATCGTCTGTGCTGCGGCCAGTTGCTGTAATACTTGTTCAATCTGCGCTGCAAGTTCAGCGCCTGGCACCGCCCGTTGCGCAATCGCGCGCACCAGCAGCTCGCCCTCGCGCAATTCCAATTCAACGGGCACCCCGGCGGAAAACTTTTTGCGCAGCTCATAACAGTAGGTGCCGTAAACATCCCACCAGGCTTCGAGCGCAAATTCGATAAAACCGACCTTGGTTGGCGTCAGCTGCGCCTGCCAGTGATCGTTAACCAGAGCGGTGAGGGGCAAACCATGCCATTCGTTTTCGCTGGTGTAGCGCCAGCGCACAGCGCCCGCGAGCTGGTCATGGGTGTCGGCAAAAATAACGGCAGAAATCGTCAGCGGCTGGTTCACAATCGCCTTGGCAGCATAGCGTCCATTTTCTACTGCCGGTGCCACCGCTTCGATGACGATACGCGGCAACGCCAGCGCCTCTTCCACGGCTAAAGGGGTTGCAAATCTCGATGATCGTTCGGGCGCTGGTGTCATCCGCTAACTGCTCCTTACTCACTGTCGTCCGTGGGCGCACCCGACGAGGTTTATCAATCTGGCCAGTGGTAATGGTGCGCTAACAGCGAAAAATCCTATGTTCGCGAGCAAACACAAATTATTGAATAGAAAAAATTAATGCCTGATAGCGGCGCGGTCGCAACGCCAGAGACTGTAGCTCCAGGAACTGCAGCGCCGCAGGCGGAGAAAAATAAACCACGCGTGTCAGGCGCTACGAAACAGCAGGCGCATTCGTTTAACGGAATTGTTTACTGAATCGTGGGCCGTTTAAGTGGGCCGCTTAAAACGGGCGCGGGCACGCGCGATTTTTTTGCGATATTCACAGTCAGGCGCGTGATCGTTAACCAGACCCATGGCCTGCATAAACGAATAAACCGTGGTCGGGCCTACAAATTTCCAGCCGCGTTTTTTCAGGTCTTTGGATAACGCAATTGCCTCTTTTGACGTAGTGGCGTGTGGCTCAGGTTCGTCGGTGCTGTCAGCTTCAAAACGCCAGAAGTAAGCGGCCAGAGATCCCTCCTGCCGGATCATCTCCTGGGCTCGCTGGGCATTGTTTATAACCGCTTCGATCTTGCCACGATGCCTGACAATACCCTCATTCAATAATAACTTTTCAACGTGGGCCTCGGTGAATTTAACCATCTTTTTAACATCAAAACCCGCAAAGGCTTTACGAAAATTTTCGCGCTTGGTCAGGATGGTCCGCCAGCTCAACCCGCACTGAAAACTTTCCAGACATAATTTTTCAAATAGCCGGATATCGTCATTAACCGGATAGCCCCACTCGTCATCGTGGTAGGCCAGATACTCCGGCGTGACCGTACACCAGCTGCAACGCAATTTTCCGTCAGGTCCAGGAAGGGTCGAACTCATTATGTTCTCCATTGAATGCGCAAATTAGCGCACCGCTTTGTACACCGGAATTTTAACGCGTGCTATTGATAACAGAAAAGACGCATGAGAAGGAACGGATCTGTTACGTCAATCAGACCTGCCGTGGCTCGCGGTACTCATCAAGGCGCTTTAGTG
>CAYTQQ010000070.1:0-6588 GCA_964440135.1 uncultured Cellvibrionaceae bacterium | reverse complement strand
GTAATCGGCACGGACACCGGCAAGCCGGGCCGTGCGCGCACCGAGTAGGCCGCAACCGTACTGGCCCCTCGGCTGTTGCGCAGATAGTCGATAAATATTTTTCCAATACGATTTTTAGGCCCCATCTTCGCCACAAAGCGTTCCGGTATTTGCTGGGCCATAAATTCAGAAATCGCTTTGGCAAACGCCTTGACCTGATCCCAACCGGTGTGACGCGCCAGCGGGACGATAATATGAATGCCCTTGCCGCCACTGGTTTTTAAATAGGCGGCGAGCTTGATCTCGTCCAGCACGGCCAAGGTCAGTCGCGTTGCTTCGATCATACTGCGCCAAGGCAATGCCGGGTCCGGGTCGAGATCGAGAATAATGCGATCCGGCGCTTCGATGTTATCGTGGGTTGCACCCCAGGTATGCAATTCAATGGTACCCATCTGTACCGCGCCGACCAGCGCTTTAGCGGAGGTTATTTCCATCAGCCGCGCATGGCCAGGATCTAATGCGGGATCAAGATGAGTCATATGCGGAATCGATAAACGCTCCGCGTGTTTTTGAAAGAATTGCTCACCGCCAACACCTTCAGGCGCACGCACGAGTGACACCGGACGCCGGTTTAGCTGCGGCAGTACCCAGTCGTCAATAGCGGCATAAAAACGCGCAAGATCAATTTTTTGCGCACCGCTGTCCGCATCAATGACGCGCGTGGGATGGGTAATGGTGATACCTACTACCCGGTTGTTAACCGTGCGTTTATCGGTAGCAACGCTCTTTACCTTAGCGTCAGCAGCACTCTTTTTGCTGGTTGGTTTTTTCGTTGTGGAATCGTTGGTTTCGGCCTTTTTAGTTTCAGATTTTTTAGTTTCGGCTTTTTTGGTTGCAGATTTTTTGGTTGCAGACTGTTTGACCAGCGGCTTTTTTCGCGCGGGCGCTGCCGTGGAAGTGGTCGACGATTTTTTGTTGGCAGCAGGCATAGATAAATTCTCCAAGGGCAATGACGCGTTCGACAGACGCGGCTGCTCACGCACGATGTCGGCCGCCGGTTTATCACTGCGCAGGGCGATAAATGCCGCCTGGCGCAACACACCTTCAGCAGTCCACTCGGCAAATTCAACCTCACAGACAAGCACCGGCTGCACCCACTGCACGCCGCGCGCCTGAGCGCCGCGCAATGCGTTAACCAAAGGTGTGCTGCTGCGTTCCAGTTTGCGCAGCTGTTGGTGCAACCGGGTTAAGCTGTTGCTGCTAAAACCGGTTCCTACGCGACCGGCATACACTAACCGCTTATCACCCACGTCGGCATGAAGGCCGAGCAACAGTGCTCCAAAGCCGCTGCGACTGCCCTGGGGTGCGGTATAACCGATGATCACAAACTCCTGCCGCAAACGGCATTTCAATTTGATCCAGTCATCGCTGCGGCGCGACACGTATGGGCTGCCGATGCGCTTGCCGATAACGCCCTCCAGCGCCATCGCGCAGGCGCTGTTCACTATGTCTTTGTAGTGAGCGTCAAAGGCGGCAGAAAATCGTAAAACTGGTTGTGGATTTTTGGTAAGGATTTTTTCCAGGACCGCACGCCGTTGTTCGATGGGCTGGTTACGCAGATCCTTGCCATTTAAAAAAGGGGCGTCAAATATGTAATACACAAGCTGGTGCGTGCGCTCAGTGTCAAACGCGTTTTGCAGCGCCTGAAAACTCGGCAAACCCTGCTCATTAAGCACCACCACTTCGCCGTCGAGCCAGGTATCTTTTAAGGGTAATTGTTGAAGTGCCGCCACCTGCTCCGGCATGCGCGCACTCCAATCGTGACCATTGCGTGTAAACAGCCGAACCTCACCACCACGAATCCGCGCCATGATGCGGTAGCCGTCGAATTTAATTTCGTAGAGCCAGTCTCCGTCGGGCGGTTCGTTCACGAGGGTCGCCAACGCAGGGGATAAGCTATCGGGAATGCCGGCACTCGCCACCTGGCGCGCCACCCTACCCACTAACGCCCCGCCCACTAAGGCCCCAGTCAGTACGCTCTGGGGCTGCTCATTCACAACGTCATAATCAGCACTCTTACGCGCGGATTGATCGCGCTCCTTAATCAACAGCCACTGGGTTTTCGCGCTGCTGCCACGGGCCTGCGTGCGCACCAACGTCCAGGCACCGCTGAGTTTTTCGCCAATCAAGGTGAACTTTAATTTTCCTGCCTGGTAGGCAGCGGTAGGATCATCGTCCGGTTGCCACACGCCCTGATCCCACACGATCACATCACCGGCGCCGTATTGACCCTGCGGGATACTGCCTTCAAAACCTGCGTAATCGAGCGGGTGATCTTCAACCTCTACCGCCAGGCGTTTTTCCTGAGGATCAAGACTCGGGCCTTTGGGAACCGCCCAACTTTTAAGCGCGCCATCCAGCTCCAGACGAAAGTCGTAATGCAAGCGCCGGGCATCATGTTTTTGAATCACAAAGCGCAGGGCTTGTTTGCCTCGGCGTTTCGGCTTGGAGGTTGTTTGCCCTGATGGCTCCGACGTTAGCTCAAAGTTTCGCTTGCGCTGGTACTCACTGATGGTTGTTGCCATAGCGCCTATCCCCTTCCGCTGCCGGACTTTTAAGCCCGTTTGGCAGCCCGTTTGTCAGTCCCTTACTTGCCGGCGGCTTTACGCGTACGTTTGGGTGCAGCCTGGGTTGATTTTTCGGCCTTGGTGGTCGCGGATTTGCTGCTGGTTTTTGATTTGCTGCGCGCCGAAGTTGACGCCTTGGAGGTTGTGCTTGCTGGCTTTTTTGCTGTGCTGTTAGTGGTTTTTCGTGGGGGCTTTTTTGCGTCTTGTTGGCTATCTGTTTTATCGCTGTTCGTTGCCTTTGATGTTTGACCGCCCAGGCTGCGTTTTAGCAGCTCAGTGAGGTCGATAATATCCGCACTCTTACGCTCCTCATAAACCTCGCCTTGCTCAACGTCTTCGATTTTTCCGGCGTGGGCTTTCTTCTCAACCAGATCCATAATTTTTTGCGTGAAGGTGTCCTGATAGTCCTCCGGCTGCCAGTCCGAACTCATGTCCTCGACCAGTCGACGCGCCATATCCAGTTCGCCTTTGGTGAGCTCAACATCCCTAACCTGCGCACCCACATCAGCCGCATCCAGCGAACGTACTTCGGCAGGCCAGCGCAATATCACCAGCACCAATGCAGCATCCATCGGCATCAGCGCCGCCAGATGCTGGCGCGTGCGAATAACCACGCGGGCCAATGCTACTTTGCCCGTTGCTGTGAGGGTTTCCCTCAGCAGTGCATAAACTTTTTCGCCGCGCTTTTCGGGGCTGAGATAATAAGGGGTATCGATATTGGGCAGCGGAATCTGGTGCGCATCCACAAAGGAAAATATATCAATGGTCTGGGTCGATTTAGGATGGGCGGTGCGAATCTCGTCTTCACTTACGACGACATACCGGCCTTTTTCAATCTGCACGCCCTTTACAATATGCTCGGATTTAATTTCCTTACCCGTGGCTTTATTAACGCGCTTGTAGCCCACGCGATCCATGGTGCGCTCATCAAGCCAATCAAAGTCTATGCCTTCAGACGAGGTTGCAGAGACTAACCCCACCGGAATATGAACCAGTCCGAAGCTGATTGCGCCTTTCCAGATTGCCCGTGCCATATCACGCTCCTGTTTATAACGCTCCTGTTCGCGCTAAATCTAGCGCGCTTGTACTTTTTGCGTTTCTATCTATCTTTTGCATCTCTATCTTTCTTACTTCTACCTTTCTCACTTCGATCTAGCGCGCTGTTGCCTATCACATTTCTACTTATCTCGATCCTGTCTATCCCGCACTTAGAGCGCGATACCATCGCTGTAAACGACCCGACCATCGGGGCGGATGTCGCTGATTTCCTGAAGCATATTGTCGGCCATAATTTCAGCTTCGGTGGCGCAGATGCAATCAGCGCCGATCACCCACAGCACATTAACGGTAGCGCCGCAGCGCTTGGGTTGATATTCAATCAAGCCAATAAAACCGCGTTCTGATTTCATGATATCCGTCCATGCAATATGGTGAGAAAATTCTTTAAACATATCGATTCCTTCCCCGCTAATGAATGCACGTTATCTTCCAGCGCTTTTATCCAGGACCTTGCTGTTTTCCATACTAGTCATTCGATTTATTTTATTAGGTTCCAGAGCGCACATTAAGCGGGCAAAAAATGGCCTACCTTAATCATGCTCCACACATTTTTGAAATACGCCGTCGTCCAACTTCTTAAAATCCATTCACGCGTTTAAGGAGATCGCTATGAGCCAAGGCAGTAAAGAAAAATACACCGCAGCGCAAAAGAAGAAGGCAGCGCATATAGAGAAAAGCTACGAGGAAAAAGGCACGCCGAAGAAAAAGGCCGAAGCTATTGCCTGGGCAACGGTCAATAAGCAATCCGGTGGTGGAGAAAAACAAGGCGGCTCGGGCCAGAAGAAATCCGCCACCGAAAAGAAACAGGCACGGGAGTCATCAGCCCATCGCGCCGCAGCCACCAAACGCGGCAACCAGCCTGCCGATAACGCGCGCACCTGAGGCCTGGATGGTTAGCAGCCCGGCGCATCCGCGTAGAAAATCCGGTGTCGCGTTATTAGCAACCGGAAAAAAATCCGCCGAGCATGAGCTCTGTGCCCACAGGCATCTAGCGCAAAAAATTGCGCAGCTTTTGGATATGGCGTTTTATGACACGGCGGTGAGTGGTGCTGTAGCACCTCCCAATAATATCTACCTGGTACCCGACGATACCTTGGTTACCAGTATCCATTCACAACCTTTTGGCATCCATTCTATTCATGATTTTTTTGGCGGAATGGTCGCTCAGCCGATCTTGGCCACCAAGGCTATCACTCATTCCTTGTTTAAAAACGGCGATCAATCGCCAAGCGACTGGCCGCTCCACTTTTCAGCAACAGTGAGCGACGCGGTACTCAAAGGTTTTACGGTTTTTACGCTGAATGATGTGCAGCGAGCCGGATCTCAATTACTGCTTGATGGCCCCGTCCGCATTAAAGCGGTGCGCGCCTGCGCCGGGCGCGGCCAACATCTAGTCACCAGTGGCGCTGAACTCACAGCGTTGATCGCCACCCTGGATGAAGCTGAAGTCGCGGCTTGGGGCTTGGTGCTGGAGGAAAACCTTCAATGTGTCAGCACCTATAGCGTGGGCCAGGTGACCCTCGGCAAGCTGACCGTCAGCTATGTAGGGACGCAGAGCACCACGCGCGCCAATGATGGCGAGACGGTATATGGCGGCTCTAAATTATTACTGGTACGCGGCGACTATGATGACTTACTGACACTCAACTTGCCCACCAACACGCAGTTGGCCATCGCTCAGGCGCGCACTTATGAAGAGGCAGCCTTTGCGCATATTCCCGGACTTATCGCTTCGCGGCGCAATTATGATGTGGCGCAAGGCATTAATGATCAAGGCAAGCTTTGCTCCGGCGTTTTAGAGCAATCCTGGCGCATTGGCGGCGCCAGCGGCGCAGAAATTTATGCCCTGGAAGCCTTCGCTGGCGACCCGTCGCTGGGCGTCATCCATGCATCTACTTGCGAAATTTACGGCCCGGCTGAATGGCCACCACACACGGCAATTTTATACAGCGGGGAAGATGCGCAAGTGGGATTTATTTCAAAACTGGTAACAGTGGAACCTTATGGCAACGCAAACCCGGAACATCAATATCGCAGTTGATAATGACACCCTTGCCGGCACCCTTGTTTCACCGGGCACCAAACTCCCCGGCATTTTATTTATCCACGGCTGGGGCGGCAGCCAGCAGCGAGACCTGGCGCGCGCTAAAGGCATCGCCGGCTTAGGTTGTATCTGCCTGACCTTTGATTTGCGCGGTCACGAAAAAACCTCTGCCGCTTATTTAACCGTGAATCGTCAGCACAGCTTCGATGACATACTCGCCGCGTACGATCATCTCGTGCGCCATCCCGCGGTCGATCCGGAAGCCATTGCTGTTATCGCCACCAGTTACGGCGGTTATCTCGCACCATTATTGGCGGCGTTGCGTCCGGTTAAATGGCTGGCGCTGCGTGCCCCGGCATTGTATTGGGATGAAGAATGGCTGCTGCCCAAGCACGCCCTTGATCGCCAGAAACTGGCTGATTACCGACAGCAGGTGATAGCTCCGCAGGGCAACCGTGCCCTCGCCGCCTGTGCGGAATTTGGTGGTGATGTGTTGCTGGTGGAATCGGAACACGATGATTTTGTGCCGCACCAGGTGTTGATGAATTACCGCCTGGCTTTTACCAAGGCGCATTCTTTGACGCATCGGCTCCTGCGCGGCGCTGATCATGCGCTTTCCAGCGATAACTGCCAGAAAGCGTATACAGCGGTATTGACGACCTGGATTAACGAGATGGTGGTAGGTGAACGGGTGGGAAATTATCCTCACGAATCACCTCATTTATCGTAAAGAGTCAGTGCACAGCGGGGACATCGCCTGAAATAATTTCAATCATGTTTATAAAGCATCAGGAGGTGTTGCCAATATGCTGCCAGTGATGAATAAACAACCGCGCTTGTGTACAGAGTGCGGCGTCCGCACCAAGAAAAGCTCGCCTG
>CAYTQQ010000069.1:0-11125 GCA_964440135.1 uncultured Cellvibrionaceae bacterium | reverse complement strand
GGCATCCCTGCCTTGAGGGTTTCAAAACCCCACCCCTGACACCCAACTCGCATTGTGCTGGCTGCAGTTATATCAGACGAGCCTGCTACGTCGTTTTACAAGACCTATAAACAGGTCTATTATCTGGTCTCTATATACAGCACGATCAGGTAACTACCATGACCCATTTAATCCTAACTGAAGTTGCAGCAAGCATTTCTGAGCTCAAGGCCAACCCAATGAAGGTGGTTGCTAGTGGCGAAGGCATGCCCATTGCAGTTCTGAACCGAAATGAACCTGCTTTTTATTGCGTTCCTGCCAAAGCCTATGAAGCCATAATGGATCTGATAGAAGACAAGGAGCTTTTAGCTATCGCCAAAAGCCGCAAGAACGAAGAAAGCATTAAGGTAAGCCTGGATGATTTATGAGCTGGAGTTTAAAAAAAGCGCGCTCAAAGAATGGAAGAAACTTGGCCCTTCTGTGCGAGATGTCTTTTTAAAAAAGCTCAAAGATAGGCTGCTTAAGCCTCATGTCCCGTCCGCTGCTATCAGCGGCGGTGTGAATCTGTACAAAATAAAACTGCGGCAACTTGGATATCGCTTAGTATATTCAGTTTCCGATACCACGGTCACCGTAACCGTTATTGCAGTCGGCAAAAGAAACAGAAACGAAGTCTATAATCTGGCGTTATCTAGAGAGAAAAAACGATAAGCCGTGACTCTGTACTACTTGGCCAGTAGCGATAGGTCCATAAAAGTCTTTATAAAAGTTTCTATGTGAAATTACTCTATGGTGAGCTCTATTCCGAACAATAACGCAGGGCTCGTAATTGGCCTGACTGGCGGCATTGGCAGCGGCAAGTCGGAAGTGACGCGGCGATTTGCGGCGCGAGGCGTTTTTATTGTCGATGCCGATGAGGTTGCGCGCGAAGTGGTGTTGCCGGGGCAACCCGCGCTCGCTGCTATCGCTGAGCATTTTGGCACCGAGGTGATCAGCGCATCCGGCGCGTTGGAGCGGGGGCGGTTGCGTGACATTATTTTTAATGACCCCGCTGCCAAAGAGTGGTTGGAGTCGCTGTTGCATCCATTGATTAATCAGGTAATTCGTTTCCGGTTATCGCAGTTTCAAAATCATTACGCGATTCTTGCTTCACCTTTGTTACTGGAAACTCAACAATACACGTTGGTAGATCGCATTTTGGTGATCGATACCACCGAGGCGCTGCAATTGGCACGAGCCACTAAGCGTGATGCTAATAGCGCTGAGCAAATCCGCAAAATTATTGCGACGCAGATTTCACGCGCTGACCGCCTTGCCCGCGCTGATGATGTTATTCACAATGTGGGCAGCCTTGATGAGCTTGATGCGCAAATTGAAACTTTGCATCGGCGTTATTTGTCTTTGACTAACGGCACTTAATTAAGGTGTAAATCAAAACCAGGGTCGCTTTGGGGAAGGGATTTTCAAGACCGTCGCCCGTGGGACTCGGGCGTCGAGCCCCCAGGGATGGGTTTACGGCGAGTCTTGAAAAGCCCTTCCCCGAAGCGGACCGGCGAACGAAGCGCTAAAGTAAATGTCATTTTTCTTTGATTTAAACTTACCGGATTTCTGATTTATTATGAGTAATGATTCCGCACCGCTGGAGCTTGATTGCCCAACTTGTAAAAAGCGTATTACCTGGACGGACGATTTTCCCGTTCGTCCTTTTTGCAGCGAGCGTTGCAAGTTGATTGATTTGGGCGAGTGGGCCAGTGAAGGCCATGCGATTCCGGGTGATCCGGCGATGCCGAATCTGGATGAGTATGATGACGATCGGTAACTAACATTTACCGGTGCTTGTCGGCATATTGTTTAAGCACTTCATTAACCCGAGTCTGCCAGCCCGCGCCTTGGCTTTTAAAATAGTTAGCAACATCATCATCCAGGCGAATGCTAATGGCGACTTTCCTGACAGCCGCTTTTGGTCTGCCCCGCCCTCGTTTTAGATGCCCAAACTCTTCGTTGTTTAATTCATAAGTATCTTCATCCGCAGCAATACCTGCATTGATGACCGCATCTTCCTTTTTTGTAGGCACATGGAATTTAGCTACCTTCTTCGATTTTTCGGACATAGTTCTTAACCTCTCTGCTATTTGCTTTACGCAGACTGATAATGCGACGCTCATACTCCCGATCAGTAAACACAACACAATAAATTCGGGAGCCAATGGGCGCATAGCCAATGATTCTCACCTCTCCATAATTGCGCCGCGTATCTTCTGTAAACAGCAACAACTCCCATTCAAGTAACGACGCCAAAGCCATAGATACTCCATGCTTTAGCTGATTGATAACGTCCTTGTTTTCATCGTAGCTAATAATCATGCCATTTATTGTATATACAATAAATGGAAAAGCAATAATGTCGAGATTTTTACTGTGGCAGAAGCGTGGTGTTACCACCAGCAACTGATGGCAGCAATCCCATGCGCACCGCGGGACTGAGCTGTTGGCAAGTCCTTCTCTTGCATCCCGCCTAACGCAAATACTGGAACTTCGGCAGTCGCTGCCAACTCGGCAAACGCTTCCCATCCCAGAGGCTGTGCATCTGGATGGGATTGGGTGGCAGCTACGGGCGATAACAACAGATAATCGACCCCCAGTTTTTTCGCATGAAGGATTTCCTGTGCGTTATGACAGGAGGCGCCGAACAGCACAGCGCTGTCTACTGGCCGCGAGGATAACTCAAACAGCTGATGGCGATTAAGATGTAATCCACCTGTGCCTATAGCCGAGAAATTTGTCGGCGTGGTGTTGAGGAGTAATTGCGCGTCGTGGGCTGCACATAACGCTTGCACTTGATGCGCAAGCGCCTGGTAATCCTCCGCTGCCATATCGGGACAACGCAATTGCACCAGGCGAAGCGAATGAAGCTTCAGCGCCCGTTCGATACGTTGTAAATATTCCGCGACTGAGGATGCCGCGCCAGTGATAAGCATCCGGCCAGGCAAAACCAGCGCGGTAATGATGGCGCGGTTAGCGGCAGGAAACGAATAATTAAGGAGTTCGGTTGAGTTTACCCAAAGAACAGGTTGCCCTTCATTGCCGCAAGGCGTGCCACTGAAGCGAGTGACTTTATGAATATCCAGCAGTACGGTTTTATCTCCGTAGTCGTGCTGGATTTTCATAAACGGTGTGGAGTCTTCTACATGGAGCGCAAGTTCTTCGTGAAGCTCGCGCGCAAGCGCTTGCTGTACACTTTCTCCGGGAGCGACCTTGCCCCCCGGGAATTCCCACAAACCACCCTGATGAGTGTTTTGTGGGCGTTTGGCAATAAGTACCCGCCCATCTGTCCCGATAATGACACCAACGGCAACGTGTACTATCTGAGTCATGCAGCAGGTCCGCGTGGTCGAGCGTAATTACGAACGGTAATCGGCGTTGATACGCACGTAATCGTAAGAAAGATCGGTGGTCCAGATAGTTTCAGCAAAGGCACCGCGATTCAAATTAATGCCGATGGTAATCTCGCTGCCATTCATTACCGCTTGCCCCTGAGCTTCGGTATAACTGGCCGCGCGACCGCCGTTTTCAACAATCAATACATCATTGAGGTGAACGCGCACTTTGGTTGCATCCAGATCGCTGATACCGGCATAACCGATAGCGGCTACGATACGACCCCAGTTAGGGTCGGAGGCAAACAGTGCGGTTTTAATCAAAGGTGAATGAGCCACGGCATAGGCGACATCCAGGCATTCATCTCGGGCTGCACCGCCGCTAACTGCGACGGTGACAAATTTAGTGGCACCCTCGCCGTCGCTGACAATACTTTTAGCTAGGTGAGTATGGGCTGCAAAAATAACCGAGCGCAGTTTTTCATATAGCTCACCTTCTGCCGCGCTGACTTCAGGCAAATCCACTTGCCCGGTAGCAATTAATATGCAGGAATCGTTGGTGGAGGTGTCGCCATCAATGGTGATGCGATTAAAGGATAGATCTGCCGCGTCACGCGCAAGTTGTTGCAACAGCGGCTGCGCAATGTTTGCATCGGTGGCGATATAACCGAGCATGGTCGCCATGTTAGGACGGATCATGCCCGCGCCTTTGGCGATACCATTAACCGTGATGGTTTTTCCGTCATGCTCAATCTGCTGACTGAATCCTTTGGGGCGCGTGTCGGTGGTCATGATGCCCTGCCCCGCCAGCTCCCAACCGTCCTCTGCAACCTGCGCTAAGGCTTCGGGGATAACCTTGATAATTTTATCAACTGGCAATGGCTCGCCGATTACACCGGTAGAAAATGGCAAAACCTGTTCTGGCTGCACGCCGGTATGTGTCGCAATGGCTTCACAGGTTGCGAGTGCATCACGCAAACCCTGCTCGCCCGTACACGCGTTGGCGTTACCCGAATTAATAATCAGATAGCGGATGGGAGCAGCCGCCAAATGTTGGCGACACAGGGTGACAGGTGCTGCACAAAACGCGTTGCGGGTAAATACGCCTGCCACACTTGAACCTTCGGCCAGCTCAAACAGCACCACATCACGACGGTTTACTTTTTTAATACCCGCCGACACAGCGGTAACTTTTACACCCGCAACGGGATGCATGAAAGGAAAGGGGTATTCACCAACTGCCATAGTCGAGGCCTCAATAAAAGAAAATCTCTGCCACACGTATTTTATTGCACCAATACGCGTGGCAGAGATTCATTGTGTTAACGGTAACTGGTTATTCAATTTGCCCGTGACAACTCTTGAACTTTTTACCTGAACCACAAGGGCATGGATCGTTGCGTCCCACCTTGCGGCCCTCGCGTACAAACGTTTGCGGGCCGGTCTTTTCCTGGGCGGCACCTTCACCACCCATGGCGGATACCTGTTCGTGTTGCAGCTGCATTTTTTGGCGTTGCAGAGCGGCGCGGCGCTCTTGCTCCATCGCATCCATTTGCTCGCGTGTAATAGGTTCGACCCGCGCCAGTAAACTCACGGTTTCGTGTTTTACTTTTTGCAACATGTTCTGGAAAAGCTCAAAGGCTTCGCGCTTGTATTCCTGCTTGGGGTTACGTTGTGCGTAGGAGCGCAAATTAATGCCTTGGCGCAGATGATCCATATTGGCCAGCTGTTCTTTCCAGGCATTATCCAGCACCTGCAGCATCACTTGTTTTTCAATCTCGATCATGATATCGCCAATGCGTTCGCATTTAGCTTCATAGGCGCCCTGAGCTTCCGCCAGGATGCGCTCACGCAACAGTTCTTCGTACAGGCGAGAATCTTCTTCCAGCCATTGGGCGACCGGTAGCGTGAGCCCGAAATCCGTAACGATGCGTTTTTCGAGGCCGGGAATATCCCACTGGTCTTCAATACTTTGTGGCGGGATAAACTCGCTGATCACATCGTCAACCACTTCGGCACGCACATTTTTAATGGTGTCGGTAATGGAGTCAGCATCGAGCAGCTCGCTGCGCTGATGATAAATAATCTGCCGCTGATCGTTCGCAACATCGTCGAATTCCAGCAATTGTTTACGGATATCGAAGTTGCGGCCTTCAACTTTGCGCTGTGCTTTTTCGATGGCGTTGTTGACCATGCGGTGCTCGATTGCTTCGCCTTTTTCCATGCCCATGGCCTGCATGAAGTTGCGCACGCGATCCGATGCAAAAATACGCATCAGGTTATCTTCCAGCGACAGGTAAAAGCGTGTTACCCCTGGGTCACCCTGACGACCTGCCCGCCCGCGCAGCTGATTATCAATGCGGCGCGATTCGTGACGTTCGGTACCAATGATGTGCAGGCCACCGGCATCAAGCACCATCTGATGCCGCTTTTTCCATTCAGTTTTGCGCTCTTCAATTTCCTGGGGCGTGGGATTTTCCAGCTTGGCAGCTTCAACTTCCCAGTTACCACCGAGCACAATATCGGTACCCCGACCCGCCATGTTGGTAGCGATAGTTACGGTACCGGGCACACCGGCCTGGGCAATAATTTCTGCTTCTTGCTCGTGATATTTAGCGTTAAGTACGCGGTGCTTGATTCCCGCCTTGTCCAGGCGGCGCGACATTTCTTCCGATGTTTCAATGGACGCTGTACCCACAAGTATGGGTGCGTTTTTTTCTTGATAGGCTTTGATATCGTCAACAATTGCGTTGTACTTTTCTTCAACAGACAGGTACACCAGATCATTTAAATCGATACGCTGTACCGGCTTGTTGGTGGGGATGACCACCACATCAAGCTTGTAAATTTCGCGGAATTCAAATGCTTCGGTATCTGCTGTACCGGTCATACCGGCAAGCACTGGATAAAGACGGAAATAGTTTTGGAAGGTAGTAGAAGCCAATGTCTGGCTTTCGCTTTGAATTTCCACGCCTTCTTTAGCTTCAAGCGCCTGATGCAATCCTTCCGACAAACGCCGGCCGGCCATGGTGCGCCCGGTGTGTTCGTCAATTAACACCACCTGATTGTTCTGTACGATATATTCGACATCGCGGTGAAACAGCGCATGTGCACGCAACGCGGAGTTGATGTGATGCATCAGCGCGAGATTATTAGCCGCGTAAAGATTTTGCTCTGGCTCGATCAACTTAGCCGCGATTAAAAGTTCTTCGATACGCTGATGGCCGGACTCGGTGAGTTCCACCTGCCGTGTTTTTTCATCCAATGCGTAATCGCCCTCGCCGTGCTCCTCTTCGCGACGAGTGAGCTGTCGCACCAGGCTGTCCATCCGCTTGTAAAGTTCAGAGCTGTTTTCGGCCGCGCCGGAGATCACGAGGGGAGTCCGCGCCTCGTCAATCAAGATGGAGTCCACTTCGTCGACAATCGCGAAGTACAGTGGCCGCTGCACCTTATCGTCTTTACTCAGCGCCATGTTGTCGCGCAGGTAATCGAAACCGTATTCGTTATTGGTGCCGTAGGTGATATCGGCCTGATAAGCCTGCCGCTTTTCATCCGCAGGCTGCATGGAGCGGATAACGCCCACTCTCATGCCGAGAAATTCATAAATCGGCGCCATCCATTTAGCATCGCGCGTCGCCAGATAATCGTTAACCGTAACGACGTGTACACCACGGCCAGTTAAGGCGTGCAAATAGGCAGGCAACGTAGAAACCAGGGTTTTACCTTCACCCGTGCGCATCTCTGCAATACGGCCTTCATGCAAGGCCATCCCACCAATCAGCTGCACGTCAAAATGACGCATGGACAGGACACGACGGCCTGCTTCCCGCACCGTGGCAAACGCCTCAGGCAAGAGCGCGTCCAAGGCTTCACCTTGTTCAAGACGTGCACGAAACTCCTGGGTTTTATTTTTCAGCGCTTCATCACTGAGCGCTTGCCATTCAGCTTCCAATGCATTGATACGCACGACTACTTTGCCCATACGCTTTAGCTCACGTTCATTTTTTGAGCCAAAGAGGGTCTTAACTATCTTACCGATCATTTGATATACCGTAATTGAAGAACAGGGTTATAGAAAACCCGAAAGAAACTCACCAGCGCGGCTGGCAAGTAAACCGAAAGGTGCCTGGCAAAGCAAGCAGGAGGAGAAAAAAAGATCAGCGGCTGGCGCGGTGGATGTAAGCCGCAGGGTCTATAGGTCGACCGTTTTTGTAGACTTCGAAGTGAACATGGGCGCCAGTTGAGCGTCCGGTAGAACCTACCAGAGCGATAACCTGTCCCTTTTTAACGACATCGCCCACTTTAACAAGGTTGGATTTGTTATGGGCATAACGGGTGGCGTAATTGCCCCCGTGATTGATTTCAACCATGTAACCATAGTCGTGGAATTTAGCGGCGCGGGTGACAACCCCGGCGGCCACGGCCATGATTTCGGTACCTTCTTTAGCGGAAAAATCTATTCCGCTGTGATAAGCCACTTTGCCGCTGAATGGATCTGTCCGCCGCCCGAAACGCGAAGATATCCAGCCTTTGGCGACGGGACGCCCGGCAATAATAGAGGCTTCTTCGATTTCGCGCTTGTTTAACAAGGCTTCCAGAATTTCCAGCTGTTGCTGGCGATCATCAATTTGATAGGCGAGCTGATCAACAATGCTGAGGAAGTCAGAGTGTGAGTGGGTGTCTTCCAGCGAGGTGGGGTCAGGCGCTGTAAAACCCTCTCCCAGCGTGTGGCTTTCGGGTCCACCGATAGCGGGTATATTCGAGAAGTTAAATTCACCCTGATCCAGTTGCGCTACCTGCGTCAGTCGCTCGCCCAGCGCGTCGAGGCGCATCAGCCGACCTTGCAACTCGCCTACTTTCAGGGTTAACGCGGCAAGTTGTGATTTAGCATCTTGGCGGGTTTTTTCAACGAGCTGCTTTTGTGTGGCCAGCTCTGTTTCCCAGGCCTGAAGCGACTCGGCGCTAATTCGCTCATCGCCATCGGCAAACAAGCTATAGCCAAGCACACCCAAAGCAGTGGGCAAGCCGAGCAAACAGACAGACAGCAGCGCTCGCGTCCACCCACCTAGGGTAAAGCTGCGTGACTGACCGGGCTGTTTACTGACAATTATAATTTTCATGGAGCGGATGTTATCCGAGTTCATGGCCCATCAAGCGAGGCCTGGTCGGCATTTTCTAGCTGCCTTTTAGAACAAATACACGTAAATCGGCGCTTTTTATAACCCTACTGACACTTTGGCACGTGTTTTTATGTATATGGCCAATATCGCGTGGGTAAAAGCCCTTATCCGTTATTGCTCCGAAAAAGCCGAAAATAACGGGTGGGGGAATATGGCACAAAAAACGGCGGGATTTCAACCAAAAAGTTGAGCGGCAGTGATTAGCTGCCGCTCTGACAGGGGATTAAACCGCCAACAGTGGCTTCATATAGCGGATGGGCGCTGCGTTATCGTCGTCAAAGGTGACAACTTCCCAGGCATCTGGCTGGGCGATAAGCTGGCGCAAGGACTTGTTGTTCAAGGCGTGGCCGGATTTATGGGCTCTGAATTCGCCGATCAAACTATTGCCCAGCAGATACAGATCACCGATGGCATCAAGCACTTTATGCTTAACGAACTCATCCTCGTAACGCAGACCGTCTTCGTTCAGGATGCGGTATTCATCGACCACAATGGCGTTATCGATACTGCCGCCTTTAGCCAGCCCTTTTGAACGCAAGTATTCAATTTCATGCATGAAACCGAAGGTGCGGGCCCGGCTGATTTCCTTAACAAAGGAGGTGCTGGAGAAATCGACCGATGTTTGCAGGGTGCGCCCCTGAAAGACCGGATGGTCGAAATCAATGGAGAATGTGACTTTAAAACCTTCGAAGGGCAGGAAGCTGGCAACTTTGTCGCCTTCCTGCATAGTGACGGGCTTCTTGATGCGGATAAACTTTTTTGCCGCCGCCTGTTCTTGAATACCCGCTGACTGAATCAGGAATACAAACGGACCGGCGCTGCCATCCATAATAGGGACTTCCGGCGCACTGAGCTCTACGATCGCGTTATCGATACCCAATCCTGCCATCGCCGCGAGCAGATGCTCTACCGTAGAAACCTTGACATCGCCATTGACCAGTGTGGTCGAGAGCATGGTTTCGCCGACGTTTTCGGCGCGGGCATGAATCTCTACCGGCGGCGTTAAATCCACCCGGCGGAAAATAATGCCGGTATCCGCCGCTGCTGGTAACAGGGTCAAATAAATTTTTTGGCCGGTATGTAAGCCGACACCGGTCGCGCGAATCGCATTTTTGAGCGTACGTTGTTTGATCATCAGATTTGGGACTCAGTGATGTAGCCAGATAAGCCGCAGCAATCATTGGTTCTGCTAGCTGAACACCACAAAAACAGGATGCAGAAGAAATGGCCGCTTTGGATAAGCAATTACGGTCCATGAAATTGCGTTAATGGTAACAATTTACAGTGCGGTTAGCCAGATTTGGCAACCGCACTGTTATTTATCGCCACGATAGCCTCACACAAATCCTTAGTCAGCTTGACGACGCAAAAATGCCGGGATATCCAGATACTCGATATCTTTTTCAGCTGCCGGAGCCAGCGCAGCAGACGCCGATCCATGCGCCGCCTTGCGCAAGTGAGCCGGACGATCCAGCGCACTGTAATCGATCGAGCCATTGGCGCGACGGGTGTTGTCGACGACGACTTTGGTTGCTGCCGCCGGCTTCAGGTCGCGGGCGGAAATCGCTGCATCCAGACCGGTCGCAACGACAGTAACACGCAGTTCATTGGTCATTTCCGGATCAATAACCGTACCGACAACAACGGTGGCATCGTTGGAGGCAAACTCTTCAATGATGCTGCCCACTTCAGAGTATTCGCCCAGGCTTAAATCGATACCCGCCGTGATATTAACCAGAATACCGCGCGCCCCTTCCAGGTTAACGTCTTCCAACAGCGGGCTGCGAATGGCGGCTTCAGCCGCTTCACGTGCACGGTTTTCACCAGACGCGCCACCGGTGCCCATCATCGCCATACCCATTTCTGACATCACTGTACGCACGTCAGCGAAGTCGACGTTGATCATGCCCGGACGGATAATCAGGTCAGCAATACCCTGCACTGCACCGAGCAATACGTTGTTGGCTGCTTTAAAAGCATCCAGCAGGCTGGTTGACTTACCCAGTACCGCCAACAGTTTTTCATTGGGGATGGTGATCAGCGAGTCAACGTGCTCCTGCAACTCCTTGATGCCTGCATCCGCAATCGCCATGCGTTTACGCCCCTCGAATGGAAAAGGCTTGGTTACTACGGCCACGGTCAGAATACCCAGATCCCGTGCGACCTCGGCAACCACCGGCGCACCACCGGTGCCCGTACCACCGCCCATACCCGCAGCAATAAATACCATGTCGGCACCGCGTAATACTTCAGCGATGCGATCGCGATCTTCCATCGCCGCCTGACGACCGACTTCAGGATTGGCACCAGCGCCTAATCCTTTGGTCATGGCATTGCCCAACTGGAGCACCGTACGCGCGTCGATATCTTTCAACGCCTGTGCATCCGTATTGGCGCAGATAAATTCTACGCCGTCGACCTTATTGGCAATCATGTGCTTGACGGCATTACCACCACCGCCACCGACGCCGATAACTTTGATCACTGCAGTTTGTTGTACGCTATCTACGAGTTCAAACATGGCGACTCCCCTTTATTACGAGTTTGAAAAATAAACTTTAAAAGTTGTTGTTGATCCGCTAAACCACG
>CAYTQQ010000068.1:0-11392 GCA_964440135.1 uncultured Cellvibrionaceae bacterium | reverse complement strand
ACGGGTCTCTGTCTTTGCCTCCCGGTTCATTCCAGGCCATACCTTTTCTCCACTCGATAGATATTCGGTTTATTCGTAAAAATTGTAATGATTGCTTGGGATTTCCAGACGGGCCAGCAAATCAGGATGCGGAATTCTAACAAAGCCCGGGGCCAAGGGTCAGCCTCTATTTACCCTTTCTCACTTGGCCGCGGCCCAACTCAAGTCTTCAAATCTGAGCGATTCGGCGTTAAGCATGCGCATGAAATCTCTTTTTGGAATGCGTAACGTCAGCTCGCAGGAGCCGTCATCATGCAATTTTTCGTCAGCAATTGCCTGCTGTTGATATAACTTAGCCCGCAATCGCCCCTGAGTGACCGGCAGAATCAGCTTACCGGCGACCATTTCATGAGCTAACCGCTCGGCAATCGCCTGCAACAATAAATCACAGCCAGCCCCACTGGCCGCGGACAGCCAGACCGCAACGGGCTCGCCCTGATCGTTGCGGTCAATGCGCGGCTCCATATTGATCAGGTCAATTTTGTTGTAAATCCGCAGTTGCGGCAGCTCCATCGCGCCTATCTCATCCAGTACCAGATCAACCTGATCAATATTGCGCAAGCGTTCTTCTGCAACCGCATCGACCACATGTAAAAGGAGACTTGAACTGGCCGCCTCTTCCAGTGTGGCGCGGAAGGCTTCAACTAATCGGTGCGGCAAATGGCTGATAAAACCCACCGTATCGGCAATGACAACCGGACCGACATCAGGCAGCACCAGCCGGCGCATGGTGGGATCAAGGGTCGCAAACAGCTGATTCTCAACGTAGACATCCGCGCCGGTCATGCGATTAAACAAGGTCGATTTGCCCGCGTTGGTGTAGCCCACCAGAGAAACAGTAGGAATATCAGCGCGTGACCGTGAACGTCGCCCCTGCTCCCGCTGGGAGCGAACTTTTTCCAAGCGCTGTTCGATCATGCGGATGCGTCCGCGCAGCAAGCGCCGGTCAGTTTCGAGCTGGGTTTCACCGGGCCCACGCAGACCGATACCGCCTTTTTGCCGCTCAAGGTGGGTCCAGCCGCGAATCAGGCGGGTCGACATATGACGCAATTGCGCTAATTCAACCTGCAATTTACCTTCAAAGGTGCGCGCCCGCATGGCGAAGATATCGAGAATCAAACCCGTACGATCCAGCACCCGGCACTGCAACTCCTTCTCAAGGTTGCGCTCCTGGCTGGGGGTTAGGGTGTGATTAAAAATAACCAGTTCGGCTTGATGTTCGTCCACCAGCTCCCGCAATTCCTGCAGTTTGCCGGTACCGATAAAGAATTTGGCGTTGGGAGAAATACTTTTGCCAGAGAGAACAGCCACGGGGTCGCCGCCGGCAGATAGCACCAGCTCCTCAAACTCACGGGGATCTTCGGACTCCTGACCATGGACAACATTCAGGTGAACCAGCACAGCCAGTTCACCTGAATCAGGGCGATCAAAAAACAAGTAAATACCTCGAAAGGATTTGGCTCGAAGAAATTAAGATTCGGTGGACTCTTCTTCGCCTTCCTGCTCACCTGCATTGAGCAGAGGTACACGTACCGCACGAGAAGGTACAACGGTGGAGATAGCGTGCTTGTAAACCATTTGGCTTACAGTGTTCTTCAACAACACGACAAACTGATCAAACGACTCAACCTGACCCTGCAATTTGATCCCGTTAACCAGGTAAATTGATACAGGTACGCGTTCCTTTCTCAGAACGTTCAGGTAAGGGTCTTGTAAACTATGCCCTTTTGACATGTTTATTCTCCGATTTATAAGATCAAATTTACCCACCTAAATCTTCCGCTACGAGCTGGAAGGGGGTGGAACAAGTATGAAAAGCTGACTAGGTTTCTCACAGGGCTATTATATGGTTGTGTCACCTATAAAATTCAAGGCACTTCCTATAATTTCTTCTCGTGACAATTCCCGCCCCTGCTTATCATCGGTATATAACCACTGTAAATCCGGCCAGGAGCGCAGCCAGGTCAACTGACGTTTGGCGAGCTGGCGAGTAGCGATGACACCGCGCTCGATCATCTCGTCATAGGTCAGCGCACCTTCAAGATAGTCCCACACCTGACGATAGCCTACCGCTCGAATCGCGGGTAAATCAGGATGCAGATCGTCTCGTCGATGCAGGTGTGTGACCTCCGCAACCAGCCCCTGTTCCAACATCCGGGTAAATCTTTGCGCGATACGCTGGTGTAACCGGCTGCGGTCACGCGGGCCGATCGCCAGCTGCACGACGTTATAACGCTCGGTAAACGGCCGGTCGTCGTGCCGAAGCTGCGATTCGCGCAATTCGGTCATGGTTTTGCCGCTGATACGAAATACTTCCAGCGCACGGCTCAGTCGCTGGGAATGATGGGGATGGATTTGCGCCGCCAGCTCCGGATCAACTGCCATCAGCTGGGCGTGGATATGCGGCCAACCAAAGGTTTCCGCTTCCTGCTCAATCTGCGCGCGCACCGCAGGATCGGCCGCCGGCATCTCGGCCAACCCCTCAAGCAATGCTTTGAAATACAACATGGTGCCGCCCACCAGTAAAGGGATTTTTTCCTCCGCCACAATGGCCGCAACCTCCCGCTCGGCATCCGCACAAAAATCGGCGGCCGAATAAGGTTCGGCCGGATCGCGAATATCAATAAGGCGATGGGGCGCGGCCGCCTGCTCAACGGCATCCGGTTTGGCGCTGCCAATATCCATTCCGCGATAGACCAGCGCCGAGTCGACACTGATCAGCTCCACCGGCAGATGTTCCCGCAGACCGATGGCCAAATCGGTTTTACCGGAAGCTGTGGGGCCCATCAGGCAAATAACCAATGGGCGCGCAGACGTTTGCTGATTGCTCATGCTACTGGCCGCGCATAAAAAGTTTGTCGAGGGCATCCAGCGATTGGAGCTGCCAGGTAGGGCGGCCATGATTGCACTGTCCGCTGCGCTCGGTGACTTCCATATCGCGCAGCAGCGCGTTCATTTCTGGAATCGTCAGCCGGCGATTGGCGCGGACAGATCCATGGCAGGCCATGGTGCTGAGAATCTCGTCAATATGGTGCTGAATCCGCTCACTGGTGCCGTGCTCAATTAAATCCGAGAGCACGTCGCGCACCAGTTGTTCGACTTTCGCCCGGTTAAGCACGACCGGTATTTGACGCACCAGCAATGTCTCTGGCCCGGCCCGCTGCAACTCGAAACCAAGATTTTTGAACACATCGGCGAAGTGTTCGGCAGAGTCCGCTTCTTTCTGGCTAACGGCGATACTTTCCGGCACCAGGAGCGGCTGAGCCTGCAAACTGCCCTGGGCAAAAGCTGCTTTCATGCGCTCGTAGGTAATCCGCTCATGGGCTGCATGCATGTCGACGATAACCAGCCCTTGGGCGTTTTCCGCCAGAATATAAATACCTTTGAGCTGAGCGATGGCATAACCTAAAGGCGGAACTTGCACATCGTTTTCTGGTAAGGGACTCGCTGCCTGATGCAATTCGCCATACCTGCCCATCTGCTCTTGCACACTGCTTTGCGCATAGCTCGCCGCGTAACCCGACAGGTAGCCACCCGGCGCTGGGGCCCCAGAGCCTGACGTACTGTGGGACGTCAATACCGCGAAATTGATCGGCTCCTGACCTTGAAACTCGCCAACTGTGATCCCCTGCTGAACATCGCCGAGGCTCTGGGTTTCTTCCGGTTTAATCAACGAGTCTTCCGGCGTTACTTTGGCCAATGCGTGATGGAGACTGCTGTAGATAAAATTGTGCACGTTGCGGTTATCGCGAAACCTCACTTCATGCTTGGTGGGATGCACATTGACATCTACGGTGGCCGGATCAATATCCAAAAAGAGTACAAAGGCCGGATGCCGTCCGTGATAAAGAACGTCCTGATATGCTTGCCGCACCGCATGACTAACCAACTTGTCGCGGATGCAGCGGCCATTGACATAGAAGTGTTGCAAGTCAGCCTGACTGCGCGAGAACACCGGTAACGCCACCCAGCCCGACAGGCGCAAGCCGTTGCGCTCTATGTCAATGTGCACCGCATTTTCCATAAATGCCGGGCCACATACCTGGGCGATCCGCCGCTCCTGTTCCGCCCGGGAGTTGCCCGCGCGCCAGGAATAAATCGCTCGACCATTGTGGCGCAGGTTAAATGCCACATCAAAACGCGATAACGCCAGCCGCTTTACCACGTCTTCTAAGTGGGTATATTCGGTTTTTTCCGTGCGCAGGAATTTTCGCCGGGCGGGGGTGTTAAAAAACAAATCACGTACTTCAACCGTGGTACCGCGCGGATGGGGTGCGGGCGATATTTCTGCTTCCATATCGCGACCAGCGGCGACCACCTGCCAGCCCACACCGCTGTCACTGGTACTGCTTATCAAGGCCAGCCGCGCAACAGAACTGATACTGGCGAGCGCCTCACCGCGAAAGCCCAAGGTGGCAACCGCTTCAAGATCATCCAGCTCATAGATTTTACTGGTGGCGTGTCGGCTGAGTGCCAGCGGCAGGTCTTCGTCATCAATACCGCCGCCGTTGTCACGCACGCGAATTAATTTAATACCGCCGTCTTCGATATCAATATCAAGCCGGGTTGCCCCTGCATCCAGACTGTTTTCCAACAGCTCTTTAATCACCGAAGACGGGCGCTCAACCACCTCCCCAGCGGCAATCTGGTTGGCTAAGCGCGTGCTAAGTAATTTAATTTTATTCATAGATAATTGGGAGCCAGGGTAGCTCCGCCTTAAAAAAATGTGTTGCCGATGGTCTATCAGGAGGTCGGGATTTTAAGTGTTTGCCCAACTTTGATGGTATTGGATTTTATTCCGTTATAAGCAACCAACTGGTTTACTGACACGTTGTACCGCTGGGCGATGCCGGTAAGCGTATCACCCCGCACGATCACGTGCTCGCGCACCAACTGTTTGCCACCCGCACGCATGGACGCAATCCGCGTACCGGGCGGCGGGCTCTGAATAAAGTACTGTCGCACGCCATTGAAGACGGCTTGAGCCATCTGCTTACGATAAGCCGGTGTACCCAATTTGCGCGCCTCCTCCGGATTGGAGATAAAACCGGTCTCCACCAAAATGGAGGGAACATCAGGCGATTTCAATACCATAAAGCCTGCTTGCTCTACATGAGGCTTGTGCAAAGTAGCCATCCGCCCCATGGAATTCAGTACTTGCTGGCCAACCTTGAGGCTCTCATTGAGAGTGGAGGTCATGGACAGATCTACTAACACTCCCGCCAACACCTCATCTTTATCTTCCAGACTGATACCACCCACGCCGCCGATGAGATCTGCTTCGTTTTCCCGCTGGGCCAGGAAGCGTGCAGTTTCACTGGTGGCGCCGTGGCGCGACAAGGCAAATACCGAAGCGCCGCGCGCCGAGGGTTTGGTGAACGCATCCGCATGGATAGACACAAACAGATCCGCCTGCATGTTGCGCGCAAGATCGCGGCGCTTTCGCAGAGGAATAAAATAATCGCCGGTGCGCACCAGTTGCGCTTCAAATCCCGGCTCGGCATTGATCGCCGCCACGAGCTGCTTACTGATATCCAACGTAATATCTTTTTCGCGCAACCGACCGGGCCCGATGGCTCCGGGGTCTTCACCCCCATGGCCCGCATCTACGGCAATAATAATATTGCGCTGTCCTGCCGGCGCGGCGGGCAGATTGACGGGTGGCGTTTGTGGGGGTAGCGCGGTAGCTGTCGGTGCAGGCGGCACCGACTCGATGCGGGCGGCGGTGGCCGCAGGCGGGGCACTGGTGCCTTTTATATCGTACAGATCCACCACCAGACGATCGCGATTACCACCGTGGGGCTTGAGGGTAAAACTGCGCGGTTGCACTTTGTTTTTTAAATCAAACACCAGCCGCAGATCGGTTTGGTTGTGCGTGGCGCTGCGGATTTTGACTACCGGCGTATCGGCCAGCGGCAGCGTATCGGGATTGGCTTGGATGCGAGTGTTGGGAATATCCAGAACCAGCCGCTCGGGGTTACTCAGCGGTGCGATCACATGATCGACGGGGCCGCTCAGGTCCAGCACGATGCGGGTGTGATCAGGCGCGCGCCAGACGCGAATACCCTCTATTACCACAGCTGCTTGGGCCAACTGGGCCAAGAGCAATACACTCGCACCCAGTAGCAAGCGGAGGATAAAGGATCGTTTGCCAATAATGCTTTTCAACAACACTTTACTCGCAGGGCTATTATTGCGGGACTTAAACATCCCCTTATTGTAGAAGGTGATGACAATTATGCGGGCACTTTTCAACATTCATACGTGCTTTCCGCTCTGTCACTTTAGTGAATTCAGGCGCTCGGCTCCAGTAAAAACCGCGCGCAGATAGTGTGCAAAAATTTACTGGACGCGCTGCAGCAACACTTCACCGACCGGCGATTGGGCTGTCACCGTCACTTTGCGCCCGGCGCCATCAGTATTCACGTCGATCACCCAATCTGCCTTGGGAATAAATCCGGTTCCACGCTCGGGCCATTCGAACAGGCAAATAGCAGCGCCAGTGGTGTAGTCGCGAATACCCATATACTCCAGTTCTTCCGCATTTCCCAGCCGATACAGGTCGAAGTGATAAAGCGTGCGTTCACCAAATTCATAGGGTTCAACCAGGGTATAGGTCGGACTTTTAACCGCTCCCCGATGGCCAAAAGCGCGCAAGATACCGCGGCACAGCGTGGTTTTTCCTGCACCCAGATCGCCATTAAAGTATAAGGTTGCCGCTTGGGGGTGCTGCGCAAGCACGCGGCCGAAAGCTTCGCCCAGCGCGACCATATCGGCTTCGTTAGCGACGACCCAGATGTGGTTAGCCAATGTTTACCTCACGCTTAAAAGAAGACCGTAAGTCACTCACTGAGTCACTGAGGCAAATCATTCGCTGAGCAACTGACAGAGATACGGCAGCAAGTCCATCGCCAGCAAGCCGCGCTGGCCAATTTCATCCGCTGCCAGGTCGGCGGCAGCGGAATGGAGCGTTGCGCCCAGGCGTGCAGCCTCTTCTATTGATAATCCCTGCGCGATCAATCCACCCAGAATACCGCTGAGGATATCGCCCATTCCACCGCTCGCCATACCCGGATTGCCGTCCGTGACCACCCCAATCCCTAAGTGGCTGCCGGCTACCAAACTACCGGCGCCTTTTAAGATAACGGCGCCACCGTAGCGCTGATGCAAGGCCTTCACCGCCGCAAAGCGATCCGCCTGCACCTCGGCTGTGCTGATCCCCAGGAGGCGCGCTGCCTCGCCAGGGTGTGGCGTTAATAACCAATTGTCGCGCTTGGTACCCACTGGCAATACCCGCTCAGCAGCGACCATGTTCAAAGCATCGGCATCGAGCACCATTGGCAATTGTGTATTGGCCGCTTGCTGCAACATTTGCTCAGACCAAGGCGAGTTACCCAGACCCGGCCCTAGAACCAGCACCGTGGGACGCGCCAGCCAGGGCTCCAACTCCTGCCCTGACACCACACCACAGGCCATGATTTCCGGTCGACGCGCAAGAATGGCGGCAATGTGCTCAGGGCGAGTGGCCACGCTGACCAACCCTGCCCCCGTGCGGGCGGCAGCTTCCGCAGCCATTAACGCCGCTCCGCCGAATCCGGTATCGCCACCGATAACCATGACATGACCAAAATCGCCTTTGTGCGCGTCAGCTTTACGCGGTGCCAGATAATGCAGTACGTCATCCAACAGCAGACACTCGGGTAAGGTCCCGTCTGCACGGCTATCAGCCAGATCAAGGGTGGCCAGGTCGAGATCGGCCAGATGCAGATCGCCACATACCTCGGGGCCGCGCCCACTGACCAAGCCACGCTTAAGACCAATAAAGGTAATGGTCAGCGTTGCTCTTATCACTGCTCCGGCTGTGGCGCCGGTATCCGCCAGCAGACCCGACGGTAGATCCAGCGCCAACACCGGCAGGCGACACCTGTTGATGTGTTCGATAGCCGCTGCGAATGCCTCTTTCGGCGCGCTGCGCATACCGATACCCAGCAAGGCATCCACAATCACGCCCGTCGGAGGGGCAACCTCCTCCGAGAAGGGCACCATAGTTACTCCCTCCTGCAGCGCAAACTCGTAAGCCTGCAGAGCTTCATTGCCCAGCTGTTGGGGCGGCACCAGGTGAACGACCTGCACCGGAATACACCGCTGAGCAGCCAGCGCCGCCACCACATAGCCATCACCCGCGTTATTGCCACCCCCGCAATACACCGTGATGTGCTCCGGACTGGGGAAACGCTCCAGTAATAAGGCAAACGCAGCGCGCCCCGCGCGCTTCATTAATGTAATCCCGGTCAGCCCATTGATTGCGGCCGCCTGCTCCAGCTGACGAATGTCCGCCGCGGTGTAAAGACTAGGGGCAGCAGAAGAGGAATGGCTAAAGATGATTCTCATGGAAGACGGGCTCAGGCAAGCGGGATGTGCAGCGCATTATACGCAAACTTGCCGCTTTCAGGCTAAGCGCCGCTGAAAGGGTGGTTTACGCCGTTCGACCAGCCGATAAACCGCTGTTCCGAATGTTATGACGGCGAATCATCAATCGCGAACAATGGCCACCACTACCACTCACTTAACCAGTCAGGAAGCTCATTATGTTCACTCAACTCCAACAGTTTTTTAACGCGCGTTGCCAAGGACGAGCCGGTTTTTGGCCGGCCATTATTATCGCGATCATTACCGCCATCTGTGCGGGGCAGCGGTCCCATGCGGCGACGGTTCATGGCATTGCCGCAGAAGTGAGAGGCACAGGTCCGGCAATTATTTTTATCCCGGGACTTAACAGTGGCAGCGCCACCTTCACTGAGACCTGCGACGCCCTGGAGCAAACCTATAGCTGCCACCTGCTACACCTGCCGGGATTTGCGGGATTGGCACCAACGCCAGCGGCACAGGAGGAATTTCTTATCAGCATGCGCGACGCGATCAGTGCCTATATCGATACCGCGCAACTAAAGAATCCCATTCTTGTAGGCCACAGCCTCGGCGGCGTGCTCAGCTTGATGTTGGCAATCGAAAATCCCGAGCTGGCCCAGGCTTTGATCATTGTCGATGCCCTGCCCTTTTATCCAGCGATCCACAACCCTGCTCTCACCCGCGACCTGGTGCTGGCTCAGGCGGAGCAAATGCGGGCGATGATGCGCGCCCTGCCCGCGGAGCAGTATCATCAAAATGCGGCCATGAACCTGATGGGAATGAGCAATAATTCCGAGCGCCTGCCGCTGCTTACTGAGTGGAGCAATACCAGTGATCCGCTCACCACCACTCAGGCGATGTATGACATGATGACGACCGACTTGCGCACTGATCTGCATAAAATCACCACCCCAACTCTGGTGCTGGGTGCCTGGGCAGCTTATAAAAACTACGGTTCGACCCAAGAGAGCACGCGGATGATTTATGCCAGCCAATATGCCCAGCTGAAAAATGTGGACATTCGTATGGCGACCGATGCTTTTCACTTTATTACCTGGGACGAGCCGCAATGGGTGCACCAGGAAGTCACGCAGTTTCTCACAGCAAATTAATATCCAAATAATAATTCCCCTGCAACCTTCCTGATGAACGGTTGCAGGCATAACTGGAGCAACACTCGATCATGCATTCAACTATTGATGAATCTACTATTCGCCACGACGCCTCCACGCTGCTCTCTTTGGATCAACAACGCGCGATCTTTTGCCGCCGGCGCTTTTTAGCAACACCCCTCGCGGGCGCCATCTGCTGGTTTATCGTCGGTCTGGCGGGATACTTTTTGCCTACCTACCAGGCAGCCCTGGTATTATTTATCGCTACCGGCAGTATTGTTTATCTCGCGATGCTAATCGCACGTTTTACCGGCGAAAATTTCTTTCCCAAAAAAGGCGAAGCAAAAAATACATTTGACGGTTTGTTTCTGCGTGCTGTTTTCAGCTCCTTTCTGATCTACGCCATTGCCATACCTTTTTTTATAATGGATCACAGTTCCCTGCCATTAACGGTAGGCATTCTGACCGGCACCATGTGGTTGCCCTTCTCCTGGATTATTCAGCACTGGGTCGGCACCTTTCATGCTATTGCTCGCACCCTGCTTATTGTCGCCGTCTGGTACGGGTTTCCGGAGCATAGATTTGTGGCAATACCGATCGTTATCCTGGGCATTTATGCAGTGTCCATTGCCGTGCTGGAGCAGCGCTGGAAGACAGTCAACAGCAACCCAATGACAAGCAATCGTTAATCATGAAATCTTCGACAACCGCTAACAACTCTTCGCTTTATCTGCTGACGCAAGTTATTTTCTGGGGCGGCTATGGCACTCTGAACTTGCTACTCATGGGGCTGGCCGCTCCGTTATCGCCGCTGCTTACGGGCATCTTTATGTTGCTCTCGCTGTTGCTCGCGCTCAGCAGCCACGGTTTGCGCTGGCTGTATAAACGCTACGGGCATCAGCTTTCGCCGGGTATCCTTGCGCTGCATCTGGGGTGGCTCTTGCCGCTTGTAGCTCTGGCCACACAACTGCTGCTATACGGCATCACCTGGGTGGTCGTTATGCGCTTGTCCGCGATTCCCGAAGGCATGCAACATACAAACGTCGCCAGTTTTTTTCTTTATACCGCTAACACCGCGATCATGTTATTCCTGTGGTCCATTTTGTATTTGTTGCGCGCAGAATTTATAAAACGGCGCAACACCGAAATTGATCATTGGCGCCTGCAGGCAGAAGTAAAGGCGCGCGAACTGGATTTTCTCCGCAGCCAAATCAATTCACATTTTTTGTTTAACGCACTTAACAATTTACGCGCGATGGTACGCGAAGATTCCGAACGCGCGCGCAACGGCCTGGCTGACCTGTCGGTACTTTTACGGGGAATACTACAAAGTGATAACCGGACGCTGGTAAGGCTGCAGGAAGAACTTGAATGGGTGCGCGGTTATTTTGCGTTAGAAGCATTGCAGTTTGAGGATCGCCTAATCGTCAGCGAAGCGATTGATGAAACGCTGCTCAGTGCACAATTACCGCCGCTGTTACTCCAAACCCTCGCGGAAAATGCGATCAAACATGGTATTGCCGCTCGCCGCAACGGCGGCACGGTAACTATCTCCGCGCGCACACTAAACGACAGTCAGTGGGAGCTTTGTGTTACCAATCCCCTGCCGGAATTTGCCGCAGCTCATGCTGGCAATGGTGTCGGTCTGTCTAACGCACGAGAGCGTCTAACCCTCGCCTTTGGCGAGCAGGCAACTATGCAACTTGAACTGACCGACCAAGCCCGTGTGCAGGTGGTAATGCCGCTATGAAAGTATTGATTGTTGATGACTCCCGTCTCGCACGCAAAGAGTTAAGCGAGTTGATAGCCGAGCAACCATCGCTGCAAGTGAT
>CAYTQQ010000067.1:7201-11616 GCA_964440135.1 uncultured Cellvibrionaceae bacterium | reverse complement strand
GCCGAGGGCAGGGAAGCCTTTTAACAAACCGCACTCTCCTTATTTTTACCAACCGCACTCTTCTGTCTGCCCCTTGTCGCGCTGCTCGGAACCTGCCGATCAGCAGATGATGCGCCTCCTTCGTTCACTGCGAAAATCCATTGCTAAAGTGCACTCTTAGTTTCCGTAGGCGTATAACCGTGTTAATTAACATCCGCGCTGCGGTGTGGGTAATGTCGTACCCTGGTGGTGACCTATTCGGGTTAAACTGGCGCGCTGGCGGTACCGCCGATTTGATAACGATAAAAGAAAAGACCATTCGGATAACACGACTTCATGCTGTTTTTTTTACGCGCATTTCGCCACGGATTTTACGGGTATTTATTGCTGCTGCTCATCGCCTGTGATCGCGGGCCGGAGCCCTTGCCCGATATACACCCGGTGACACCTATACCCGCCAACCCCGGCTTGTCTGCCAGCGCTCGCGCCCTGTTGGTGCGTTTAAGCGAATCCTATGGCAAGGCCACCCTTTCGGGACAGGTCGATTACAAAGAGGAAGGCCGCTACGTGGCGGCGGACTATATCGCCCAAACGGCGGGCCGGCGTCCGGTGATTGTCGGCCTGGACTTAATGGAGTATTCCCCCTCTCGCCAAGCGTTCGGCGCCGATCCAGACAATCTGATCGAAGATGCCATCACGATGGCGCAGGAGCAGGGGGTGGTCTTGACGTTCACTTGGCACTGGAATGCGCCCATGCATTTGCGCAACGATGACCGCGAGCCCTGGTGGCGAGGGTTTTACGCCCGCGCGACCCAGTTCAATCTCCGCCAGGCGCTGCGCAACCCCGAGAGCGCGGAGTACCTGGCGTTGCTGCGTGACATAGACGCCATCGCGGTGCAGTTGAAGCGTCTGGCGGAGGCCGATATTCCCGTGCTTTGGCGGCCGCTGCACGCGGCGGAGGGGCGCTGGTTTTGGTGGGGGGCGAGGGGACCGGAAGCCTTTAAAGATCTCTGGCGATTAATGTTCGTACGCATGACCGACCTGCACGGTCTGGATAATCTGATCTGGGTAATCACCGCTGAAGAGGAAGACTGGTATCCCGGCGACGACGTGGTGGACATTATCGGTGTGGATGCTTACCCAAGCGATCAAGACGCCTTACTGCGGGATTACTGGACCCCTCTGTTGAAGCGCCACAATGGGCGCAAGATGATCGCCCTGACCGAGTTCGGCGGGGTACCGCTGATCGAGGAAATGCAACAGGAGGGCGTCCACTTCAGCTATTTCGTCAGTTGGACCGATCAAAATCGCGGCAAGCTCGGCCCCATGAGTGTGCCGGTGGAGCACCTGCAGCGGGTCTACCAAAGCCCGGCAGTGATAACCCTGGACGAATGGCATGATGAGAGCGGCTGGCATGATTTGAGCAAACAATCTTCGGCTGGTGGCGTTGCGCCGCCGGCAGATCCGCTAATAAAGCCGGAAGAGCCACAGCCAGGGCCAGCGTTAGAGTTAGAACAAAAGTCAGAAAAAAAGCCAGAACAAAAGCCGGAAGAGTCGAAGAAATCATGAGTGCACCAAGCCATTCACAGCGTCTAAAGCGCCACCTTTGTAGTCTGGAAGTGCGTTTTCTTTTTGTAACAATTGCAGTGATATGCGTAAGTTTCGCTGTGGTGTTGATACTCGATCTGTTCCGCGCGGGCGCCACTGCCGAGTTTGATCGGTCGCTGATTTTAGCCTTGCGCAGCCCGGCGAACGCGGCCGATGCCATAGGACCCCACTGGGTGGAGGAAATGGGCCGCGACTTCACCGCCCTGGGCGGGTTTCCCGTACTCAGCCTATTGACTCTGGCGATCGGCGGATTTCTGATTTTTCGGCGCCAGCGCGCGGCCGCCGCCATAGTCGTAGGCAGTACCCTGGTGGCTTTGCTGCTGAGTTCCGGATTGAAAGCAGCCATAGATCGCAGCCGTCCAGACTTGGTGCCCCACGGTCAACACGTGTACACCGCGAGTTTTCCCAGCGGCCACTCCATGCACGCGGCGGCGACCTATTTCACCCTGGGCAGCCTGCTGGCGTTATTCCAGCGGCGCCGGCGGCTGAAGCTCTTTGTGCTCTCTACCGCCGCGCTGACGACGGCACTGGTGGGGGTGAGCCGAGTGTATCTCGGCGTACACTGGCCGACAGATGTACTGGGAGGTTGGGCCTTTGGCACCTGCTGCGCATTGGTTACTTTGATCTTGGCGCGCGGGTTGCTGACCATCCCCGAGGTGGCGGAAGAGGTCAAAAAAGAGGAAGGGGCAGCGAATGAATTCAGATGAATCGGCGGTGCAACCTCACAGTAGAAGAGCATTGCTGTTAGTAAACCCCAACAGCCGCCGCGGTGCCGATGAGGATCTGCAGGAGGGGTTGAAGCTGTTGGCGGATGCCGGCGTAGAGGTCATTCAACAGCAGCCCACCAGCGCAGAACATATGAATCAGCTGATTCGCGAATACCGCGACCGCGTCGAGTTTTATATGCTGGGCGGCGGCGACGGTACCATCAGTGCAGCAGCGCCGGCACTGCGCGAGTGCGGCAAACCCTTTGCCGTGCTGCCGTTAGGGACGGCGAATGATTTGGCCCGCTCCATCGGGCTGCCGGAGCAGATGAGCGACGTTTTTCGCCTGATCATCGCCAACCGTCGCCGCCGTATCGATCTGGGCTCAGTCAATGGCCGCTACTTCTTCAACGTCGCCCATGTTGGGCTGGGTGTGCATATCACCTACGAGCTCACCCCCGAAATCAAAAAACGCTTGGGGGTGTTCAGCTATCTGCAAGCCTTTTTCCGCGCCCTGTCGTACAAGCAGGCGTTCCGGGTGTTAGTGCAGGTGGATGGCCGCCCCTACCGTCAGCGGAGTATTCATCTGGCGGTGGGCAATGGGCGCTTTTACGGAGGTGGCAACGTGGTGGATGAGCGCGCCGAAATCGACAGCGGGGAGCTGTATCTTTTCAGCCTTAAACCGCAATCGATATGGGAGTTGTTGTGGTTGGCACCCCTGTTACGCGGTGGTCGCCAGCGCTTGGTGGCGCGAACGTTTACCGCCATAGGTCAGCGAATCGTCGTCAAAACCACTCGCCCGCATGAAATCCACGCCGATGGTGAGCCTGCCGGTTTTACCCCGGCGGTCTTTGAGGTGCTGCACGATGCGTTGGAAGTATTTGCCGAAGTGCCGGAATCGGGCCAGGATATAGACTCCACTGCAACGGGACGGAGCGCCGCAGAAGTGCCGCGCGCGTCCGCCCACATCGACCGGGAGACCACAGCCGCATGAACCTTATTCGCACCGATCAACAGGTGGCGCTCAACGATTTATTAGTGGCGACAGAAAAGAGCGCCGACCTGCTGCGCGACGCTGCGCACTTTCTCGATGGCACCGGCATGGAGCACGAGCTCGAACAGCTTGCCGACCGGCGCGAGATGGTCACCACCGATTTACAGCAGGCCATTCGCGCACTGGACGATATGCCCTCAGCGCCGGACCCGGATGCCGAAAGCACGGAAAAGCTGCTGCACCGCATCTCCGCGCTTTTCTCCGGCGAAAAAAGCAGCGAAACCACTTTGCGTCAACGCTTGGCGACCGAAGATCAATTGAGCGAACTGCTCGCCGAAGCGCAGAGCGGGGCGCTAGGGGAGGGGTTTGATTTGCTGATGTACGAACTCAACGAAAGCATCCGCGAAGTCACCCTTCACTTACAACAGTTGCTGCGCCGTTGTACTGGTTGACCCCACGCCGGTATCGGCATCGGCGGGTGCCCCAGAGACGTCGCTTGGGGTATAGTCGGCCCACTATCTGGCGGTCTAGCGGCTAATGAACGCACTAAGCGTAAGAGCTGCACCCATGGGTGCAGCTCTGAAACGGTAGCCCACAAAAGAGTTAGACAAGGGACGAACGAGGAAAGGAAAACTTATTGCTTTTGTACCGGTCCAGAGAAAATCTCAACTCTAACGATAAGACAGGACAACGATGCGCCCTCAGAGCCCCAGACTTCGCCACTCCCTGTACACTCTCCTGACCGCCATTGCCGTCAGTCTTTTCAGCCTTGCAGTGCATGCCGCCGAGGCCGAAAAGCCCGCCGCCAGCGAGGCGAAAAAGATTATCAAGTCCCACGCCATCGCCATGCACGGCGACATTAAATACCCCGCCGATTTCAAACATTTTGATTACGTCTCACCCAAGGCCTTAAAAGGCGGCACCTTCCGGGATTATGCCCTGGGCACCTTTGACAGCCTTAACCCGTTTATCACCCGTGGCACAGCGGCCAGCGATATAGGGTTGATTTACGAAACCCTGACCACCTCCTCCGACGACGAACCTTTTACCCAATATGGGCGTGTCGCCGAGTGGATCGAATACCCGGAAGACCGCAGCGGCTGGGTGATCTACCACATTCATCCCAAGGC
>CAYTQQ010000067.1:0-7101 GCA_964440135.1 uncultured Cellvibrionaceae bacterium | reverse complement strand
TCGAATACCCGGAAGACCGCAGCGGCTGGGTGATCTACCACATTCATCCCAAGGCACGTTTTCACGACGGCAAACCCATGACGGCAGATGACGTGGTGTTTACCTATAACCTGTTGATCGAAAAAGGCGCGCCGACTTACGCTTATTACTATGCCGACGTGGCCAAAGTGGAAGCGCTGGATAAACAGCGGGTCAAGTTTTCCTTCAAGGACTCCACCAACAAAGAGCTGCCGTTAATTGTGGGGCAACTCCCGGTATTACCCGCGCATTATTGGAAAGACAAAGCCTTCGATCAAACCAGCCTGGAAATCCCCTTGGGCAGCGGTCCCTATAAAGTCGCCAGCTTTGACGCGGGACGCTCGATTACCTATGAGCGCGTGGCGGATTATTGGGGGCAAGATTTGCCAGTCAATAAAGGCATGTACAACTTCGATCGTTTTCAGGTGGAGTATTACCGCGACGAAACCGTGGCGGTAGAGGCGCTGAAAGCCGGCCAGTACGATTTGCGCCGCGAGCGCATTGCGCGTGTTTGGGCCACCAGCTACGACACGCCGGCGGTGCGCCGTGGTGACTTGGTGAAAAAAGAAATTCACGATTACAGTCCACGCGGTATGCAGGCATTTGTTATGAATCTGCGTCGCTCACCGTTTGACGACATCAAATTCCGCCAAGCCTTGAACTACGCGTTTGATTTCGAATGGTCCAACCGCAATTTATTCCACGACAGCTATACCCGCACCGACAGCTTTTTCTTTAATTCTGACCTTGCATCCGGCGGCGTACCCCAGGGGCGTGAGCTGGAAATATTAAAGCCATTTAAAGGGAAGGTGCCGGACTCGGTGTTCAGCGAAGCCTATGTGAATCCCACAACCGATGGCAGCGGCAACAATCGTAATAATTTGCGCAAAGCGCAGCAGCTGCTTAAAGAGGCCGGTTTTACTGTAAAAGATGGAAAGCTGATCAACCCAAAAACCAAAAAGCCGGTGACCATTGAATATATCGCTTACGACAGCTCGTCGGAGCGCATCATCAACCCCTATATTCAAAACCTCAGTCGCCTGGGTATAGCCGCTACTTTGCGGATGGTGGATACCTCTCAATATGTGAATCGCGTACAGAGCTACGATTTTGATGTCACCACTTTGGTCCTGTCGCAATCCCAATCGCCGGGTAACGAGCAGCGCGATTATTGGTCATCCAGCGCGGCGGACACGGAAGGTTCGCGCAATTATTCTGGTATTAAAAATCCGGTGATCGATCAGTTGGTGGAGCAGGTTATCAACGCGCCGGACCGGGAAGAGCTGGTGGCGCGCACCCGCGCCCTGGATCGTGTATTGATGCACAACCATTACGTCG
Organism: uncultured Cellvibrionaceae bacterium; assembly: GCA_964440135.1. Lineage (GTDB taxonomy): Bacteria > Pseudomonadota > Gammaproteobacteria > Pseudomonadales > Cellvibrionaceae > Cellvibrio. The sequence goes on along the minus strand of CAYTQQ010000067.1, from coordinate 5,745 downwards.
TTCCGCAATACACCATATTGGATCACCGTTTGGTGTACTGGAATAAATTTGGCCAGCCGGATACAGCCCCAAGGTATGACCTGACATTTTCCACCACCTTGATGACCTGGTGGATTGATCCGGCAAAAGAGCGCCGTTTACAAAATCGACGTTCTGTCAAAGCAGAATAAAGCCGCCACCTATGGGCAGTTATATTCTTCGCCGCTTGGCCTTGATGATCCCCACCTTACTGGGGATTTTGGTCATTAACTTCGCCGTGGTGCAGGTGGCGCCGGGCGGTCCCGTTGAGCAGATGATCTACCGCATGCAGGGCCACGGCGGTGATTCGGCAACCTCGCGCATCGCCGGCGGCGGTAGCGAGTTGGGCGAGAACCGCTACGGTGTACGCGGTTTACCACCAGACATCATCGAGCGCATCGAAGCCATGTACGGCTTCGATAAACCCACCCACGAGCGCTTTTGGGACATGCTCACCAACTATGCTCAGTTCGACTTTGGTGAAAGCTTTTACCGCAACGCCACAGTGCTCGACTTAATTGTGGAAAAAATGCCCGTATCCATTTCCTTAGGGTTGTGGAGCACACTGCTGATTTACTTAATTTCCATTCCGTTAGGCATCCGCAAAGCCGTGCGTCACGGCAGCCGGTTTGATGTCGCCAGCAGCTCCATTATCGTGATGCTTTACGCCATACCGGGCTTTTTGCTCGCGATTATGTTGATCGTATTGTTTGCCGGCGGTACCTACTTCAGTTGGTTTCCGTTACGCGGATTGACCTCGCCCAATTTCGATGAGTTGAGCTTGTTCGGCAAAATCGTCGATTATTTTTGGCATTTGGCCTTGCCGCTCACCGCCTATACCATCAGTGGTTTTGCCACTCTGACCATGCTCACCAAAAATTCTTTTCTCGATGAAATCAACAAGCAGTACGTAGTAACGGCCCGTGCCAAAGGCCTGGATGAACGGCGCGTGTTGTACGGCCACGTTTTCCGCAATGCGATGTTGATTATTATTGCCGGCTTTCCGGCGGCATTTATTAGCTTGTTTTTTGCCGGCTCCCTGCTGATTGAAGTGATTTTCTCCCTAGACGGTCTCGGCTTGCTGGGATTTGAAGCCGTGGTCAATCGCGACTATCCGGTATTTTTCGGTACCTTATTTATCTTTACCCTGATCGGTTTGGTGATGAAATTGATTTCCGATGTGGTGTATGTGCTGGTGGATCCGCGCATCGATTTTCAAAGTCGGGAGCATTGAGTGGCGATGAAACTCAGCCCAATCAATCAACGGCGCTTGGCCACTTTTCGCAGCAACCGCCGAGCCTGGTGGAGTCTGTGGGTTTTTTTGGTGATCTTTATCCTATCGCTGGGAGCCGAATTCATCGCCAATGACCGCCCCTTAATAATTCGCTCTCAGGGCGAGTGGTTCTTCCCGGTTTTTGTCGACTATATGGAGACAGACCTGGGTGGCGACTTTGCCACCAGCGCGGATTATCACGATCCTTGGCTTATAGAGCAGATCGAAAGCGATGGCTGGATTCTGTGGCCGGTAGTGCCTTACAGCTATCAAACCCATATCAATAATTTGCCAGGGCCGCCGCCGACACCGCCTTCTACCGATCACTGGCTGGGTACAGATGATCAGGCGCGGGATGTATTCGCACGCGTGGTCTATGGCTTTCGAATTTCCGTATTATTTGCCCTTTGCCTCACCATCGGCAGCGCTGTGGTGGGCGTTTTGGTGGGCGCATTGCAAGGATATTACGGCGGTAAGGTGGATTTATTGGGGCAAAGATTTTTGGAGATTTGGAGCTCCCTGCCGGTACTTTTTTTATTGATTATTCTCGCCAGTATTATTACCCCCAGCTTTTGGTGGTTGTTGGGCATTATGCTGTTATTTAGCTGGACGTCCCTGGTGGATGTGGTGCGCGCAGAATTTTTGCGCGGCCGCAACTTAGAATATGTGCGCGCGGCCCGTGCGCTGGGGGTGAGTAACGCACGCATTATGTTGCGGCATATTTTGCCCAATGCCATGGTGGCGACTCTGACTTTTTTGCCGTTTTTATTGACCGGTGCCATAGCCACGCTTACGTCGTTGGATTTTCTCGGTTTTGGTCTGCCGCCGGGCTCAGCTTCGCTGGGCGAGTTGGTGGCCCAAGGCAAAAACAATTTGCATGCACCCTGGTTGGCACTCAGCGCCTTTGGCGTTTTATCGCTGATGCTGACGCTGCTGGTTTTTATTGGTGAAGGTGTCCGCGATGCGCTGGACCCGCGCCTGATCCACAAGGGATAAGCACTTATGTCTAACCATCCTTTGCCCGACCATCCTTTGCCCGACCACCCTCTAACCAATTATCCGCTCCTGCAGGTAGAGCATCTTGCGGTGAATTTTGGCCGTGGTGAACAGGCGCAAACCGTAGTGCGCGATGTGGAATTTACCCTGGAAAAAGGCGAAACCCTGGCGCTGGTCGGCGAATCCGGCTCCGGTAAATCTGTCACCGCCCACGCCATTATGCAATTGCTGCCGTATCCCCACGCTTGGCACCCAGTGGAAAGCCGCATCCTGTTTGCCGGCGAGAATTTATTAGCGCTGGGCGAACGGGAAATGAATAAGCTGCGCGGCAATCGTATCGGCATGATTTTCCAGGAGCCCATGACCGCGCTCAACCCGCTGCACACAGTGGAAAAACAAATTGGTGAAGTCTTGCGCTTGCACCGGGATTTGCGCGGCGACAAACTGCGCGAGGCGGTGCTGGAACAACTACACCGAGTGCAAATTCCCGATCCTGCAAGCAAATTGAAGGCTTATCCCCATCAGCTCTCCGGTGGTCAGCGTCAGCGCGTAATGATTGCCATGGCGCTGGCGAACAAACCGGAGCTGCTGATTGCCGACGAGCCCACAACCGCCCTGGATGTCACCGTACAGCGGCAGATTATGGAATTATTGCGTGACCTCCAGCGCGAACTTGGCATGGCCATGCTGTTAATTACCCACGATCTGGGAGTAGTGCGCCATTTCAGTGATCGCGTGGCGGTGATGCGGCGCGGCGAATTGGTGGAGCAAAGTCCGTGTGAGGCGCTGTTCGCCAATCCGCAACACGAATACACCCGGCACCTGCTCGACAGTGAACCGCGTGGCGAGCCCCTGCTGGCGGAAACAGAGGCGTCGCTTTTGCTGCGCGCCGAACAACTCACCGTAAAATTTCCCTTGGAAAAACCCTTTTTTCGTGCGCCGCGGAAATTTCTCACTGCGGTGGATGCCGCCAATATTCGCGTGGAGAGAGGAACAACGCTTGGCGTTGTAGGCGAGAGTGGCTCCGGTAAATCCACCCTCGCCATGGCGCTGCTGCGCCTGCAGAGCAGCAGCGGCGAAATAGTATTAAATGACCGACCCATTCAGGGATTGTCGCAAACTCAATTGCGCCCTTTGCGCAGCCGTATGCAAGTGGTTTTTCAAGATCCGTTTGCCAGCCTCAGCCCGCGCATGACTGTGCAGCAAATCGTTGCCGAAGGTTTGGAAATCCACACCGAAAAAACCGCAGAAGAAATGGAGCAGGCGGTGATTAACGCACTGGAGGAGGTGGGCATAGATCCACAAACTCGCCACCGTTATCCCCATGAATTCTCCGGCGGTCAGCGTCAACGTATCGCCATCGCCCGCGCCCTCGTGCTCAATCCCGAATTGATTTTCCTCGACGAACCCACATCCGCACTGGATAGGGCGGTGCAAGTGCAAGTCATCGACTTGCTACGAGACCTGCAAGCCCGCTATCAGCTCTCCTACGTATTGATCAGCCACGACCTCAAAGTGATTCGCGCGCTGAGTCATTATGTGTTGGTCATGCGCGACGGAAAAATTGTGGAAAGTGGCGCGGCAGAAAAAATACTACACCAACCCCAGCAGGCTTATACGCAGGAATTATTGGCTGCAAGCCTTGGATAAAAGCTCAGAGAAATGATGCCGGAACTCAGGCGAAAACTCGTGGAATTCATAAACTACTTCGCACTACCGGACAACAGTCGCGGTGTTTGGAAAGTCTATGGTTCGGTGGTGGAACGGCTGTATAAATGGCTAAATCGCCGCAGTCAGCGGCAGAGCTACACTTGGGGTGAATTAAAAGACATGTTAAGACGGTATCAAATTAAGCCGCCGAACGTGTGCAAGCGCAATATCGTGGTGGATTGGTACTGTTGATGGGGTCTGTGGTGTACACGGGCAAAGATATAACGGAAGAGCCCGATGCGGTAATTCCGCACGTTGGAATTTGTTGATTAAATCAAGGGATCAGAGCATTTGAAATTTTGTTGCCACCGATTACCGTTATTCTCACGCAGCGGGAGTCCACTCTTTTTGAAGATTCGAAAATATGGATCCCCGCTTTCGCGAGGATGACAGTCTTGCCACCCCTCTGTACGCTCTACATGACCGCAAAAATGTAAAATGCCGACCATGGTACGAACCAATAGAGTTCGATATAAAGACTACCAGTTAAAAATGGGGGGATTACCTGACATGGCTGTCGGTGGTTTATTGGAGATGAAGTACGGTTCGGATAGGGGCTTTAGCTTGGTCTTAACAAGCATCGAGAATTTTATTCAAACGATTGCACATGAAATTGCGCATCACCATAAGCTCGGACACGGAGATACTGCATTATATAATCGGGAATTTCGCGCCATCAAAAATTACAGGTCTCGCCAATGAAGAATTTCCTGAATTTTTTAGCCAAGCCGTTGCGAATAAGCCGCGCAAAATGGCTTTTAATATGGCCACTAGCCCTTTCAGGCAGCGACTATATCTCCACATTAAATTTCCCGCAGAGATAAAGCACATTTTCTACCAAGTAACTCCAAGCCGCCGAGCGTTAAGTAGTTCAAATCACAGAGGGATTTTATTCATGATGGTAAGCGTATTTCGTTTAAATCTACTTCGTGCGATGTACTTATTGATAGCAGTAGGTCTTATTTTATCTGTTTGGCCTGATGTATTTTCCAGTGTCGGAAAGACAGCGGATTCACACACTGTAGTGGGCGCTATTCTCGTTAGTTTTAGTGTTTTAGCGTTACTCGGTTTGCGCTATCCACTAAAGTTACTACCGATTCTTATTTTCGAGTTGCTTTGGAAGTCTCTATGGTTATTGGCTTTCTCGCTTCCAGCCTATTTGAACGGAAGTATGGACGAATACTCGGCTGGTACAACATTTGCGTGCGCTATGGGAGTTGTTTTAACGCCATTAGTAATACCTTGGCGCTACGTAATTAACGAGTACGTTATGGCAAAAGGCGGTAGCTGGCGATAAATGATGAATTTCCAGAAGTCGGATCAGCTCGTAGTAGTCTGAGAGCGGGAGAGCCGTTTACCTGGCAAAGGGGCTGGCAGTTATATCACGGCATTCAACTGACACATAGGCCAGACAAAGTAGGGCTGGAATCACTATGACAACGCCGTTGGGTGCCATAGCATTTAAATCACATACCCACCCCAGTAGGGGCTGAAATTGCCTGGATGATGAATGGATCTTCGCTCTAAGCAATTTCAAATGGGAGAGAAGGTGGTTCGTGTGCGGGCCAGCGGCCCGGGCTCACTAAAACACCTTCAAAACCCGCATCAAAGCGCCGCAATCCTCCCGGCTTGCTCCTCTAACTTGGCCAGCTTCTCCCGCGCTTCCTCTACCTTATCCCGCTCCTTTTGCACCACATCCGCCGGTGCTTTATCGGCAAAGGCGGGGTTGTCGAGTTTGGCTTGTACGC
>CAYTQQ010000066.1:0-12782 GCA_964440135.1 uncultured Cellvibrionaceae bacterium | reverse complement strand
TTCATTGAGCCGTCGAAGATGGTGCGGCCGTTAAAGGTGGTGGTTTGGGAAATTCGATCCAGCTCGGAAACCAGCTGCTGAACTTCCGCATCCAGAGCGGCGCGGTTGTCGTCACCGTAGATACCGTTCGCAGACTGAATCGCCAGTTCGCGCATACGCTGGAGAATGTTGGTACTTTCGGACAAAGCCCCTTCGGCGGTTTGAATCAGGGAGATACCGTCATTAGCGTTACGCACGGCTTGGTCGAGACCGCGAATCTGCGAGGTTTGGCGGTTGGAAATGGCCAGACCGGCGGCATCGTCGGCGGCGGAGTTAATCCGCATACCGGATGACAAACGGGTCATGGCTTTATCCAGCTCCTGGCCAGAGGTCATCAATTGGCGCTGGGCATTGAGCGAAGATACGTTGGTATTGATATACAGTGGCATGTAAGCCTCCTAACTGGGTTACTGTCAGATTGCTTGCAAGCCATCTCAATTTAGCCTGCAGGCGAAGCTCAAAGAGCGCTTCTGCACTGCTTTTCGGCCCACGTCACACTTTCTTTAGTACTTTCTTACTGTTTTTTTTGAGAACCTAGTTCAGAAGCATTAACAAAAGGCATAAAGACGCCTGTATGCGTCCAGATAAGAAATAAAAAAGCCCGGAGACCTTGCGGCCTCCGGGCTTTTATTTTTAGGGAGAGTTTAGCCTTGCAACAACTGCAACACTTGCTGCGATTGGGCGTTGGCCTGGGCGAGCATGGCTTGGGAGGCTTGTTGCAATACCTGAGCCCGGCTGAGGGCGGCGGTTTCTGCCGCAAAATCCGCGTCCATAATGCGCGAGCGCGCCGCTGCGGTGTTTTCCGTTACCGACATCAAGTTATTGATGGTGAAATCCAGGCGGTTATTGGCGGCACCCAGTTGGGAGCGTATGTTGTTGATCGTTTCCAGGGATTTATCAATTACACCTATGGCTTTTTGGGCTTTTGCAGCGGTATCGATGCTCACGCTGGCAATGGCTGTGCCAAAGCGGCCTTCAGCCGTGGAATTGGCCTCCAGTAAGCCGAGCGTCGCGGGATCGGCATTAGGACCCAGGTCAATGCTGATGGGTTGGCCGGTGGTGCTGGTGAGTTTTAGGCCTGCAGAGACGGTCACACTGCCTGCGCCAGGCATACCAACAGTGACAGCATCCGCTACGCCATTAGCGTCCGCATCCTCTCCGATATAGCTGATAAATTCAGTCGTATCAAAAGCAGCCCCGAAAATGTCGCCGCCCGTGGCGATACCAATATTGATCGCACCTTGGTCAGATTCAAGAACAACCCGATCGCCTAATAAATGCGCGGATACACCCGTCGCATCTGTTTTTGCATTAAACGCATCAACCAAATCCGACATAGTTGGCGGCGTGGGCAAAGCTGGGCTACCAAGATTAACCTCAACTCCGTTAATGCCAATGGTGGCCGCTGAGTCGTCCCACGCCGACATATCAATATTGCGAATGGATACGCTGGAAAACGCTGCAGCCACCACTCCCGTATCCGCGCTCTGGCGATTTATCGCATTCACTTTGCCTTGCAGGCTGTCGGTGTTGCTGTTATCTATGGCGACGCCATTGAGCGTCAAATCGCCGACACTCCACGGAGTATCCGCTGCGGAAATCCCCACGCCTTTTACCACGCCAGGATCCGTACTTTCCCTAAATCCAAGCTGTTGCAACTTACCAATATCGCCGGTCGCGCCGAGTGCTATGGTAATGGGGTCGCCGTGTTGAGAGGTCAGAATAACCTGGCCTGTTGCTGAGTCAGTTGCACTTTTTGCACCTAGCGCCGCTGAAGCGTCAAAGAGATTAAATCCCGTAGATTGTGCCACTAATTGAGAAACCTCATCCGCGTCAGAGCCCGTCGGCCCCACTGCCTGAACCTTGATGGTAGCGCCGGTATTATTTGAAATATTTAACCGTCCATTGCTATCGGTATCAGCACTGACAATACCGCCTGTTACCGTATTTATCTTCTCAACCAGCTCCTTCATGCTTTTGGTATCCGTGATGTTAAATACGGTAACACCACTACCATCCGCCGACTCCAGGGTGATTTCTAATTTATTACCATTTTCCAAAACACCATCACCCACCGAAGTGGATTGCAGCGCGGTATAGCCAGATGCCTCAACACCGCGAACGTTTTTATTAATATTGTCGATCAGTGTTTGAAACGTATCGTCTTGTGTCCCATCAAACCGCCCAATGGATTGGCCGTTAATTAATATGTCGGTATCGTTGAGCACCAAATTCGCCAGGTCGTCTGTCACTGACGCACCCAACATATCCACCGACACCGATCCCATGCCCAAGGTTTTGGCATCCATCGCTTGAATTTTAAGGCGAATGGTTTGATTAGCCTGCGCGCCCACCTGTAAATCCACATCGCCCATGCTGCCATCCAACAAAGGCTGTCCATTAAAGGTGGTGGTTTTGGCGATGCGGTCCAGCTCTTGAATTAACTGCTGCACTTCCGCGTCCAGGGTTGCTCGGTTGTCGTCGTCGTAAATACCGTTGGCGGACTGAATGGCCAGCTCGCGCATACGCTGCAGGATATTGGTGGTTTCATCCAGCGCGCCTTCGGCGGTTTGGATTAGGGAGATACCATCGTTGGCATTTCTCACGGCCTGATTTAAGCCGCGAATTTGCGAGGTCATACGGTTGGAAATGGCCAGGCCTGCGGCGTCATCGGCAGCGGTGTTGATGCGCTTGCCTGAAGACAAACGCTCCATTGCTGTAGACAATTCATTACCGGAATTCACCAACTGTCGCTGCGCATTCAATGACGAAATGTTGGTATTAATGACTAGAGGCATAGCTCATCTCCTGTTACCTAAAATACAACCGGACCAGTCTTCGCCTTAAGCAACTGCGCCAAACATCGCGCAAAGATCTGTCGGAATTGCTGCGGCTTTAACAATTGCAAAAAACATTTTTGTAATCGATAAGAACGCTTAACTGAATGCGATATTGCAACCGCTGTGCCAACCCTAAAAAGCGGAGTTTTTGCCGTGTTTTCAGTGTTTAGTGATGATTTTTTTAGGAAAGCGGCAATAGATTGCAGGCCTGAGAGACAGTTTATTGCCGCTTATTCATAAACATCGTTTAAGGTCGCTAAGGCGGATTACATCGCTCGTCGGAAAAGGCAAAGCCGCCTTCCGACAGACGCCGCGTAAATTCACTGCGAGCGTCGGTGAGAATTCAGGCTCTTGAAAGCTAATGTGCCGTTCTTGAGGATCGCACGTCGGAAGGCGGCTTTGCCTTTTCTGACCTACCGATCACACGGTGACATTCGCTAAATGTTAAGATCCGCCACCCTCGTAAACGAGCGATGACGGATGTGTGGAACGGGTGAGAGAACTGAGAGTTATGTTGGTCGCGGTGGAATTACATGCGATCAAACAAACTCAACTGGCTAACCTGGAGAAACGATTGTTGTGCGGCCTTTAGGATGAGAGATTGTTGAGCTAAGCGTGTGGCGGCTTCCGCGTAGTCGACGGCGCTGAGTTTGGTCATAACTTCCTTGCTGACGATTTGGGTATCCAGGTGTAGATCGCGGGTTGCCTCCAGTGAATTTACCCGTGCGCCGATTTTAGTCTGTACATCGATCACGCTGTTAAGACCATTGCCGAGATTGCTGAGCGTCGCGGCGACCACATCGGCAATAAGGCGTTTGCCTTCATCGCTGCCATCGAAGTTTTCCATGGCATTTTTAAAGCGCGCAAGCGTAGTGAGAATGCCCTGTTTTTCCGTGGATTCAATAAAAAAACGATCTCCAGCACTGGCAGCTTGGCCGTTGGTGGATTGGCTGCCAGCAGTGGCATTAATGCCGAGCACCGCGTCGATTGCTGGGGCGCCACTGGCGATGGTGATATTCACTCCACTGGCCATACGCAAGCCATTGTTGTCCACAGTGATTCCCAAGTTTGCCAGGCGCGCAGCATTGCCGTTGGTGACATTATTAAGGTTTGCCGCCAAGTCTGCGGTGCTGGTGATATTGGTATCCAGCACTAAGCCTTCCGTGCGGCCACCGACGCTTATGCTAAACGAGGTATTGTTGGGCGCGGTAAAGTCCGCTGGAAATGCCTGGGGTAAATCTTCGCCAAAAAATTTTGTGGCGGCAACGGCTGGGGAGCCGGATGCGGGGCTACCGGTAATTTTTACGCTTACACCTTTTAGCTCGATCGCGTGGCCGGGGTTGTACGGCTGATTCGCGACAATGACGCGGCCGGTGGAGCGTTCGGTGGCGGTAAAGTTTTTACCCGGCGGATTAATATTGCTGTCGGCGTTGAAGGAAATCACCATGTCTTCCGGGTAAAAGTCGTCATAGGCTTGCTGATTCACCACTTCCCCAAGGCTGATGCGCGCCGGCGGGTTTGCTGTGTTAGCAGGGCTGGCAAGGGTGGACATGGTTTTGTTAGCGCTTTGCACGTCTAAAAACGCAGTTTTACCGGAGTCCGTCGCGGCAATGTTGGTGTTGTTGGCAATTTTAATAAATTGCTGACCATCGTCACCCTGATACTGAAAGCCGCTGAAGGCATCACCGTTAAAAGGCTGGCCCGCACTTTTGTAACCACCAAAAATATAATCCCCGTTGGCATTGCGGGTGTTCATCAGGCTTATCAATTCATCTATGCGTGTCGACACGGCTTCGGCCATAGAGCGGTAATCGCTTTCGGTGAGCGTGGCCGTATTACCCGCAGCCACCGCGAGCTCCTGCATATTCTGAATCACGCTTACGACACTGCCGAGAACGGCTTCTTCCATATTGAGATTGTTTTCTGCAATATCGATGTTTTTTAGATACTGGTCGATGTTTCCCAGTTCATCCGTCAGTTGCAATATTTTGGTGTAGGCGACAGGGTCGTCCGCCGGGGTTAGCACGCGTTTGTTCGTGGACATCTGCTCCTGAGTTTTCATCATCTCCTTATTCGCTTCCGCCATGCTGGTGCGGGCGATATTAAAAATTTGTAGGGATGACACTCTCATACGATTACCTAATGAATACTGGTGCTAATCAATAGCGGTTAAAACGCGCTGATCAGTCTGTCAAAAATATCTCTGGCCACCGAAATCACCTGAGCGTTGGCGGAAAACAATTGCTCGAAACGGATTAAGTCCGCCGCCTCTTCATCCAGGTTAACGCCAGAAATGGAATTGCGCAGTTCGGTTGTTTGTTGCAAGACCCGTTCCGCTGCTTGCCGGTTCATTTTGGTTGAGCTGGTTTCGATACCCACACGCTCCACTAAGGCGCCGTACATTTGACCGAGGGTGAGGCCGCTACCATCGGTGTTTTTGTTTTGCTGTAAATTCACCAAATTTAACGCATTGCGATTATCCATCACCCCGTCGCTGTTGAAATCCAAGGTAAACCGATCCCCTACTTGCGGAGTGCCGCTGATGGTGGCTTGAATACCTAAATAATTGGGTAAAGCAAAACCCGCCGTGCGGGTATCACCAAAAATCATACTGTCTGGCGGGAAAGAACCCAATTGGATATCGTCGTCCAGCGTAACGTCTAACCGACCGCCCACCATTATCTGCGAGCGAATGCTGTTCCCTCCTCCGCTTAACACCACGGGGCTGCGCTCGCCGTCACTAATGTCGATACTTTCGCCCGCTCCGGCGGTAAGGGCCACCTTAAAGTCGTCGCCCTCGCTGCCAGATACCCGTAACTCACGGGCACCGGTTAAGGCGTTTTCACCCGCAACGGCATAAACGCCGATTTTTTGCAGATTGGCATTGCTGTTAATGCGACCGGCAACATAGTCGTAAAAGGCATCCGGGTCATTGACAGGATCGGGCACCCCCGCACTCAACCCCGGTGCGCCGGTTGTGGAATCTATGGAATATTCGAGTAAATCCTCGCCATTGAGCTGAATTTGCAAAGGCGCACTGCGGGTGATTTGCAGATCCGATATTTCCAGATAGTTAAACGCATTGGCCTCCACCCCCGCCTGGCTGCTCAGTTGACTGGCTAATTCCTTAGCCGATGCATTTTGCGTGGTGTAGAGGTTCACACTCACCGGCTTGCCGCCCGGCCCAGTGGCTGGACGGGTGATGGTAATCATTTCCGCCGGGTAGCCGTTATTAAGCGCGCCTACGCCGGCAATACCGTCTTCATTGGCTAAAGTGGTAAAGGATAATCCTGGGTCAATTCCCAACAAATTTTCGGCACCTGTTGTATTGCCGGAAAAGTTTGCCAAACTGAGATTGCCGTAACCAGGTGTGCGCAAACGGAAAGCCAAGCTGCCATCATCCGCGATATAAGCCGACACATCGGTACCAGCAAGCTGTGCATTCAGATGCGTCAGCAAGCTTTGATTATCCGTTATGCCATCGCCATCAACCGTAATGGTGAAATTGCCATCGCGCGCACCACTGGGTGTTCCGGCAACGGAAATCTCAAAGGAAAATGGCGCTCCACTGAAGTCACTACTGGTGAAATCCGGCGCTTGTCCGCCCGGCAGAAGTGCCGCCTGGGTGACCGGTGTGCGACCTTCCGGTAGGCCCATTAAATGACCATTGGTTGTCACCAAGGTGCCGCCGGCGTTTTGTGGAAATAAATTCTGCGTTACGCCGGGAACATAACGCTGATCACGAATCGGCGGGTTTAACTGAACTGGATTGCCGGGGTCGCTGTTGTCCAAAATATCGTAGGAATACGGGGTATTAAATACCACCACCAACGGCGGCGACATGGTGCCGGCTTCCGCAAACAGTGGCAAAGGATTGCCGTTTGCGTCTTTGAGCGAGAGAATTTCGCCGGCGCTGATTTTGCCGGTTCCACGATTGCCCAAGTCAGCATCGGTCACTAATGGACTGGAAAACGCAATATCTCTCGGGGAGCCAACCGAGGCAGAAAAATCCGCACTGGCATTGCGCAAGGGCTGCAGCAAAAATTTATCGCCACTTTGAAACGAGCCGCGCTGCAACTCCAACTCTACACCGTCAAACGTAATACTCATCGGCAATGTGCCACTGAGCATCCCGCTGGCCACTTCTGCGCCGTCATCCAAACGCTGTATACGATAAAACCCCTGCTGCAAGGTGACCTCGTAATCGCTATTGGTGATCCGTGCAGTGTCACTGATGTAGAGAGCCAGTTGACGATCCGGTGGGTTGGCATTATTGCCATTGCCAATCACCCGGCTGCGGGCTATGTCGGCATCATTAATATCGTAGAAAAAATTGCCACCAAACTGGCCATCTAAATCCACGCCTTGCTGATGAATTTTGTTGTAGGCGTCCGCCATGGTTACGGCAACACCACCGAGCTGATTATAAATTGACGATAACGCTTCGTCGCGAAAGCGCACCAATCCGCCCAGGGTTCCGCCTTTTAAATTGTCCGTAATATCCTGGCGGCGCGTACCATCAAAAAAAACCACGGCTTTAGTCGCCGGGTTGCTTGCACTCTCAGTGAATTCAAGCTTGCTGGCTTTATCTCCCAGCACCAAGCTCTGTCCGTTGCCAATACTGACATTTAACTGGCCGTTACCCTGATCAAAGATCTGCACGGATACCAAAGTGGCCAATTCTTTTAAGGCGAGATCCCGCTGATCCAATAAATCATTGGGCGAGGCGCCTCCGCCGGCACCATTGGCATGGCTAATTTGCAGGTTTAAACGGGCGATATTATCGGCCAGCGTATTGATATGACTGACCGCCACCGCCATGCCGCTTTCGGTACTTTTACCAATATCCTGCAAACGCTGGTGGAGGGTATTAAAGCGATCGGCAAGATTGCTGGCTTCGCTGATCACCAATTGCCGAGCGGCAAGGGATGTAGGATCGTCCGCACCATTTTGCATGGACGAAAAAAAGCTATTGAGACTGGCACCCAGCCCTGTGGATTCGTGTGCTAGTAGGTTGTCCAGCTGACGAATTTGTTCGAAATAGGCATCCAGATCGTTAAATAAAGTCGCATCACTACGCATTTGCGCGGTTACAAAATCGTTGACGATGCGTTCGATATTGTTGACGTTTGCCCCGGTACCAACGTAATGGCCACCGCTCAGCAGGGCCGGATTGGTCGCGGTATCGATTCGCTGGCGGCTGTAGCCTTCCGTGCCGGCATTAGCAATGTTATGGCCGACCGTACGCAAAGCCGTTTGACTGACTTTTAAACCGGTGAGACTGACACCCAATAAATCGTTGGCCATGAAAAACTACCTGATCAAAAAGATGCGCCAGTATCGGACGTATTGGCGCTCAACCGCTGGACAATCGCCAAAATTTTGTCGGCGTAAGCGGGGTCCGTGGCATACCCTGCATTTTGCAGGCCGAAAGCAAAATCCCGGTCATTATTGGCGACGGCAAGCGCATCTTGATAGCGCGGATTGTCTTGAAGAAAGCGCACATAGTCGGCAAAACTTTCAGCCATATCCTCGTATTTGCGAAATTGCGCCTGCTCCCGCACAGGCACACCAGCGCGATATTCCAAGGTGCTGACCTCGGCCTTTTCCCCCTGCCATGCTCTATCCGCTTTGATATTAAAAAAGTTGTGCGTACTATCACCCGAGCCGTCGCGAATCACGTATTTCCCCCAGCCCGTTTCTAAGGCGGCTTGAGCGGTGAGAAACAGCGGGTTGAGACCCAGAGCGCTTGCCGCTGCTCGCGCATGAGGCAGCACCGCATCAACAAATTCACGCGCATTAGAAAAGAGGTTTTTTTCAGCAACCGGTTTACTGGACTCTATCGCCTGCGTGATAGGGCTCTCAGAAGGAGCCTGAGACCTAGCGGTAGTAACCTTAGAGTTGGCAGAAGCCAGGGTGCGCGGTGGTGCAGCGAAACTCTGTGCGGACACTTCCGGCTTTTCCTGTTGATTATTCACATACTGTCGATTTAATTGCTCATAAATAACCTGCGCCAAACCAGTGCCTTTTTGCGCGAGGCTAAGCGATAACTGCTGGTCATACATATCGCGAAAAAACTGGGTGTCCTTGCCACTAAATAGGCTGCCCTCTTCAAATGATTCGTTCGCTTTGCGCATGGTCTTGAGCATTTCGTGAAGAAACAGCGACTCGAACTGCTGCGCAATTTTTTTCAGCGCTACATCCTGATTGCTTTCGGCTTTTAGGCTCTGCAACCCCTGCACATCTGTATAAACATCTGTCGTCGGCAGAGTTGGGCGAGAAATGTGCGCATCCATCAGATCACCATAATTTCCGCTTTCAGCGCACCGGATTGCCGCAGCGCCTCAAGAATTGCCATTAAATCACCGGGCGCCGCGCCCACTTCATTAACCGCCCGCACAATTTCATCGAGTGTCGGACCGGGGTTGAATTTGAACATAGGCGAGGAATCTTCCGTAACCTGCACTTGGCTATTGGGCACAATCGCCGTCTGCCCTTGCGCCAGCGCATTGGGTTGGCTCACCTGAATATTTTCACCCACGGTCACCGTTAGCGATCCGTGCGTAATGGCTACCGGCTCAACCCGCACATGTTGGCCCACCACAATGGTGCCTGTGCGGGAGTTAATCACGACTTTTGCCGCCACTTCACCCGGCTCGACTTCGATATTCTCCAGCAGCGATAAAAAATCCACGCGATGCGCCGGATTTTGCGGCGCCTGCACAGAGATAGAAACCGCGTCTATAGCGCTGGCCACATCCGGCCCTAATAAATGATTAATACTTTGCGCCACACGCTTTGCCGTGGTGAAGTCGGCAGTGTGCAAATTAAAAACCACACGACCATTATTGCCAAAACTGGTGGGCACCGAACGCTCCACTAATGCACCGTTGGGAATACGGCCCACACTGGGAACATTTACCGTTACCCTGGAGCCATCGCGACCTTCCGCACCAAAACCACCAACAATTAAATTGCCTTGCGCCAGCGCATATACCTGGCCATCAACACCGCGCAAGGGTGTCATTAATAAACTGCCGCCGCGCAGACTTTTGGCATTGGCAAGGGAAGAAACCGTAATATCGATGGTTTGACCGGGCTTGGCGAATGCGGGAATTTCCGCGTGAATCGCTACCGCGGCGACATTCTTTAACTGAAAGCGCATACCTTCAGGAATCGTAATACCAAATTGTTTGAGCATGGCAGCGAAGGACTGGGTCGTAAAAGGCGCTTGGTTGGTTTGATCGCCCGAGCCATCCAAGCCCACCACAAGCCCATAACCGATCAGTTGGTTACTGCGCACGCCTTCTACGGCGGCAATATCCTTCAAGCGAGCAGCGGATGCTATGTCCTGCCAGCCGACAAAAATCGCCAGGACCAAATAGCTCAAACAGTGCTTTAGCATTTTTATTACCTCAAATCTTGGCTTAGAACGGCCAATAACCACTGTTGAAAAACCGGCTCAACCAACCCATTCTTTGCGAGTCCGCCAGTGTGCCGGTACCGGCATAAGTAATGCGCGCATTGGCCACTTTGGTGGATAACACCGTATTGTCCGAGCGCACATCGTCCGGGCGGACCAAACCGCTTACGCGGATATATTCATCGCCCCGGTTTAAGGTCAGCCATTTTTCGCCACGAATTACCAAGGTCCCGTTCGGCCATACATCCACTACCGACACAGTGACATCACCCACCAAATTATTACTTTGCGCCGCATCCGCCTCGCCGTTGAACTCACGCTCAGCTCGCAAATTGGTGTCCAAGCTCATGCCCTTGAAACTTACCGGATTGCCCAATATATTGCCGGCGCCGGGAATGGAGACTTCCGAGCTTTTATTAACATCGACGTTGCTGGATTTACGCGATACGGTTCTTTCTTCCAGCACAACCGTCAAAATATCCCCCACCCTGCCGGCTTTACTGTCGACAAATAATTCGCGATTGGTATTGGCTTGATACAGTGAACCATTGGTTTGCGCCGTGTGTGCTGGTGTTGGCGCCAGGATCGGTGCGTAATAGGGATCATCTGGTTTTACTGGCGCGTTGATGACACATCCCGAGAGGAAAAAGGCGGCCATTAAAAGCCATACACCACATTGCCATTTCATAGACTTACCACGCATTAACAGTTCGACCACGCATTACTCGCCTTACCACGCTCTTAAAGATTCTGTGTCACATACTGCAACATCTGATCAGCCGTGGAGACGACTTTGGAGTTCATTTCATAAGCGCGCTGAGTGGTGATCATATTTACCATTTCTTCCACTATATCCACGTTGGAATTCTCCAAGGTGCCCTGTTGAAGCGCTCCCAAACCATCTTGCCCTGCCATGCCTAAAATGGGATTTCCACTGGATGCTGTCTCAAGAAATAAATTGCCGCCGGTGGCTTGCAAACCGCCGGGATTTACAAAGTCCACCAACTGGATATTGCCCATCTCTTGCGGTTGAGCATTGCCCGGAACCACCACACTAACGGTGCCGTCTGTGCCTATGGTAATGGTTTGTGCATCCTGGGGAATTGTAATAACCGGCTGCAGCAACAGCCCGTTAGCATTGACCATTTGGCCATCGGAATTTAAATGCAATTGGCCATTGCGGGTATAGGCGATGGTGCCATCTGGCTGGAGAATCTGCAGGAAACCGCGACCATCAATCGCCACATCCAAAGCGTTGTCGGTGATCTGTAAACTGCCTTCCGTATGTTGTTTTTGGGTACCTACCACTCGCACACCGGTGCCTAATTGCAATCCCGATGGCAGCTGAGTTTCTTCGGTGGATTGCGCACCGGGCTGCCGTTGAATTTGATACAGCAAGTCTTCAAATACGGCGCGATCGCGTTTGAATCCGACCGTGCCCACGTTCGCCAAGTTATTAGCGACTGTGGTGAGTTGCGTGTCCTGTGCGGACAATCCAGTTTTGCTGACATAAAGCGCTGCGTGCATAAAAACCTCGAGCAATAAAAAGTAAGACAGTCAAACAAAAAACATAAAAATCAAATGGGCATTAAGCGTTCATCTGCAGCAACCGTGCAGAGGATTCCGACATTTCTTTGGCGGAGCTCATCACCTTTACTTGCATTTCATACTGCCGCGCCAGCGATAACATACTGGTCAGCTCATGAATTGCATTGACGTTACTGTTTTCAAGAAATCCAGAAACCAGATGCACATTGCCATCCGGCGGAAGAGCATCCTGAATATCCAAGGGGCGAAATAAGCCATCCTCGCTTTTTGTCATAGGCGTAGCCCCGGGATTTACCAAGCGGATCCGGTCCACCACCACGGGTGCCTCCGGTCCCTGCCCTAGCGGCACGACCGTAACACTGCCGTCTATACCAATTTCGATTTTCTGCGCAGGCGGGATCGCAATCGGCCCGCCATTGCCGATCACCGGCAAACCGTTGCCGGTACGCAATATTCCCAAACTATCGGCATAGAGAGCACCGGAGCGGGTATAGGCTTCATTGCCTGTCGAATCCTGTACTGCAATAAATCCCTCACCGTCGATGGCCACGTCTAAATCACGCCCGGTTTCCTGCAAGCTGCCAAAGGTAAAATCGGTAGCTGGCCGCTCGGTCAAGGCATAAGCACGCGTCGGCAATCCGTCCCCGTAATACACGGGCATCGCACGTGCCTGTGCAAAATCGGCTTTAAATGCCTGAGTATTGACGTTGGCAAGATTGTTCGCGTGCTGAGTTTGCGCCAGCATATTGTGCTTTGCGCCGGTCATTGCGATATAAAGCGCTTTGTCCATCCTACACCTGTAAAAATAGCGTCAAAAAAATGTGACGGGATTGGCTGTTAATAGGTGTATTGCAAGGGCAGTGCCAGGAGATGGGATTTTCCGTGTCCGATAATGAATGGATTCCCGCTGCGCGAGAATGACGAGGGAGGGA
>CAYTQQ010000065.1:0-12916 GCA_964440135.1 uncultured Cellvibrionaceae bacterium | reverse complement strand
TCGCGCTCTCTGCGGTGGCGATTGTGGCGGTTATTATTCTACTGATTCAGTAAAATCAGCGAACGACAGATGGGGTAGAGAGGGATTTTGAAGGGCTAGACTCAGCGGATCGGTGAATTACCTGAGGGGATAAATGAAGCGGGCCGCGCTGCCGACGCATCCACATATTGCCCTGTTCCGCCCTCAAAATGAATGCGTGCGAGTGTTAGCAATCGTTGTACTTCTTCATCCGACGTCTGCCCGAAATGGACGTACCATTGTCCTACCGCATAGAAAGGTTCTGGCGCACTGATCCAGATGGCCTCATCAACTTGCGCTGCTAATGCGTTGATGGTTGACAGCGCGCCTACGGGCACCGCCATCACCACTTTATGCGCGCCGCCGCGTCGTGCCGCTTCGATGGCTGCACGCATAGTGGCTCCGGTGGCGAGTCCATCGTCAACTATAAGGACGCACTTGTTGTGCAGATCGAGCGAGTGCTGGTGGCCACGATAGATCTCTTCGCGCCGCTTTACCTCGGCAAACTGAGTCTGCGCCAGTTGTTCAAACTGTGCATCAGTGATGTTGCACTGGCGCAGTGCCTGCTCATTCACAATGCGTATACCGCCTGCGGCAACTGCACCGATAGCGAATTCGTTATGCCTGGGCGCCCCAACTTTGCGCACAACCAATACATCCAGTGGGAGATGTAAAGCCAGCGCTATTTCATAAGCGACAGGTACGCCGCCCCGAGGGAGTGCAAGAATCAAGGCATCCTCGTGGTCACGATAATGCAGCAACGTTTCGGCAAGTGCGCGCCCGGCGGCGCTGCGATCATAGAAAGGTAATTTGTTCATTGCCCTAACCCTTTAATCGGTCAATCCCACTGATAATCTTTGCTCCATTGATAACCTTGGCCCCATTTATAAACGCCGTCCGAGGTATAAGTGCCTTCTGTAGCTGGTTTCCGGCGATGTCATGGGAATATAAAAGAGAGTGAAATAATTAAGGCCAAGGCGCGGGCGTGACGGGGACATATTGGGCTCCGCCTTCGGCGGGTTCTGGTTCGTGATAAAGCGGATGGCCTTTGCTGGCGATGATCAGAAAATCTTTTCTGATGTCATAGAAATCTTTTGCGGACAGTGGCGGTTCTTTTACCGGCGCGTGCTCAATCGCCCATTCAATCAAGGTGTCTAACCGGCGCGCTAATTCGCGAGCATAGATAGCTTTATCTGTTTTCTCCGTCATAACCTGTACCTTTGCGTTAGCCGTATGCGCCTAATGCGGGCAAAAGCCGCCGCAACCACAAGCCGTTGCGGCGGCGTAGCGATAACATCAATGGGCGTCGCGCATTTTTTGTGCGGCATGGGCAGGAGTGACTGCCCACATGCGCAGCTCTTCAATCAAGCGGTGGATGCCCGAAATCTCGCTGATAAAAACTTCCCGTCCCACGAGCGATCGATATTTCTCTTCCGCAATCTGTTGGGCGGTTTCAATGTCATCCATGGCATTTTTCAGTCCATAACGCGCAGAGTATTCCTGATGTTGTGGTGAATTAATCATCTTCCTATCCTCTTTAGCGGGCCTCGTATGAGGCCTTGTTGACAAGTTATGAGCTTATCGGTACTGCTGATCGTTTACGTTTCCTTCCAGATCTGAGCGCTTCAAGAGCGATCATTTGTAAATGTTACAGATGGCCGTGAAAGACTTTCATCCAATGCCTCATACCAGCCTTCCCACCATTGCACATAATGATCTTTGACGCCGTCGGCTTTTACCCGCGCCAACCAGCGGGATAAATTCTCATCCAGGGTGGGCGCGTTGATGCCATTGCGTTTGGCCAATTTTCCAAAATATTTTGGGTTAATCATTTCCGGCTCGCTTCCTCAAATGCTATTGGCGAATTTCTGCGGGAATAGAAATACAGCCAAATGCAAATTGCAAAGCTCGTGCCGTTTTCCGTTGGCAGACAAAATCTGGTGGATGGGTGGCGTGTTAATAGCCGGAGTTTTCTGGCGACCGAGTGCGCGCGGATTAGTGAGTGTGAGAGCGCACAGACCCACTGTTTACGCGTCATTATGTTTCTGAACTACAGGCAGTTATTCATAACACGTGGTTATCTTAAAAAGGAAAGTGATGATGGCAACGGCAGAGAAACAAGTAAAAGCAAATTCAAAGGCACAAGACGCAATCAAAATGTTACGTGCAGATCACAAGCTGGTTAACGACCTCTTCGAGGAATATGAAAAAGCACGCTCTGTAAAAAAGAAAAAAGAGCTGGTTGAACAGATCTGTTCTGAGCTCACGATTCATGCGCTGCTCGAAGAAGAAATTTTTTACCCTGCGGTAAAGCGGGCCTTGAAAGATAAAGAGCTGGT
The DNA here is from genome assembly GCA_964440135.1 of uncultured Cellvibrionaceae bacterium. Classification (GTDB taxonomy): domain Bacteria; phylum Pseudomonadota; class Gammaproteobacteria; order Pseudomonadales; family Cellvibrionaceae; genus Cellvibrio. The sequence goes on along the minus strand of CAYTQQ010000065.1, from coordinate 10,559 downwards.
TCCTGAAGCAACGGTGGAACACGGAACCTTAAAGCAGTTGATCGCTGAGGTGGAAGGGAAGGAACCGGATGGCGAGATGTTCGATGCGCGCATCAAAGTGATGGGCGAGTATGTTAAGCATCATGTTAAAGAGGAACAAAATGAAATGTTCCCGAAAGCAAAATCAACCAAGCTGGATATGGTGGAGTTAGGTGCGCTGATGATGGAGCGCAAAGAACAACTGCTTGCACAGACGGTCAGGTAGTAATCATTACACCATGCGCTCATCGGCGCTTCCCGCTTTTAGGCACCGGCCCACGTGCAGAAATGCGCGTGGAGGCCGGTGCCAGATGAGTCAAATCCATTTCTTGCCTGAAGGATAACAGGCCTCTCCGCTCCCAACGGATGGGAGCCATTTATTAGCCAATAAAAGAACGCTCAAGTAAAAGAACGCTCAAGCATTTCGTTCAAAAGCCTACGGTCAAGAAGCCGCAATCAAACCGGCAGCGTCCAAGTTTACTCAGAGGTGAAGGTTGATTCGGTTTCGTCCGGCAGGTGACTGGCGGGCAGGCCAGCTTCGATAATCTCCATCACCTGTGCCAGCTCAATCGGTTTGACCAGGTGATGATTAAACCCGGCACTTTTTGACTCCTGCCGATCTTTCTCCTGGCCCCATCCGGTAACAGCCACCAGCACACTGTGTGCTGTCTCCGGCGCCTGGCGCAGATGACGCGCGAGATCATAACCATTCATTCCCGGCATCCCGATATCGAGAAACGCAAACTCGGGTTTAAATTCCTGCGCAATTTGTTGAGCCGTGACGCCGTTGTGGGCAACGCGAATATCGTGGCCCATGGTGGAGAGTAAAATCTTCATGGTGCTGACAAAGTCCACATTGTCATCCACCAGTAAGACCCGTCGGCGCTCAGTTGATGCATCGCTAGACGGGTTGGCAGGAGCGCTCGCCGCTGCCGGGGGGGATGCCAGCGCAAGGCGCAAGCTGAAGGTGCTGCCGCAGCCGGTTCCTTGGCTGTCGACCTGCAACTGGCCACCATGGAGTTCGACCAGATGTCTGGCTAAGGCGAGCCCAACACCCAAACCGGCTTGAGTGCGCTCCAGTGATTGGTCTACCTGGGTAAACATATCGAAGATATTGTTCAGCATATCGGGTGCAATACCGATGCCGTTATCCGTGATAGTAAATTGCACGCCATCGTTTATCACCTTGGCTGCAAAGGTAATGGAACCACCGGGATTGGTGTACTTAGCCGAATTGTTCAGTAAGTTTGAAAACACTTGGGCGAGACGAATGGGGTCAGCACTGATATACACCGGATCATCGGGTACCTCCAGTGTAAGCGTGTGGCCACGCTCTTTGATAAACGCGCTGCTGGATTCCACCGCATCGCGAATCACTGACTGGATGTCGATACGAATTTTACTGATGGCCAGCTTGCCGGTGGTGATACGTGAGACGTCGAGCAGGTCGTCTACTAAGCGCACCATTTGTTTGAGCTGTCGCTCCATCACCGACTGGGCATTTTCAATCGTGGATGGCTGATGGTTGGCGGAACGTAGAATAGCCAGGCTGTTTAACAGCGGTGCTAATGGATTGCGCAATTCGTGGGCCAGGGTCGCGAGAAATTCATCTTTGTGGCGATCCGCCAATCGCAGCGCGTCTTCCGCCGCCTGGCGCTCGGTCATCTCGCGCTCGAGCGAGCGGTTAGAGGCCTCCAAGGCTTTGGCACGCCGCTCTACTTCACTCAGCATGTCATTGAAGGCATCCACCAGCACACCAATTTCATCTTCGGTAAATTTTTCGGCACGCAGCGAAAAGTCCCGGCTCTGCATCACCTGGCGGGCTACATCGGTCACCGCAAAAATTGGTTTGGTGACCGCGCCCCTCAGCCATAACGCAATAAAACTTGCCAGGCCAAGACTGGCGATCATCACGCACACCAGAATGACGGTGTAATCAAACAGGCGCGTATTGGCTTCATAGCGTGCACGAATGTAAACCGAGCCCAGATGCTGGTCGTTTTTAACAATGTTTTGCCAGACAGAGATACGGTTGCCGTCGATGAGGTAACTGTTGGCGACATTGGCGACGGCAGGCCATTGGGAAATTTGATCGACATTGCTGGTGTAGGTGGCAAATTGCGTTCCGTCGGCAGTGTAGATAGCAGCGCGCAAAATCGCTGGCCGGGTGCGCAGCAGCTCCAGGTTTTCTTTGGCGGTCACCGGGTCGTTAAACTCCAGCGTCGGCGCGCTGACTTCGGCAATGATGGTGGCTTGAGTGACCAGGTCTTTTACCACCGTGTCGTGATAGGCGCGCAGATCAAACGCGAGCATCACAATGCCATAGGCGAGCAATGCAAAAAAGGTGGTGGCCATGACCACCAGCATCAGCTTATTGGAAATCGAGCGGTTGAATGAGCGCAGCATCACGGCGTGTCCCGTTCTACAGTAGAGGCAACTGAAAGTAGCCGCGCGCTGAGTTTAAGTTGTTGCTGGTGAGCATTGATTAACGAAACATCAAAGCCTATGCGCCCTTCGATAACCCGGAAATTAATAACGCTGTGAGCAGGCAGCCCCTGTTGGTTTTCCGTCACAATCAAAAAGGAGCGCTCCCGGGCCAACCGCTGCAGCGCCGGCAGTAAGCGTTCGGCGCCCTGGCCGACAAAAACAAGGTGCGGATCTTTGATTGCGCGCGTGGTTTTGGCGGTGAAGACGTCGATGGTGCGCTGATTGATGTTGCGGCCAGCGGTAATGCTCTGCAACTCTTGATAGATATCTTCCGCGCCCAGCACCCAGATGCGAAAAGCAGAGGTGTCGGGTGAAACAGCTTGCTCGGACCACTCCACATACCCCAGGAATTTGTACAACATGGCGGCCTTGATCTGCTGTTGGGTAGCCGCTGGACCCTGTTCGACATGGGCGAGTGCAGGCGCTGCCACAATGCTCAGGCAGAGAAAACTGGCGCATAGCAATCCACCTGCTGCTTGTGCAGCTCTGGCTAATACACCGTAGAGGTAGCCGTGAATGTTAAGCATGAATAATTCCTACAGGCCCCACACCAGCTTGCCATAAAATGCCCGTTCAAACTCACCGCGACTTAACTCCGCGCCAAATTCAGGGTGTTGGCTGTCGAGAAGATTCTGACCGATCAATGATAATTCCAGGCGCGGTGATACGGCCCATGACAGATTAATATCCAGAGTGGTGTACGCCGGTACCTGGCTGTGTTCCAGTTTGTCGACGTGGCGCAAGGTTGCATCCAGTTTGATGGCCTCGGACACATCATAAGATGAGCGCAAGAGTCCGTAGTAGCGAGGATCTCGACTGGCCAAAATACTGTCGCCGGAAATATCCATACTGCCCGGTTTAAGCGCTACATCGATTTCCTGCCAGACCACTCCGCTGTGCCAGCGCCAATTGGGCGAGGCCTGGAAGCTGCCCCACAATTCAACACCGTGAATATCTGCTTCGGCATTATTTTGAAAGCTGAAACCGGGTCCCCGTTGATTGATCCCGAGGGTGCGCAATTTGTCATAGCTGCTGTAAAACCCGGTAATGGACCAGGAGAGTGCGGGCGAGGGCTGGCTGCGAAAACCCAGCTCAAAAACCTTGGCCACTTCGGAAACAAAATCGGCGCCGCCATTGATCAAATATTGTGGCGTACCGTTAACCATGTAAGGGTTGCCGGGGCTGAAGAGATCCCGGTCAATGCGTGCAGGTGAGCGCACCGCGCGCGATAAACTGAGCCACACCAGATGATGGTTGCTCGGTGACCAGGCCAGTTGCGCACTGGGCAGTGACTCGCGACCGGTAAACGGATTGCTTTCCAGTTTGCTGCCGAGGGTTAGACGGGTGTGATCTGTCAGAACGATTTCATCCTGCAAAAAAATATTCCACCACTGCATATCCCGGTTGGCCGGGATGAGCGCTACCACCTCATTTTTATCAATATGGTCGCCGAGATGTCGGTAGCCGCCACCCCACATAAAAGTATGCCGCGAATTCATCTGGAATTCGTGTTGCAATTCTACATCGAGCGTATTGAGACGCTGGGTGATGAGTCCGGGTTGCAGGCGTTGGCTGTGGTCGAAATAACCCTGCAGCGATACGCGAGAGCGAGTCGACGGCTCCCAACTGCGGCGGGCCAGAAGGTTAACGCCACTTATGTTGATATTCTCTAAATCGGGCTGACGAATACGTCCCTCGTAAGCATCGCCCTGAATGGTCAAGGTGTCATGGCCTTCACCCCAGTCAGCACGAAATCCGGTCTGGTTGTGCTCCCAGCCCGAGTTCAGCCGCATGTCATTTGAACCCGGCGTATCATTATGGTGGCTGTGTTTGGCATAAATCCGGTAATGACCATTGTCGGCCAGTTGGCCGCCGTAGCGTGCAGTAAAGTTGCGCTGCTGTTCGCTGCCGCCGAGCGAAAGCAGTTCTCCCTGGGTATCAGCTGCCGAGCGGCTCACGATATTAACCACGCCGTTCATTGCATTGGCGCCCCATAAAGTACCACCGGGGCCGCTGACAACTTCAATGCGCTCCAGATCTTCCAGGACAACATGTTGAGTGTCCCAAAATACGCCGGAGTAAAGCGGTGAGTAGACCGTGCGCCCATCGATCATCACCAGCAACTTATTGGCGAACGGATTATTAAAGCCGCGCGCTGTTATTGCATAGCCACTGGCATTAAGTCGTGCGACCTGGAGGTTGGGAGCCAGGCGCAGCGCTTCCGGCAAACGCGTCGCACCCGAACGGTGAATATCTTTTTGTGTGATGACAAAAATAGAAGCAGGGGCATTGGCAATGGGCTTGGCCGTTTTCGAGACAGAAATAACCGACAGCTCCGCCAATTGTTCTAAAGAAAGTTCTGCGAGTGTATTGGTGTGTGTGGTTTGTGCATGAGCACCTGCACTGATGCACAACGACAGTAGGCCCAAGACTTTTAAGAGAGAGTTTTTTTTAGCGGAAGAAGCGGTTGTTGAGCGGTTATCGCAAGCGTAAGTGTCGGCGAAGCTATGCATGAAGGGCCTTCAACAATTATGTTTATTCTGCCAAGTGCAGAGAATCATAAACCATCATCAATCACTGTCAACGCCGGTGTTCGGTCAGGCAGAATTAATGTGCACTAGCGCAAGCCGTCGGCTGGCGTAGATCTCAGGCGCAAAACTAAACAGTTGATCGTTGACGCATGATGTAACAGCCCATGTTAGAACTGATTGTGCGGTAGAGCGCATAAGACGTATTTATTCTGCCTGGCGCAATTTTTTGACGATTTCTGAAATGCGGTAGGGCTTGCCTATAAATTGAAAGTCCGCATGGAGGCGGCGCGCATCAAGGGCCAAGCCGGTGTAGCCCGATGCCAGAATAACTTTCAATGAAGGGATGAGCGCGCGGGACTTTTGTGCCAGATCAACCCCGCTCATCCCCGGCATCATAACGTCGGTGAAGAGCACTTCCATATCGGGAGTGCGTTTGAGAATATTCAGCGCCTCTTCACCATTATTGGCTGAGAAGACTTCGTAGCCAAGGCTTTGGAACAGCTCAACAGCCATCGCTAAAACATCAGGCTGATCATCGACCACCAATGCTTTTTCAGTTCTATTTTTAGGGCGGGAGTGACCGCCTTCTTCGCTGTCGTTGACAACCGGGAAGTAAAGTGAAATCGCGGTGCCGTTGCCCGGTTCAGATTCGATCTTTACATCGCCTGCAGAGTTCTGCATAAATCCATAGACCTGGCTCAGACCGAGCCCCGTGCCTTTGCCCACCGCTTTGGTAGTGTAAAAAGGTTCCAATGCCCGCGCGGCAACTTCCGAGGACATACCCTCTCCGCTATCACCCACGCACACGCGCACGTAAGCCCCGGCCACAAGCTGGTTTATTTCGTTCTCTGCCAGCTGGACTAACGATGTTTCAAGGGTAATAGAGCCGCCATCGGGCGTCGCATCACCAGCGTTGACAATAAGATTAAGCAGGCCCGCCTCGAGCTGAGATGCATCGATCATTACATCGGGCAACTCCGGCTGGAGTTTCAGATTAAACGTCAGCGTGCTTCTGTTGGCCCGGCGAAGGACAGCTTCAAACGAAGTGATAACGCTGTTGAGATTCTGTCGGGTTTGCTGTACCGGTTGCTGTCGTGCAAAGGTTAATAATTGACGAATGAGATTGGCGCTGCGATTTGCGGCACGCTCCATACTGTCTAAAACTTTGTCGCCTTGCTCGTCTTGATTAGACATCCGCAGGATCGATAAACCGTTTACGATAACGCTGAGGAAATTATTAAAATCATGTGCGATGCCGCCGGTTAACTTGCCGATGGCTTCCAGTTTCTGTGATTGAAAAAGTGCATTCTGCGCTTTCTCCAGCGCCAGGGTGGTTTCGCGACGCTCGGTAATATCGCGCGTTACTTTGGCAAAGCCGACCAGCTCGCCCGAATCATTCTTAACCGGGTCAATCACCACATGGGCCCAGAAGCGCGAGCCGTCTTTGCGCAATCGCCAGCCCTCATTTTCAAAGCAGCCTTCGCGTGCGGCTATCTCGAGTGCCTTCATGGGTAGGTTATTGGCGCGATCAATCTCAGTATAAAAGCGCGAAAAGTGCGAGCCGATCACCTCCTCACTGTCGTAGCCCTTAATCCGCTGGGCGCCCTGGTTCCAATTCGTGATGATGCCATCCACCGACAGCATGTAAATGGCATAGTCAACAACACTTTGAATAAGTGAGCGAAATTGTTCTTCACTTGCGCGTAAGGCATCAGCTGATTTTTTCTGGTCAGTAATGTCTTTGGTAATGACCGTAAAGCCAAGCAAGGTGCCGGCATTATCGTAGATGGATTCAATCGTGGGGTTTGTCCAAAAGCGAGTGCTACCTTTGCCGAGCTGCCAGCCCTCCTCGACGTAACGGCCTTGCTCGACAGCCTTCTTTAATGCCTCGGCAGGGCGATTCAGTGCGCGTTCCTCGGGGGTATAAAATATTGAGAAATCGCGGCCGATAATATCTTCCGCCTGGTAACCGGTAATCTGCTGTGCGCCGGTATTCCAATGGGTGACAATGCCCTCGGGCGAAAGCATATAAATCGCGTAATCCGTCACCCCGTTGATAAATGCTTTGCACTGTTCTGCGTCAAGTACGAAGGGGTGTGCCGGCCCAGCTTGCGTAGGATTCATGAGGATGGGTGTCTTAGGAGGTAGCGTTGGATTGTAGACATTCGCTTACTGTCTCACAACCATCAATCTTGTGTTTGCCGACGCAGGCGGTCAGCGCCCGAGTTGATAGCGCGCTCTCTGGACTTATGTCATGCAGTGAATAATTGTGGCTTGCGAGTGCTGGCGAACTATATAAATGCGGGCGGCTGGTTACTGTTATCCCTGCCGCTGATCGAACGCGGATGGCTGGACACGCGTCTTGTCTGACGGCGGAAGATACCAGGTTTGACAGGGGAGGATCGAATGAAAACTCTGGAGCCACATCTCACCGGTGAAAAGTATGATCATAAAATTGCCGCGATCTTTGGCGTCAAGGAAACAGCACAACAGGCAGCAGATATTTTGCGCCAACAAACAAGCGTACATGATCACCAAGTCTTTGTCGTAACACCTAACGACACTCACCCGGGCTGGGAGCTCGAGCCTGAGGATCGCGGAATCTGGCGAACGCTGGTGCGCGCGCATGTATGGCTTGGTCTCGCCGGGCTTGTGGTCGGGCTGGTGGTGTTTCTTGTGCTCTTTGGTTTGAATATTCGTTTCGTCGTCGAAAACGCAGTGACGTCGGCGCTGATAGCCATCGGCTTTGGCGGGATTTTTGGCATGATGTTTGGTGGCCTTGTAACACTTCGCCCGGATCATATGCCCTATGTCAGCATTGCGCAGTCAGCATTGCGCAAAGGAAAATTTATTGTTGCCGTCCACGCCGAGAGTAGCGACCAGTTGCAGGAAGCACAGACAGTACTAAAAACCTTTGATGCCGAGATTATTCGTACCTTGTAGTTATCATTATTCGCAGTCGGTTATTTCATAACCACAATTTTTTAGCTACCTATTTTATAACATCAATTCATAACATCATGCCAAGCCCACGCTCTGGATGTTTTTCATTGTGGTGTGGGTTGCCCCGGTTATTATTGAAGTTTGATGCATTGGGCCTGCTCAGGCTGCAGGATGACCATCAATAGATTCTCTTCATCTGTTAATTGCTCATGGTGCTGATCAGAATTTTTGTTTTCATCTTTTAGATAATTGCTCAAACGACGACGTTCATATAAATCAATAATCAGCGGGTGGACATAATATTTTCTGCATACGGCTGGTGTGTTACCCAAATGCGTTGCTACTTGCTCAATCGCGCCGAGGATATTAATTTTCATTTCTTTTTTTGTTGTGGCAGCTGGCATGGCACTCAGGGCAGTTAATGCCTGTAATGTACCGGCCCAGGTTCTGAAATCTTTGGCAGTGAAGTCATTTCCCGTGATGGATTTAATATAATTATTGACCATTCCCGACTCGATGCGGCGGTGGCTCCCGTCCTCATCGTAAAACTGAAACAGGTCTTTGCCCGGTATATCCCGACATTGTTTGACGATACGAGCCAGGCGTGGGCTGTCAAGGCGGATTTTATGTGCAATACCGCTTTTGCCTTTAAAGTGGAAGGCGAGGTGGCTGCCGGTGATTTTTACGTGCTGGTCTTTAAGAGTTGTCAGCCCATAAGATTGGTAGAGTTTTTCGTAGGCACTGTTGCCGATGCGAATGCTGGTTTGCGACATAATCCAGACGACAGTTGCCAACACTTTCTCCACGGGTAAGCCCCGCCGAGCAAGATCCTTTTGCAGTTGTTTACGAATAGTGGGTAGAGCCTTGCCAAATTCATAGAGGCGATAAAACTTCGTCTGGTTTCTCAGGGTGCTCCACAGCGGATGATACTTGTACTGTTTGCGGTTTTTACTATCGATACCGGTGGCTTGCAGATGTCCGTTATCAAAACTGCAGATCCATACATCACGCCATGCGGGCGGAATGGCCAGTTGTTGAATCCTAGTCAAGTCAGGGTTATTGCGGACTTTACGATTACTTTTAAAATACTCAAAAGCATCAGCACGTTTAACACGGGTAATGCCCGGGCTTTGATCACTGACATAATGCAGGTTAACGGCTTGTGCACATTTTTGCGGATCTTGCAGTATCGTCTTAATTTTTCGGTAGGAGAGTTTTACCTCGTTCTCATCAGACATCGAGTAGGTCACCTTAGTGTCGTTGCTGATCTTTATTTCGATAATGTTATGACCACCAAAACCCAGGTAAATCATGGGCACATAAAGATTAAAAATGGCGTGATAAATACATTGTGGCTTAGGGCGCTATTACTGCTTTATGGATTTATTTGATGGTCTATATTGTTTGCCTATATCTACCGCTTTTATCTCTCAAAAATATTTTTGCCAACTATAGTTATCGGAGTTTTCATTCGTTCGATAAGAGAGATGATATCAATGCCAGTATTTATTCGTGTCTGTATATTTTTGCTCGGATGTTTTTTATTGGGCGGCCATATTCATGCTGCTGCCATTAACACCATGGATACTGATTGCTCTTTTATTCAAAAGGCGATTAATCAATTGCCTGAGGCCGGAGGCGAGGTAGTCATTCCCGCCGGTACTTTTACCTGTAGCCTGCCTATTGTGATTGATCGTGATCGAATTGCCTTGCGGGGTTCAGGTAGTGCTACGGTGTTGCGATTGGCAGATGGGGCGAATGCGCCGGTGATTGTGATGGGGCAGGCTCTTCCGATACCCAAGGTTGCGATAAGCAATATTTCCGTGAGTGATTTAACGATTGATGGTAACCGGGAAAATCAAACGTCAGAATGTATGGGTGGTCCGTGTAGTGAAAGCTATCCGTTGCGCAATAACGGTATCTCCATTCGTCATTGCGTCGATTGCCAGGTACAGCGAGTGACTGCGCACAGCACCAGTTCGGGCGGCTTGGTCACTGAGCTAAAAAGCCGTCGACTGACGATTCGAGATTTTACGTCATACAACAATCAGTTCGATGGCCTGGCAGGCTATGAGACGGAGGACAGCGTTTTTTCCGGGCTCTATTTGCACGATAACATTGCGGCCGGCTTTTCGTTTGATATTAAATTTAATAACAATTTATTTAATGACATAGTGATCGAAAACAGCGGCAGTGTCGGCATCTTTATGCGTGATTCGTTCGACAATCTGTTCAGCAATCTGCAGATTAGAAACAGTCGGGAGCATGGCATTTTTCTTGCGCAAGTGGATGCAGAAGTAGATAAGCCTGCAGCCGGTCAGACCTTTAATGGGCTGACCGTTTCCAATTCAGGCGGGTACGCAGTACTGGTGAACGATAATTCCTGTGTAAATACGCTGCTGGTCGGCGCTCAATTAACTGGCAATAAAACCGGATGCGTGGGCGAGGCCTCCCCCGGTTTAGTGAGCAGTGTCGGAGCTATTTGTCGTTAGTGCGGCGCGCGCGAATGTGTCCCGCTAAAAGGTCACCCCGGCGGCACGCAGTTGATCGATAATTTCGCGGTGGATGGGCACACCATCC
>CAYTQQ010000064.1:7465-12967 GCA_964440135.1 uncultured Cellvibrionaceae bacterium | reverse complement strand
GCTGCTAAAAAAACCCCTGCCAAAGCAGCAACGAAAAAAGCCGTAGCTAAAAAGCCAGTCGCTAAAAAAGCAGTTGCCAAAAAAGCCGCAGCTACTAAAGCGCCGGCCAAACGCGGCCGCAAGCCAAAGGCAGCGGTAAATAGCTAGTTCTAGCATACCCGCAATAAAAAAGGCGCTTCGGCGCCTTTTTTATTGCGCTCATCTAAGGCACAAATCCGCTATCACAGTATTGATCAATTGTTAGCGTTCTGCTCCTGAGCCAGATCGGAAAATGAAATACTGCCACCGGGGCGAGTTTCATCCAATAAATGCAAAGAAATTCCATCGATCAAAAGCGCGAAGCTATTTCCTCCCTGATCGCGACACAGGATACGGAAAACCGGGTGTTGCGGCGTACTGCGATCAATGTGCAGGCTGCCTTGCAGCAGCTCTTGGCAGCGTGGAGTTTGACTAGCAAGCTGCGCGGCCTGCTGCAAAGAAGGAAGGTGGGGTTGATAATGTTTGGGCAAAATCAGCTGATGCGCCTGCACGTGATTTAAACCCTTTGCTAAAACTCCGGGTGCTATCCCCCAGATCAGCCAAGAGATACAAAAACCAAGGCCAACAACTAATTGGGACTTACGTCGACTGTTCATCTTTTGCGAGTTGGCTGAATACAAAGGCATACAAGAGCAGAAGCCGCTCCTCATCTTTTTCAACAAATTCTATTCCATAGATGACAGGTAGATTGTCGTTAATCTCCTGAGTGCTGCGCTCCACCCGTGAGCGGATAATTGCGTCGAGCTGTAGCTCTTTAATGATGCCCAACACCTCAACTGCACAGCGGATAAGAATTCGATCCCCGATATTGCCAGTCACATCACTCATTTCCATGCGCGCGCCTGTGCAGCTGATATCCGCGATACACCCTGTCACGACCTGCTCACTCATGTCATCTAGATTGGTGACCTCGATATCAATCTCAACACCGACTCTGGTTGCTCCCCTTATTCCTTTAAAGCTGACACTGTCAGGATAGGTCACAAAAAGCATCGGGTAAGGCTCTGCCGTTTGCGTCTCGACTGCGCAGGCAAATAATCCCACGCCATTACCCACCATCAGACGGGCCACTATTTTCTGGCCGGGTCGAAAGCGCAGCAGCTTGCCACCCGCCCGTGGTACCGATAACAGAATATGCCGTCCAGGCACGCAGCCAACAAGGCGACAAGAATAACGTTCAGGCTCTCCCGTGGTGTTCGTTTGCAGCTGAATCGGGTAACCGTAAGTGAGTTTTAAATCTTCGAATTTCATAATGTTGTTACCCATTCCCATCCGGACAGGTCGGCACGAGTTCAAAACATGAAACATCCCTGTTATGAGTTTTCAGCAAGCTTATCCCACACTCAATGCTCAATAACTGAAGCAGACAGTGTTGAGTTTCCCATGGGAAGATCGAAATCTTTATTCCATTCCAATAATAAAAGCGCCAGTGCATGAGCTTGGTCATACAGCGCTTTTAGCTCCTCAAATGAATCCTTTGCACCTGTAAAAAGCCGTACTTGCCGGTGACGGTTAGCTAAGGGGTGCTGCAGATTCTGCGCGCGATAGACTTCCAGTTTCCAGCGCAGGTTATGCACGGCATTACGGTAATAAGTCAGTTTGGTTTGCAGCGTAATTGGACGGGTAGATGACAAATCACCAAAGATCGCACAGTCAGTGGCAAAGACCATGGACTCACGGCACGAGGCATCGGCGACTAACGTCGCTGTACGCGGCTGACCCACTAGCCGGGCTAAATCACCAAACACCTCTCCCGGGGTGACATAGTTAACCAGATCACCCTCTGCCCGCTCATCAACGTACACCGCCAGGCGGCCCTTGAGAAGAAAGTACATCCAGTTATCGACATCGCCGCGCCGCAACACCAGCTCACCGGGCTTATAGATAACAATTCTGGAGGCCTGCAGCAGCAGTTCAAATTGCCATTCATCCTGCTGCTTTACCGTTTTAAAAAAGGGAATTGCAGAAAGCAGTTGTTCAACCGTGCTCCGGGAGAATTTCTGCAGCGACTTTATTTCCATGTTAATTCCTACATGACTACCTGATAGCCCGGTAAATGCCAGCTCGTATATAGAAAAGCTGATCACTTGGCACTCCCTGCTGGCAGGGTGCCTTGTCTGGTGAGGACCATTAAAGAAAGCTATATGCCAGAACTCGCAGCCCCGTACTCATCCCGACCTTAGTTTTCTAATATAGGTCATCCATGGTGATTTTGTTGAGGTTTGCAAGCAGCCTGTCAGCTGTTTATACATTATACTGTGGGAACCGGTCGAGAATTTACTACCTGAGCGGAGCCTCAACTACTATAACAACAAGGACTAAGTAGTAAATAAGCTGATCAACCTAAAGGGGCATCGCCCTGAACTGGCCAGAGCATCAAAATAAAAGAGAGAACCCGCCTATGTCTTTTAGAATTCGACTTTACCAGTATGTCTGTTGGCTGCTCGTGCTTCTATGGTCTTCCGGCAGCTATGCGGCGCCCATGCTGAACGGAATCGCGGTTCACCAGGAGCTTGGGAACGAGCTATTTATTGGGGCACTTTATTCCGAAGTGCTGAGCGACGATCCTGCTACGCTGACTAATAGCAATTTACCCATGCGTATGGAATTAAAAGTCATCGCTCCCGACGGTATTCCTTTACGCCGTTTTAGCCGCTTGTGGATCGAAGGGATGGCCATCAATAACAGCAACAGCTTGTTAACCGAACAAGCCAACAACATGGTTAAATTTGATGGTCTATTCAAAAGCAAGTTAATGCAAAATGACCACGTCGTCTTTGCGCTAGCGCCAGGACAAGGCGTGAATGTCAGTGTTAATAACGTGCTTTTGGGTACCATCAATGACGAGAAGTTTTTCCCTATGTTGTTGCGCACCTGGATCGGCAGCGTTCCGCTTTCTTCTACTTATCGTGAAAACCTGCTGAAAGTCGGCGACATATCAGCGGATTTGCGCGCTCGTTATGACGCCATTACTTATAGCTCCAGTCGTGCAGCTGAAGTAGCAGCCTGGACCAGGCCCGAACCAGAGCCGGCTCAAGTAGCGTCCAGCACCAGCAGTGCTCGCAGCTCAGCACCGACGGCAGCAGCCCCCGCGCCTGCACCGGTGGTCGAGGCACCTATTGCCCGCGTCGAGCTACCCGCCTTGGAGCAACCAGCCATCGTCGAAGAAACACCAGCCCCAGCCCCCGTCGAGCCGACGCCAGCACCCGTGACAACACCAGCCCCAGCTGTGGCAGCCGCTCAGGATGAAGAGGAAGATGATCAGCCCGCACTGACTGCAGAATCATTATTGGCCCGTCAGTTCTATGTCTCGGATATTCTGCGCAAAGTCAGTTCCAGCGTGCGCTATCCACGACTTTCGGCCCAGCGCAACCAGGAGGGCAATATACGGATCGCGGTCACCATTTATCGTAATGGCACTATCGAGAGCATGAGCTGGCTGGAAGAGTCCCGTCATGACCGCCTGAACACTGAAGCCTGGGAGGCCGTCATACGCTCCGCTCCCTTCCCACCGGTTCCCGACTCTGTTTCGGGGCGGCTGTTCGAATTTACCGCCCCCATTACTTTCACTATGCAAAATTAATAAAAACAGCCACCTTCGGGTGGCTTTTTTATTGTTAGCTGATGGTAGCGATGCGCTCATCAATCACTTGATGAATACCTTTGCGCTCCAACACCGAATGGCTGGTGAGTTGATCCAGATGAACACAATGCAAGTGCAGACAGGGCGTGGACTTATCCAGCTCCCGCAGATCACCTTTCATTAATACGGGCAAAAGGGGTTTATGGGCTGGGCGCTGCTGCCGCAGAATCTGCAATCCCAACTGCAGCGGCACCTGACGCTGCTTAACCGCTCCTTGACGAAACGGAATGCTCAAAAACAGCATGGGGTTGCCATTCACCGTGCCGGGAATGATCGTTAATCCCGTTGGCGTCACCGCAGTAACAGGAATACCGTTATAGGTATCGTGGGGCATGTAGGGATTTGGCAGGATAACCAGCTTGCGATTTTCCTCTTTGGGAAAAAAGATATTGTAATTGGTGTACAGCTGCCCAACAGAGCTGGAGTAAACACACAGCCTGTTTTCAAATCCAAGCACAAAATCAATGGCCTTCTGACGCTGATTAAAAGCGTCCAGATCCCATATCAGATCTTTATTATCATTATTCAAGGATTGCTCCTGGGGAGATGTAATAACAAGTACTACGCTGGCCGTTTATATTGACTCTTGTTGTTTATATTGATTTTTTTCGTTTATATCGGCCCTGTCGGCAGACCGTAGATTAAAAATCTGCAGCGCGTAATTCTTCCAGAATGTCTCGTATTTCGCTCAAGCCTTGTTCAGAAAATAGCAGTCCGGATCTGCGTTTGCCAACGTATTCCCGTTCTTCAATCTCCAGGCATCGCCCTCTCACTGCATCCAACTCAGGGTTGTGATGCAGCGGTAAGGCAGAAAAGAGCCGCCAATCATTATCTGTTGCCTCACCACTTAGCACCATCTCCAGCAATCTTATGACATGGCGTCGAGTGAGTCGGTAGCGCTGTGAACGCGCCCAGTAAAATAAAAACAAGGTCCCACCAAAGATAACTATTGTCAGTGCTAAGGTGAGAAAAAACATGGGTTAATGCTCGCGTGTCGCCTGGAAAGTGATATCAGGATAACGCTCCTGCGTCAGTGATAAATTGACACGAGAAGGAGCCAGATAAGTCAGATGACCACCACCATCAATAGCGAGGTTGTCGGTGCATTTCCGCTTGAATTCTTCGAATTTTTTAGGGTCTGTGCTTTCGCACCACCGCGCCGTAGTGACATTAACCGGCTCATAGATGGCTTCCACTTTGTATTCGTCCTTTAACCGGTAGGCGACAACCTCAAACTGCAGAACACCTACGGCACCGACCACAATATCGTTGTTATTGACAGGGAAAAAAACCTGGGTTGATCCTTCTTCCGAAAGTTGCTGTAAACCTTTTTGGAGCTGTTTGGTTTTCAGTGGGTCTTTCAGGCGAATGCGTCGAAACAGCTCCGGTGCAAAGTGAGGGATGCCAGTAAATTTGAGATTTTCGCCTTCGGTAAAGGTGTCGCCAATTTGAATCGTGCCATGATTGTGAAGTCCGATAATATCGCCGGCAATTGCCTCTTCAACAGCGCTCCGATCACCCGCCATAAACGTCACAGCGTCAGCAATTTTAATATCCTTGCCTAGACGGTTATGCCGCATTTTCATCCCTTGATGATAAGTGCCTGAGCAGATACGCATAAACGCAATACGGTCCCGATGCTTGGGGTCCATATTGGCCTGAATCTTAAATACAAAGCCGCTAAACTTTTCTTCACTTGCTTCAACGAGGCGCTCGGTCGTCATCCGGCTGCGCGGAGGTGGTGCCCACTCCACAAAGCCGTCGAGCATTTCTTTGACACCAAAATTTCCTAACGCTGTACCAAAAAAAACGGGGGTCAT
>CAYTQQ010000064.1:0-7365 GCA_964440135.1 uncultured Cellvibrionaceae bacterium | reverse complement strand
ACAATTTTCAAAACACTTTCGACCTCATCGAGCAACTCGACAGGGTTGCGACTTTCGCGATCCATTTTGTTGATGAACGACAAAATCGGTGTATCGCGCAAGCGGCAAACTTCCATCAGTTTAATCGTGCGATCTTCTACACCTTTAGCGCCATCGATCATCATCAACACGGAGTCCACTGCCGTGAGTGTGCGATAGGTGTCCTCGGAAAAATCCTCGTGCCCCGGTGTATCCAACAAATTAACCACTCGGCCTTTGTAAGGGAATTGCATCACCGATGAAGTGACCGAGATACCACGCTCCTGCTCCATCGTCATCCAGTCTGATCGAGCGTGTGGACCACCGCGTTTGCCCTTCACTGAACCCGCTAATTGGATTGCATTACCCCACAGTAACAGCTTTTCTGTAATGGTGGTTTTACCGGCATCTGGGTGGGAAATAATCGCAAAAGTGCGACGCTTGGCTAATTCAGCGGTGAAATTCGTCATATGGGTAGAGTGCAATCTATGTGAGAAAAAATAGCGGTGGATTATAGCGCAGATGGCAAGCCTAGGTTTGCACTTGGCGAATATAGCGCTGCAGCCATAACCAAGCCCACAACCCAATAATAAGATTGGCGGTAGCCGTGGCTATAAACAGCCCTTGGATCTGCCACAACCATTGCCCGAGCAAAGCCAATGGCAGGAAGATAAAGAGTACTCGCCCGGCTGATAACACCATTGCCGGCCAAGGATTGCCTAATCCATTAAACGCCGCGTTGACCGACATGACCACGCCGTAGGCCCCATAACTTAAAGGCACTATCGCCAAATACAGGACAGCGACTTCGATCACCTCCCGATGACCACCAAAGGCTCCTGCAATAACATCGGCAAACAACCACAATACGATGGCCAGCAACAGACCGAAGCTCAAACAAAAAGCCGTGAGCACGCGTACAGCTTCACTCAAACGACTGTACTTTCCCGCGCCTAAGTTTTGGCCAAAGAAGGGGCCGATGACCCCCGAAAGCGCATAGAAGACAATCAGCATGAGCGGCTCGATCCGCATAGCAATACCCAGACCAGCCACCGCATCAGTACCGTAACGCGCTACCATCATCACCACCAACGCACTAGCGAGCGGCACAATGACGTTGGCACACATTGCCGGAACCCCCACATGCACCACCGCCCCCCACGAGCTGCGCAGCAACGACCAGGAGATGAATGGATTAACGAGCATGCGCAAACGATAGTGCAGGATGAATAAGGTGACCAACAGCATCATGATGCGAGTTATCAATGCAGCCATGGCCGCACCTGGAAGTCCGAGCGCAGGAAACCCCAAGAGCCCAAAAATCAGCAGCGGATCAAGCAACGCATTAACAACCGCAGCGCCACTCATTAAATACCCCTGGACCTGACTCATCCCCATCGCGCGTAATGCGGCCAGACCGACCATAGGAATCATGAGACAAGGAGCGCTGAAGAGCCAGATCGCCATGTACGAACGGATGAGCGGAATCAATTCACTGGTGGCCCCCAGCGTCATAAACAGGGGCTCAAGCAGAAACCAACCAATGAGACAAAAAATCACAGCGATAATGAGTGTGAGACTCATGGCATCGGTTGCAAGGCGACGTGCCTTGTGGGAATCACCCTCGCCAATAGCACGAGCAACCGCTGAGGAGGTGCCGGCACCCAGTCCAATAGCCAGACTGGTCAACACCATAATGACAGGAAATGTAAAACTAAGTGCTGCAAGGGGAGCGCGCCCTAACTGGGCAATAAAGAACGTATCCACCAAGTTGAGGGACATAGTAGCCATGAGTCCCCACACCATAGGCACAGCCATCACGCGCAGCTGGCGAGAGACTTTCCCCTCGGTCAAAGTTGCATTTAGCGGTTGTACCATACGGGGATAAATGCCTCGGAACCGTGAAACCCTGCATACACAGCGAGGCAGTATACACCAGCGCAGCGGTCGTCCGGGGCAGAAGAATAAGAAGTTAACCGCGATACCAAACGGACCAACGTAATATGTCGTTATAATCGGAGCACTTGAGGCGCCTATCATGACTAAACCTGACAATCCCAATCTGCAAAGCACCACTGCCCGGCATTTACAAAACCTGGTATTGATTCGCGCGCTCGTGCTTATCGGCCTTGCTCTCAGTATCGCGCTGAGTTACTGGTGGTCTGCTCCTCTGGCTTACGCGCCGCTGTTGTTGGTTTTAGTCGCTCTGGGCACACTGAATCTTCTGACCCATTGGCGCTTACGCGGTGACCTGCCCGCCACCGATATGGAACTGTTTATTCAATTATTGATTGACTGGATCGGTCTGTCGTTTTTGTTTTATTTCAGTGGTGGCGCCAACAACCCTTTTGTATTTTATTTTTTGGTACCTATTTGTATCTCTGCCACCACGCTCTCCTGGACCTATACCTGGATTATCACCGCACTGTGTATCGTTAGTTATAGTGCTTTATTGTTCTTCCATCTTCCTCTTCCCATACTATCTCCTGCGGCTGGGCACACTGAGCACACGGATTTTATTAATTTACATATTCTTGGCATGTGGGCTAATTTTTTTATCAGTGCCGTACTGATTACTTACTTCGTTGTTAAAATGGCCCATGACCTGCGTTACCAGCAACAACTCTTGAATCGCCGTGCAGAAGAAGAGCTGCGCAATGAACAAGTGATTGCTGTCGCTACATTGGCGGCGGGTACTGCCCATGAATTGGCAACTCCGTTGTCGACGATCAAAGTCATCGTTAGTGATTTACGTACAGATTATTCCCACGTCCCTGAGCTGTATGACGATTTAAAAATTCTTACTGATCAGGTCGAGCTCTGCACCCAAACCTTAAAGCAATTAGTCAATACTGCAGAAAAAACCCGCAGCGAACATCTTATCCAACAACCGGTCAGGGATTTTTGTCATCAAATCATCGAGCGCTGGCAGCTGATACGTCCGGATGCCCAAGTTGAGGTTGTTATTGACCCGAACTCCCCCGAGATCACCTTCGCGTTCCCGCCCACAGTTTCCCAATCGATCATTAATTTACTGAACAACGCGGCTGATGCTAGCGACCCTCCGATAAATGTCAGCATTCACTGGAGCCCTAACGAACTCTTTTGGAAGATCGAAGATAATGGCGCCGGCGTCCCGCAGGATTTGCGTGACCAATTGGGTAAAGCATTTATAACCACCAAAGGCAGCGGGTTAGGCTTAGGATTGCTGTTAACCCACGCGACGCTGAACCGCTACGGCGGGGAAGTACGTTTCTATAAAAGAAAGCCTCGTGGTACTGTAACGGAATTGAGATTTCCCTTTAAATCTGCATAAAACTCAGGCGTTATGACTCAGGAATTGTTTTTACTTATTGATGATGACGTGGCATTTTGCGCAGCGCTCCAACGCGCCCTGACCCGCCGAGGTCATCACGCAGAAACCGCCCATGACATGACGGCCGCCCTAGCCGCCCTACAGGAGAAAAGGTTTACGCGCGCCGTAGTGGATTTAAAGTTAGCCAGTGAATCCGGCCTTATGTTGATTGCCGAGTTGAAGTCGCACGACCCGGATTTGGAAGTAGTAATGCTTACGGGGTATGCGAGTATTTCTACGGCAGTTGAAGCGATTAAATTAGGCGCGTTAAATTATTTATGCAAACCTGTAGATGCGGATGAAGTACTAGCGGCCTTCACGAGCGATGGGCGTTGTACAGAGGTCGAAGTACCACAAAATCCAATATCCATAAACCGTCTGGAGTGGGAGCATATCCAAAAGGTGCTCCACGAAAACCAAGGCAACATTTCCGCGACTGCGCGGCTGCTCGGTATGCACCGCCGAACACTCCAACGTAAATTACAGAAGCGCCCCGCAAAAGATACGCCTTAAAGTTGTCGCGCCATAATCAACGCGTCCTCATGGCCGTTAGCGGTGGGATAATAATTTCTGCGCTGCCCTACCTCAAAAAAACTTTCCTTTGCATAAAGCTCGACTGCCTTATGATTGGATACACGCACTTCGAGAAATAACATTTGAGCATGAGCTTTCAAGCAGTCCACTGCATAACCAATTAAACAGCTCGCGATACCTCTGCGCTGAAAGACCTTGGCGACAACTATATTAAGAAGCTCTGCATCACCACCACCATGAGTGAAAACCACATATCCCGCCAGACGATCACCCACATATGCCAACCAACATTGTTGGCGCCCCTTCAGGCAGTCCTCAAACGATGAAAGTCGCCAAGGGTGAGTATGCGCCTCACTTTCGAGCGACATCACCGCCGGAATTGTTGCAGCCGTTAACGGTTGTAAGGTCAGCTTGACTCCGCTGGGAGTTAGCAAGGTGTGAATCGTTTGCTGAGGCATGGGGAGGGCTACTTAAGCCTCATCAGGCATTGCCATAAATTTCTTTTCAATGCGGGTTGCTGCAATAACTCTGCTAGAGACGGCAACAACACGGCTTGAGTCGAGGACGCGGGCAAGCTGAGGCATTGCCACAGGTCATCCTCTGACGAAATGTCATTGGAAGAAAAATACTGGAGAGCATCGGTGCCAAAGGCCCATAGATATTTTGCCGGCCGCCGCTCTAACTCAACTTCAAGCCACACCTGTAATGCACTTCTAACATCCTCTTTGGTGTGAGTAACCGGAGCATTTCCCATAAACGGCCACTGAAAGAGCTCTTCTGGTCCCGGTGACACATCTGGACCGCGCAAAGCATGCAGGATATTACTGAGTAACAGTTCCGTAGGAAGAGCCAATCTGGCATTACGTGAATCGACAACCAAAAGATCCGCCAATGGCCGCCATATACTTAACGTAAAAGGCACGACAGCTTCACGCTCTTTAATATCTGTAACAATAATTGCTGGAGCCGTTGTCTTCTTAACGTCCGCTAAATCGCGGATTACATCTGCAACTAACGAAGGCTCCGTGATCACAGTGTCTTCATTCAACGTTTTTGTGATAAAACTTCTGGCATCCACGGGCAGCGGGTTCTGCATCGCAAACGCTGTAACAGAGTAATTGGGCAAGACACAAGCCACGGGCTCTGGCGCGAGCGGCAGGCGCCACCGCGGCATATAGTTGTCTATGCCTAACCCCGACAGATAAGTCTGTCGTTGATGCTCATTCATTTAAATCCCTTCTCTCTGGGGATGAGATTTAAAATCGCGGGAATTTAATAAGTTCAATGCGTGCAGGTAAGCCTTAGCCGATGCCGTAACAATATCAGTATCTGCTCCCACACCATTTACAATGGCACCATCGCGCTCCAGACGGACCGTTACATCTCCCTGAGAGTCCGTGCCCTCAGTAATGGCATTAACCGAATAAAGTTGCAAATGGGTATTGCTCTGCACAATTTTCTCGATCGCTTTAAAGGTCGCATCAACAGGCCCACTGCCATCAGCCTCGGCGGCTTGATCAGCGCCATTAACAGCGATCGTCACTTTAGCAAACGGACTGCTGCCTGTTTTACATACGACTTCGAGATTACCCAGCTGAAATGCCTCAATTAAAGCGTGCGGCTGCGTTTCACTCACGAGCGCCTGTAAATCTTCATCAAAGATCTCGTGCTTCTTATCTGCAAGATCTTTGAAACGAAGAAAAGCGGTGTTAAACGACTCGCTATCAGAAAAGTTGATCCCCAGGGCTTCGAAACGCGCTTTGACTGCCGCGCGACCAGAATGCTTACCTAAAACCAATTTGTTGGTATTCCAGCCCACATCTTCCGCTCGCATAATCTCGTAGGTTTCGCGGTGCTTTAAAATGCCGTCCTGATGAATACCTGACTCATGAGCGAAGGCATTCGCGCCGACAATAGCTTTATTAGGCTGAACGGGAAATCCGGTAATACTGGAGACTAAGCGCGAAGTCGAGACGATATGTGTCGTATCAATTGTCGTTTCAACAGGCAAAATATCTTTCCGGGTTTTCACTGCCATCACGATTTCTTCAAGTGCCGCATTGCCAGCCCGTTCACCCAAGCCGTTAATCGTACATTCAATCTGACGGGCACCATTCATAACTGCTGAAAGTGAATTCGCGACAGCAAGCCCTAAGTCATTGTGGCAATGGGTAGAAAAAATCGCCTGGTCTGAATTTGGCACCGCTTCAATCAAATGCCGGAACATCATTCCATACTCACCCGGCTCACCGTAGCCAACCGTGTCAGGCAAATTGATAGTACGCGCTCCCGCCTTAATGACCGCCTCTATAATTCTGCACATAAATTCGAATTCGGAGCGGCTGGCATCTTCCAATGAAAACTCAACGTCATTCGTAAAGTTGCGCGCCAACTGCACAGCCGCCACAGCTTGCTCTAAAACCTTGGCAGGATCCATCTGCAGCTTGTATTTCATATGAATAGGAGAGGTGGCAATGAAGGTGTGAATTCGCCCGGAGTTAGCGGGTTTGATCGCCTCGGCAGCACGCTCAATATCGCCTCTTACCGCTCTTGCTAAACTGCAAATCGTGGAGTCTTTAATCGCTTCTGCTACTGCTTTAACTGATTCAAAGTCCCCCGGGCTTGCTATGGCGAAGCCCGCCTCAATGACATCAACGCGCAGCTTCTCCAACATTTTGGCAATTCTGACCTTCTCCTCTCGAGTCATTGACGCCCCAGGACTTTGCTCACCGTCCCTCAAAGTCGTATCAAATATAACCAGTTTGTCTTTACTCACGTCAGCACCTCAGCATTTCAATTTGCGCAAATTATAGGGCACATTAGCGAGCGAAGGTATCAAGGAATAAAAGCGACGGACCAGATCGATAAGAAAGGAATAGCTATCAGAGAATTTATAAGTTGAAGTGTCGGTTTGGGGAGAGGTTGAGGGGGATACGCGCTGGCAGCTGCAGTATGGATAGGAATTATCGCGTGTATAAAACGTGTGTATAAAAACAAGGGGGCTGCGCATCCTGCGAGCCCCCTCCAGCCTCCAGCTGTTGTGGGGTAAGCCCTCCTCCTGATGGCTTTTGGCGTCCTGCCTCCCCGGTGATACCAGGTCAGTATCTCGACAGCCACGTCCTGTCGCTGTCACATCCCTGTCATGAACATACTAGGCAATCTCCCAGCATCTTGGGTAGAGGCAAAGGCTGAATTTTCTGTAGGAGATCCGCCCGTCTTATTGCGTGATATCTCGCACAGGGGAGGCGACAACGACGGTTGCTCAGTGCGCAGCGCCCAAAGGGTCGATGCCAGAGATGGCATCGATCACCATGACTGTAGGTTGTCGGCAAGCACCGCGGCGTTTCCGGGCTGCCTAAAAAAATACCCCGAACCATTGCTGATCCGGGGTATTGGTATTTAAAGCTTGACGATGACCTACTCTCACATGGGGAGACCCCACACTACCATCGGCGCTA
>CAYTQQ010000063.1:2498-13073 GCA_964440135.1 uncultured Cellvibrionaceae bacterium | reverse complement strand
CACCGGCATCGTCAGACGCACGTGAAGCAACTTCCTTCACCATTTGTGCGCCCATGTTTTCAAACTTGTCTTTCAGGGTAATTTCTTTCGCTACGGAAACGCCGTCTTTGGTTACGGTTGGCGCACCGAAGGATTTTTCCAGTACTACGTTACGACCCTTTGGACCCAGGGTTGCTTTAACAGCATCAGCCAGAATGTTCACACCGACAACCATGCGTTGACGTGCGCTATCACCAAATTTCACTTCTTTTGCAGACATTTTCAATTCCTTCAAACTTGTTCAACTGAGGGTTTGTGACAGATCAAGGGGTGGCTTAAACCAATACGGCCTTGATGTCGCTTTCGTTGAGGATGACCAGCTCTTCGCCGTCAATTTCAATGGTGTCGCTGCCGGCGTATTTACCGAAGACCACCACATCACCCACTTTTACGTCCAGCGGACGCAATTCACCACTTGCCAATACACGGCCATTACCCACAGCAAGCACCTCACCCTGGTTTGGCTTTTCTTTCGCAGAGCCGGGCAGCACGATACCGCCAGCGGTCTTTGTTTCTTCTTCTTTGCGGCGAACCACAACACGGTCATGTAAAGGACGAATTTTCATGAGCTTATTTCTCCAACAAGCAGTTAAACACTAAAATTGCCGGGTTGACCCGGGGTGATGCCTATATGGCGCCACCGGGAAAAGTTTCAAGAGCAAGATTGCCGGTAGCACCTGCCGACGCCCTGTCGAGGGTCGCCAGCTAAAGCCGTGTGCCCTATGTGGGGACGAGGCAAAGAAATTCAACAGGCAGGCAAGAAAAAAAAGCGGGAAAAGAACGGATAAATAACGAGAGCGGAGGCGCAGGCGCTGACTTAGTCGTCGCGCCGGTATTCACCTTCGATAGTCTGGCCAGGGCCGGGCGGAATCTGGCCACGCACAGTGTCAGGGCGCTCTGGCGTCGCATCGTACACATTATTACTTTGGTAGGGCCTGCTCACTGTCGCTTTGGGCAACCAGCGACGCACCCACGCTTTACGCACCGGGGAAACAAGGATCAGCAAGGCAATAAAATCGGAAGCAAAGCCGGGAATGATCAGCAACACACCCGCCACCGCCAGCAATAAACCTTCGGCCAGGGCCTGCTCGGGCGCCTCACCGCGGCCCAGCATATCGCGCACGCGTAATACCGTGGCGATACCCTGCAAGCGGATCAGGTTGACGCCCAAAAGCGCGGCCAACACCAGCCATATCACGGTGGCAAGCGCGCCGATCTCACCGCCTATCTGGATAAACAGTACGATTTCTATCAGTGGGATGATGCAAAACAGCAGCAGGAAAAGACGCATCAATAACTCCTCTTAGCGAACCCGGATCTTACCATTTATAACTGACCCCGACGGACATCCGTTTATCGCGCCTTTCCTTACCCGGTTGCGGATTATTGTCAATGTTGTAGTCCAACCTGACCTCTGAATAGATCTTTCTGATTAACATGGCGCTAAAGCCCGTGGTGCTCTTTAAGTGCCAGTCGTTTTCCTCATCAAAGGATTGAATGAGTTCGTTGTTGTGGAAGAACCCTACGCCCCACGGGAGGGAATAGCGGAAATCCGCCGCCAGCAATCCCGCTGAAAAGTTACCATTGGGATCAAAGTCCCCTTCAGCCACCGACCCGCTGTACTGCTCATCGAAATAAGCCAAACCGGCCTTAAACGCTAACGCGGTGACATGGTTTTCCCAGAACTGATAACCGGTACCAGTACCGAGACTGGAATAGCTATCCAAACCGCGCTGCTCTTCCGCACCGATTGTCAGGTTGTTGTACCAGAACCACCGCTCGCGGAAGAACCAGTCGATGTTGTAGCGCAGATTCCACTTGAGACGTGGATCTGAATACCACCAGGATGCTTCAGAATATTCACCCCGGGCAGAGTGTCGCCAGTCGCCCTGACGGACGGAAACTTCGGCCTGGGCGTTCCACTCATCGCGCACTTCGTTCCCGCGAACATAAGTGCCCGATAGCGCAAGCCGGCCATTGTGTAAAACCTGCCCTTGAATAAAATCTTCATACGGGGTCAACACTTTTAAAGACAACAGCGGCACACTCTCCATGCGCGAACGTAAGCCGCAGTAGTACATTACGTTGCCATTCGTCATGCTTTCGATGATGCACGGAGCGCTATTACCGTTGATTTTTACGGGGACGGAGCTCGATAAGTCCTTTACCTTTTTCTTGGGAATGACCTGTTGACCAAAGTTTTCGGACTTCCAGATCAGGTGATCGCCTTCAATACGGACCAGCTCTCCTTTCAGCCGGTCGCCATTGAGCAGTTCAATGTATCCGGCATGGGCCGTACCCGCGAAAAGCAAAACCACAAAATATAAAAATTTCACGCATATTACCTAAACAACAACTCATCAAAATTCATTACAAAGGGCCAGCTATAGCAAGGCAACCGCAAAAGTGTTAATTAAGGTTAGTTGCACCGCCAGCGTAAACGACCCAGAGACAAGCCCAGAGACAAGCATAGTCAAAAGCAGCCTTAGAAGAGCGATAACGGCATCAGTTCAATGTCTACATCAACGAATAAAGAAGCCATTCTTACCGCCCTGCACCAAATACCCGCAGGCAAAGTGATCGCCTATGGCCAGCTCGCCGCTGCAGCCGGGCTACCGGGAGCGGCGCGCTTGGTGGGCCGGGTATTAGGCGAGTTACCAGAGGATTCACAACTGCCATGGCACCGGGTGGTCAACGCGCAGGGAAAAATATCTCTGCCACCTGATTCACCCGGCTTTATTGAGCAGGAACGACGCCTGCGTGCTGAGGGAGTGGACTGTGTAAACGGCAAACTCTCGCTAACATGCTATCGCTGGTCGGGTTGATCGGGCACCCGATCATTGATCAGGCGTGCAATCAGCAGCAAGAGCAGCAACCCGGGAATGACCATCAACGCCGTGATCAGGAAGAACAGCGCCCAGTTACCCTCCAAAAAATCCACCATCATGCCGCTGGATGACGCCAACAACGTACGGCCCAAGGTGCCCAGTGCGGCGAGCAGCGCATATTGCGTTCCCGAAAATGTCTTACCGGTAAGCCAGGTCAGGAACGACACAAAAGCAACCGACGAAAAAGCAGCACAGAAGTTATCCACCAGGATGGCGGCGAGAAACAAGGTTTCGTTGGGGCCAACCAGCGCAATCCAGGAAAACATCAGGTTGCTGGCGGCCATGGCAATACCACCGACAAATAAACCTTTAACAATGCCGTAGCGGATATTGAGGCGGCTTCCCACCAGCGTAAATAACACCGTCAGACCAAAACCAACGAGCTTTGAATAATGGGCAATCTGTTCGTTGCTATAGCCCACTTCGCGATAAAACACGATCGACATGCGCCCTAGAAAGGCCTCACCAATCTTAAACAGGAACACAAACAACAAAATCGTCAAGGCCAGTTGCCAGCCATTGCGCCGGAAAAAGTCAGCAAAAGGCTCGATCAAGGTCACACTTAGCCAAACGGCAAGCCGCTCGCGCCGACTGCCGCCCATCTGCAACAGATTGGCATAGCGAGCTTCGGCGGCCTGCTGCATCACTTCGCGATCCGTTTTCGGTTCAGGCACCACCAAGGTAAACACCATCATCAGTCCCATGATGATGGCCATCCATAAATAAACACCCGACCAACCCACGGCTTCCGCATTGGCAAAAGCGAGATAGCCCGGCAGTGAAAAGCCCGTCCACCAACCGATAATGCCCATGGCCGAAGCCGCCGGCACACGATCTGCATCTTTACCGATAATCTCAATCCGATAAGCGTCTATCGCAATATCCTGGGAAGAGCCGCAAGCGGCCAGCACCAAAGCCAGCACCAGCGTCCAGCGCAGATTGGCCGCTGGGTCGGTGAATGCCATAAGCAAAATGGCAATCAGCATCACCGCTTGCAAACTGATAATCCAACTGCGCCGGTGCCCCAACCATTTATGCACTAACGGAATACGCAATCGATCAACCAGCGGCGCCCATAAAAAACAAATTGCGTAAAGCCCAAACACCGCACCCATCCCCGCGATAGACGCGCGCGACAAGCCCGCATCAGTCAACCAGCCGCTGAGATTGGAGCCGATCAATACAAACGGAAAACCAGAAGAGCAACCCAATAAAAAAATATAGAGCAGGCGAATATCGCGGTAGGAATTAAAGGTGTCACGCCAGGTTTGAAGAGGCCCTGAACGACTTAACATAAAAACCTCATCGATATTGCATCACTGGCGATGGCAAGAAGAAAAACGTATCCCAGCGGCAGAAGCGCCAAAAGCGGCTGGATATTGGTGTGTATTTATATCCAGCCGCCGGAGATTTAGTCTCTGAAGTTGGTGTATTGCAGGGGCATATCAACCTCGCTGGTACCACGTAACAGCGCGATACATTCCTGCAAATCATCACGCTTTTTACCGGTAACCCGCACTTGGTCGCCCTGAATGGATGCCTGAACTTTTAATTTGGCGTCTTTGATGATGCGGACAATTTTTTTGGCCAGCTCAGTATCCAGCCCCGTGCGCACAATGATTTGCTGCTTCACTTGTTTACCTGACGATTTCACCTCTTTGATATCAAGACACGCGATATCAATACCGTTTTTATGGAGCGAGCCTTTGAGTACATCAAGCATTTGCTCTAACTGAAACTCCACATCGGCGGTCAGCGTAATATCGAAATCCTGACGCTCAAAGCTGGCGTCGACGCCTTTAAAATCGTAACGATTGGTAATCAACCGATTAGCCTGATCAACGGCATTCGTTAACACGTGTTTATCAACTTCTGAAACAACATCAAATGAAGGCATGACAGACCTCAGCAATCCTAAAACTATTAAATAAAAATAATGACAATGACCCGCCCGACAAAGCGCGGGTTGTTATTAAACATGACCAGATGTTTAATCGATACCAGGCTGACTAAGTCGTTAATGACACGATGGCTACAACTGATATCCACAAGAGCAAGGCACGGGAAAAAATCACCAAACTTGCGTTAATCAACCCAAAATTATCCAGCTCGGTGGTTATCCCGTTAATAATGGGTGGTGTTAAAGTATCGACGGATGACTCTGCGGGAGCTGCAGGTGCAGCTGTATTCGTGTTAGTTACCGGCATCATCCCCAACGCACCGCGCAAACTGCGGCTTAAAAACATCTTGGATGACAAGGTGCGATTTGCCAAGTCGCGACGCCACACACCATAGCAGCTGTCAAAATTGCCTACCAATGCCCAACTCAAACCAAGCACTCTCACCGCAGGCCACTCCAGCAACCACAACCAACGCCGCGCCAGACAATGATTAACATCATCTTCAGATAAATGTTCCGCATAGAGAACACTTAACCGATAAATTAATGCACCGACTGCACCAAAGGCAAAAAACCAGAAAAGCACGCCAAACAACCGTTCAAAGTTACGGTAGCTGATAATCTCCAACGCTTGGGCGTGGAGTTGTTGCCAATCATCAACCTCGGCATCGACCGTCTCGGGGCCGACAGCGCCCTGCAGTTCGTCAACCCATCGGCTGGCTGCCACCGTGTCGCCGCGCGCACTGAGCGTCAGATAGTGATTCACGTCTTCGGTCAGATTGCCCCGCCCCAAGCTATACATCAGCACGGGAACATAAATCAAAATTAACCACAGGTGCCAAAGATAGTAATTGATAAAGCAGATCACCAAGGTTAACAACACGCCCGGCACTATCACGGCAAAAAACAGCGCCACCGCCGATCCTTTGGTGTCGAGTTTCCATGTATGTAGTCGCCCCAACCAGGAAAAAAACCAGGTATCGCGCTGCACGGCGCTGCCCACTTTCCAGCCAAGCAGCAGCCCCAATGCAATCAGTGTGCTGAGAAAAATCATAATTATTTAGTTATCCCTGGACAGTTCATCAAAATAACGCGCCCAATCAAATGCAGGACCCGGATCCGTCTTGCGCTCTGGTGCAATATCGCTGTGCCCTACAATACGGTCCGACGTAATACCCGGAAACAACGCCTGCAGGCGCCGCGTTAATTGTACCAGCGCAGCATATTGGGCATCAGTGTAGGGAATATCATCACATCCTTCCAACTCGATACCCAGACTATAGTCATTGCAATTGGCAATGCCCTCGAAGGCAGAAACGCCGGCATGCCACGCGCGCTCCCACACCGGTACCAGCTGCGTCACCTCTCCTGTGCGAGCAATAAAAAAATGCGCTGATACCTGCAGGGCGATCAAGGTGGCAAAGTACGGGTGACGGGAGTGATCAAGTTGATTGCAGAAGAACGCCTCCACACAACCAGTACCAAATTCACCGGGTGGCAGACTGATATTATGAATAACCAGAAGGTTGATAACGGTCTTTGGAGGCCGCTTATTAAAATTAGGCGAGGCGATCATCCGCACCCCATCAAGCCAACCGTTAGTGATCGGTGTGTTCACTAAGTCACCGTGCGTGGTTTACAAAGCGGCCATCATACTGCGCTGACCCAGGGTACGCCACTGACGGGGCCTATTTACGATGCAAGATTTAACACGCTGAGACGAGAGAAACGAATAAAAAAAACCGCTTGAAAACACTCCCAAGCGGCTCATGGCTCTTTGTTTCGATGATAATTAATTGCTGGTGGTGCGCTGCTCTCGCAGGTTACCAATAACCGCCTCCAAGGCGCGATCAAATAACATCCCGTCATCCAGCACACAGAGTTTGCCAGAGCGCAGCGCCAATGCCAGCGTCTGCCGGGTTTCTTCCGCTACTTTCATGCCCGAGCGGTTAACAAAAATGTATTTGCCCGTGGCTTTGATAATCGCGGCCAAACGACAACGGTATTTTTGTCCGCCCGCGTCGGTCATTTCAAACCAGCTCCCCTGGGTGATGTTATTAACCAGGCTCAGGTGCTGATCGCCTTCTGTCAGCGCTGCCTCGGGCGCCGATAACACCACAAATCTTTCGGCTTGCACTTCTGCCGGGTCGCTCGCTTCAGACGATAGCTGGACGGTTTCAACGGGAACCTGTGTCTGGTTCTCAACCATATCTGCTGCTGCGACCGGCGTTGTTACCTCAACGCCCAAGAGCGGTGCTTCTTCCGTATCCACTGCTGCGTCAGTCTCAGGCACCACAGCTGCGGGGACAGGAGCGGGCTGAGGCTTAACCACCGCTACTGGCTCTGTGGTTGCAGCAACACGCAAGCGGGCCAGATGCAAACTTTCGAGTTGCTTGAACAATTGCGTGGTTTCGAACGGGTTATACGCAATACTTTCCAACCCTTGACGCAAATGCTGCAGCAGTCGCGGCACCAGCTTTAACAGCTGCTGGCGATTATCTTTTGCCATAGGCGCCGTCAAGCTCCACACCAGCTCTTGGGCTGTAGTGACACATGCCTGCCATTCCTCGCTGCCCGTACCCTGCTTTAAGGACGTGATGAACATGACGTTGGCCCAGGCATCATGCAGCAGTTTTGCTGCCGGTGCAGGCAATTCGTGAGCTGCGATAATTTGTTTCAGGGTCTGATCAACGTCGGCTCGGGCGCGCTCGGATTTAGCCTTACCGTCTTCAGCATCGATTGTCCGCTGTTCTAAAATCTGCGCGCGACGGCGCTCTTTATCCAGGTAAGCGCGGAAATCATTCAGCAGGTTACTGAAAATAGTCATGTCGGTTTCAAACTCCGACAGGATTTTTTGGACAATCTCTTCCATCTTGTTAAAGAGGCTGTCTTTGCGCTGATTTTCCTCAGTATTTTCCTGCCAACCCAATGCGGCCATTGCCATTTCGTTGAGCAGCCGGCGAGCCGGATGACCGCCTTTGCTGAAGAAGGATTTATCGGCAATAGCGACCTTCACCATCGGGATCTGCAAGCGACCCAACAAGGCCTTCATCGGCGCTGCCAAGTTCCGGTCATCGAGAATAAAGTCAAACATCATGCTGACGAGATTGATCACATCTTCATCAACTTGATTGATTGCGCGCGGATGTTGCGATTGATTTTTGAGCAAGCTCTGCAGCAAGTTACGCACATCCACCGGCGCACTCGCCGAGGAATAAGATCCAGCATAAGCCGAATGCTGATGCTGGGCCTGGGATAAAATACTGACCAGATCCTGGCTGGCCACTTCGTCACCACCTGCTCTGACAGAGGGGCTGACGCTGTGGCGTGAACCTAACAGATCGCGCAAAGTGTGAAG
Organism: uncultured Cellvibrionaceae bacterium; assembly: GCA_964440135.1. GTDB lineage: Bacteria > Pseudomonadota > Gammaproteobacteria > Pseudomonadales > Cellvibrionaceae > Cellvibrio. Next base: position 4,888 of record CAYTQQ010000063.1, on the reverse strand, counting down.
GACCTGATTCGTCTGGTCGTCATAACCCGTTGCGCCGTGAGCGACAGGAATCATGGGGGCAGGGTTTTTGTAGCCATTATCAGAAGAATACGCGCTGTTCGGTGCTGGGGTAGCAGGAGCCTTCTTGGGCCGCAGCTCTGCTTTTAATGACGGCATGATGTTGGCGTCAATCAACAGCTGATTCAAAATTTGGAATAGCCCGCCCAGCTTGGACATCACCAGGTTATCAAACAGCTTGAACAACACGAGTTTGGCTTTTACATCGATACGTGCCTGTTTTGCAGCTTCAATAAACGCATTACAAATAACATCCACACCCACCGGGTTGTTCTTTTGATAGACTTTTTCCGGCACCAGGTGGCCGATCCGCAACGTCAGGTGCTGAACCGCTTCAGCAAACTGCTCGTTGGCTTTATTGATCATGGTTTCCGTCGCGACCATTTCCTCCAGTTCGTCATTTTTTACCAATGACAACTCGTCCAACGACAGCGCTTCCGGTTCTACTGAAGTCCGGTAAGCGTTATGATCAAGCATACGGGCAAAGCTGATATCAATGCTGCGGAAGAAGGCGGCTTCCATGGTGCGCCGACGAATACGCACTTCGCGCATGGAGTCGAAGTACAAATTTTGCTCATGGTTGTTGCCGGCTTTATCGGCCAGTTCAAAAAGTGCGTCATCCGCTTTATCAAACAGATCACGCAAGAAAATCTGCAGTTGCTGGCGCGCTTTATCGCGCAAAGCATGCATGGGCGCAGGCAGTCGCGTCAGCGCAATATGGGGGGCGCCGGAGCGATCCGCATTTAATTGCACAACCTTGTTGTGGTCGGGCTTGGGGTGTTCAGACATGGTCATTCACCAGTAGAAGAGAGACAACCGTAAGCAAAGTATAATCAAGACTAGGATGCGCTTATTAAGCAAATGTCGATATCGAGAGACATATCACAATTAGCAATATGTAATTCGCTCGCTTATGCGCACCCCACTGTTTTATTTCAAAATTAAAGAAAAATCGCTATAAGGCATCGGCCCAATGTTGAGTTACGCGCAACGCCTTTTAGTGAAATTTTAATAACCTGCCTCGGATTCATATATGACCATCTCCAGCCTCCCAAGTTTAATCGCCGAAATCACCAATAACGTTGCTACCGCTCTGGCTGAAGATATAGGTACCGGCGATATCACGGCTCAGTTGATTCCCCCGGAGCAGCAGGCACAAGCCCGGATAATCACCCGGGAGGACTGTGTGTTTTGCGGAGAGGCGTGGGTTACGGAGGTTTTTCAGCAGCTCGATCCCGAGGTTGAAATTCAGTGGCATGTAACCGATGGCGAACTGGTTCGCGCCAACAGCACGTTATTTACCTTGCGCGGGAAAGCCCAAAGCCTGCTGACTGGCGAGCGCACCGCACTGAATTTTGTGCAAACGTTGTCCGGCACTGCCACCCTTAGCCATCACTACGCCCAGCTGGTTAAGCACACATCCGTCAAATTGCTGGACACCCGCAAGACCATTCCGGGATTACGTTACGCGCAAAAATACGCAGTTACCTGTGGTGGCTGCCATAACCACCGCCTCGGTTTACATGATGCTTTTTTAATCAAAGAAAATCACATTGCTACCTGCGGCAGCATCGCTAAAGCCATCAGCAGGGCGCGCCAGATTGCCCCAGGCAAACCGGTTGAAGTAGAAGTAGAAAATCTGACCGAGTTGCAACAAGCACTGGATGCCCACGCCGACATCATCATGCTCGATAACTTTTCATTTGCGGATTTGCGGCTCGCTGTCAGCATGAACAATGGAAAAGCAAAACTGGAAGCATCGGGCAATGTGACTGAAGACACCCTTCCTGAAATTGCCGCAACGGGGGTAGATTTTATTTCTATTGGTGCATTGACCAAGCATTGTCGTGCAATCGATTTGTCGATGCGGGTGACAATTCTCTAGCGCCGAATTCGTTTGTGTGAGAGACGTGGTTCAGATCGCAGATTTGTACTAGCTGCTTAGATTAGGATTGGCCGCATTATTATGGACATCCCATCCAGCTGGAGCTGAGCTATGACCACGCATCGCTTGTTATTACTTTCGATCTTACCCTTAATGCTCACCGCCTGTGGCGGGAGCGGTGATGCCGCGGACGAGGCGGCACCGGTAGCTCACTCATCCAGCAGCACGGTGATTGCCGATACCAGCTCCTCGTCAAGCCTTGCCACGAGCCAGAGTAGCGTCATCAGCTCGTCCAGCAGTCTGTCGGTAAGCGTCTCCAGCGTTTCATCAAGTTCCGCTACCAGCCTATCGACTAGCTCCTCATCCAGCTCACACGCCAACACATCACACTCGCATTCGTCACAATCAACAGTCTCATCACACTCACATTCATCGCAATCAACAGATT
>CAYTQQ010000063.1:0-2398 GCA_964440135.1 uncultured Cellvibrionaceae bacterium | reverse complement strand
TCACACTCACATTCATCGCAATCAACAGATTCATCAGACTCATCGCAAACTTCCGAATCCAGCAGCGTCGCATCAAGCACCAGCTCCGCACCGGAAAAGCCCGATGAGCCAACGCTTTCTACAGGAATAAGCTGTGCTCCGTTAGGTGATGGTGTCCCGGTTGCTATGCCGTCAATGACCAATACCCACACCCACCATCACGACGCGGCGATGATTGCCGAACACAGCGCGTTTCTGGCGCTGGTCGCCTATGAAGATGCGACCCATGCTGCGGTCAAAGATGGTGATTGGTGCAATCCGGATACTTGGCACAATCGCACGGTGCCGGGCGATCATGCCCGTGTAGTCATCCCGGTCAACACCAAGGTTACCTACAACCAACTGGATGACAGCCGCCTGCACACGGTGCGCGTCGATGGCACCTTAGCGTTCGCCAGCGACACGAGCAGCCGCATGATCGTTGACACCTTCGCTGTAGATCCCCGTGGCAGCCTGATTATTGGCACCGAGACCAACCCAGTCAGCCCCAACGCTAAAGTGGAAATTATTATTGCGGATAATGGCAATATTGATGTGGACTGGGATCCGCTGCTACTGAGTCGCGGCCTTATTCTCCACGGCGTAACCCGCATTCACGGAGCCACTAAAACAGCGCACATCAAAGTGGCTACCGATCCACGCGCGGGTGATACGAGCATTCGTTTACAGAGCGTTCCTCAAAATTGGCGCGTGGGCGACACGCTGGTGATTCCTGGAAGCCGCTTTTCTGGATGGAAATGGGACAACAGTATTCGCGCTGTGCGCTATCACGGTACTCAGGATGAGGTGCGCACCATCACCGCCCTCAATGGCAGCCAGGTAACTCTGGACCGCCCCCTAAGCCACGATCACATCAGCCCCCGAGCAGACCTCAAGATCAGTGTCGGCAACTTTAGCCGCAATGTGGTGATCGCCAACGAAAATGCCGCGGCGCTGCCCGTACATCGTCGTGGCCACGTCATGTTTATGCACAGTGACCGCGTAGACGTGCGCTATGCGGAATTTTTTGAACTGGGCCGTACCGATAAATCACGCACCAACATGGAAGCTGCCGATCTGGCTACCGCGCGCTTCGACAGCAACGTACGTGGCCGCTACAGCTTTCACTTCCACCGCACTGGCACCAGCAACCAACGCCAGCCAGCAATGGCTATTGGCAATGCCGTATTTGGCTCACCGGGCTGGGGTTATGTGCATCATGATAGCCACGCGATGTTTCATCAAAACGTCAGCTTCAATACTTTTGGTGCCGGTTTTGTGGCCGAAACCGGCAATGAGACCGGTGCCTGGACAGATAACCTCGCCATCAAAGCCCAGGGCATCAGCAGCAGTTTCAATCCAAAAAATAACAACGACATCAACAGTTTTGATATTGCCCGGAGCGGTGACGGTTTCTGGTTTCAGGGACGCATGGTGGCCAGCATCAGTAATATTGCTGCCAGCGTGAATCGCGGATTCACCTATTTCCACCGGGACAGCAGCCAAACCATGATTAAGATGCCCCCACAACTTTTTATGTTGCCCGAGGCATTAGGACTCGGCAGACAGGCCGGCGCTGACGATATTCCCATCCGCCACTTTCACCATAATGAAGCCTTTGCCAGCACCGTCGGCCTCTTCGTAGTGAAAGCCAACCCCGATCAGGATCACGATATTTACACGGTCATGAGTAACTTTACCGCTTGGGAGGTTACCGCCGGTGCGGCGATCGAATACACCGCGCACTACCTTTTGCGTGACTTTGATTTGATTGGCAATACCTCCGAACCGTTCCGCAATCCCGTCTACGGAATCGAATTTGGCACCAACACCACGGACATGGTGGTACGTGATGCCCGAATCGAAAACTTCCCTATCGGTATTGCGCTTCGCAAAGATCACACCGAAGGCAACCTGACCGGTGTCGACCAATTTGTTGTGATCGGCGGCGATATGGTCGCGGTTGCCACACCCTATGCCGACCGCGATGCGTCGGATCTGATCATTCCGTCAAGCAGCCTGCAACCAGATCGCTTTAACCTACAACTGAAGCAGCACAATACCGACGCTTTTGAATATTTGAGTTCCTCTACCGGCGGCGGAGTCGGTATCGAATTTTATGGAACTAAAACCGACAGCATTGGCAACTCACCCTTGCCCGCTGGCAATGATCAACTGGGCATTCGCAATTTCGACATGATTGCCTTGGTCAGTCAAAAGGGTTACTACCGCACCCAAGAAGGCGTTCCTTACGTGATTGTGGAAGAGTATTTCAGTGATCGCGCCACCGGCGACATTCATATGCTCGGCCTGAAAACAAGGCTCGGTCCCAATGTAGATGCAATACTGGGCAACCAGTATCACGCTTGGCGCAATGCCC
>CAYTQQ010000062.1:9836-14348 GCA_964440135.1 uncultured Cellvibrionaceae bacterium | reverse complement strand
ACTTGTGACCCATGCCTTGTAAGGGCATTGCTCTACCAACTGAGCTAACCGCCCGCTTGGGTGGTGCGTATTCTATCGATAAGTGCGCTGAGGTCAACGTATTTTTTCATCTTGAGCGTAAAAAATCTGATTCAGGATATTTTCTATCCTATTCGAATAAATTCCACCCAGTTGATTTTCGCTCGCGCAATTGCGCGTAATCCTGTTGCGCCAACGGGCATTATTTTTGGGCAGAAAAAATACTTTCGCGAGGGCGCAAGCAAAGCGCCTCCACATAGATAGTTCGACGGGTGCGAAGGGAGCTTGGTATACTTTCGCGCGTTTTCCATGAGCATGGTTTCACCTCTATGAGAGATGGATTCACGTTTTTCTTGGCTCGAACCGTCTCGGTCAAAACCGGATAGGTAAAACAGGATTCAGTTTTATGTGGCGTTACTGCTTATTGTTTTTTTCACTGCTTCCTGGTTTCGCGAGCGTCAGTTGGGCGGATATTGACACCTACGAATTTGCCAGCGAAACCCAGCGTCAGCGTTATTACAGCTTTATTGAAGAAATGCGCTGCCCTAAATGTGAAAACCAGAGTTTGGCGGGATCAAACTCTCCGATAGCCATGGACCTGCGTCGTGAACTCTACTTGATGATCGACGATGGGCGCTCCGATAAAGAAATTATCGATTTTATGGTGGAGCGCTACGGTGAGTATATTTTGTATCGTCCGCGCATCATGCCGGTAACCTTTTTGCTGTGGTTTGGCCCGGGATTATTGTTGATCATCGGCATCATTATCTTGATTGTCACCGTTCGCTCCCGCCGCCGCTTGGCGGTGCAAACCCCGCCGCAGGCGTTATCTGCCGCAGAGCAGGCGCGACTTGCGGAATTGCTGCATTCTGAATCCTCATCCTCTACTCGGACCCCTCGCTCATGAGTTCTTCCTGGTTAGCTTTCATCGCGTTACTCGCGGTAGCGCTGTTGTTTGTGCTTTGGCCATTGATTCGCCGCCGCAGTCTGGCGTCCACGTCTGTGCAGGACCGGGACGATCAATTGCAGACCAACGTCCAACTTTTTCGTGAGCACATGGCGGAGCTCGAAATTGGACTCGCACAAAATAGGATCGATGCTGAGCAATTTGCCCAGCTTAAACTCGAGCAAGAGCGCAAGCTGCTGGATGACGAAGTGAGCCTGGGCGCTCATAAAACCGGGCAACATCCCAAGGTGGGCATGTACGTACTGGCCCTGAGCGGGCTGTTATTTATTGTGCTCGCCGGGTGGCTTTACCAGCAGTGGGGGCGCGCACCGGATGTGGCTATCCAGCAGCTGCAAGAGCGCAAAAACCAGTTGGATTACCAGGACTTGCTTGCCAATCGGGAACCGGATACGGCGCGGGCGCACACCCTGATCGACGCTTTGGAGAAACGCCTGGCGCAGCAGCCGGATAGCAGCCAGTACTGGTTTATGCTGGCGCGCAATACCATGGCTATTAGCGACTTCCCGCGCGCTATTAATGCCTATCGCCAAGCTCTTGCGCTGGATCCTGAGGCCGGATTGGTGATGGGTGAGCTGGCCCAGGCGCTGTTTCTGGGCAATGGCAATCGTATTGATACCGAAATCGAAAGGCTGGCCCAGGCGGCGGTTAAGCGCAACCCGGATAATACGACGGCACTCGGCTTGCTGGGCATCGCCGCTTTTGAGCAACAGGATTTCGCCGCAGCGGTAGAGTACTGGCAAACAGCGGTGCAGGTAATGGGCCCGGAATCCCCAGGCAGTCGCGCACTTGCCAGCGGGATCGCGCGGGCCAAATACGAAGCGGCCCAGCAAGGCAATCCTATTTCGGGGCCTGATGGGGCTGCTGCAGGTCAACGCAGTCTCCAGATTCTTATTCAACCCGGTCCCGAATTGGCGGGGCTTTCCCGTGAGCTCACCGTATTTGTGTATGCGCGTCCCGTCGGCGGGCGGATGCCCTTGGCCATTCAGCGGCTGACCCTGGGTGAGCTGCCAAAACTGGTCACCCTGGATGAGTCGATGGCCATGTCTGCCGAGATGAGTCTGGCGCAGGCAGATCGGATCGAAGTTGTTGCCCGACTTGCGCTTGCCGGCGGCGCTGTGCCCCAGCCCGGTGATTGGCAGGGCATGCTTGGACCTCTCGAATTAGACGATCTGCCCGCGCAGCTAACCTTGACGATCGATCAGAAAGTAAACGAATAGCTGCACTTCTCGCCACCCTCTGCAGGCGGGCATTTTATACCTGCAGAGCGCACTGCCAATGGGCTAACAAAAATCAACACGGCCCTGCGCGCGATGCGTGTAAACACGGGCCCAAGCGTGTAGAATCTTGCCCTTTATTTGGTGTTTCGCAGCAGTCCCTCCCGCATAAGCTGACTCTCGGCGCCGCCGGAGAGGGCATGAAAATAATCAATGGAATCAAGGCCGTGGCCAGATCTTGACGGAAGCATTACCGTCCGCCTCTGTCCCATTGAGCGTCTACCGCGATGTATTTATAAGAGTGATAAGGATTTATGCGGCTAAAGTGTATCAAGCTGGCAGGGTTTAAATCGTTTGTTGATCCCACGACGGTCAACTTTCCGAGCAACCTGTGTGCGGTTGTGGGCCCTAACGGGTGCGGCAAATCCAATATCATCGACGCTGTGCGTTGGGTAATGGGTGAGTCTTCCGCCAAGAACCTGCGCGGCGAAAGCATGACCGATGTTATTTTTAACGGGTCCAGCGGCCGCAAACCAGTAGGGCAGGCATCGATCGAGCTGGTGTTCGATAACAGCGACGGCGGTTTGCAGGGCGAATACGCCGCTTTTTCCGAGATTTCCATCAAGCGCAAAGTGACGCGCGACGCACAGAACCATTATTACCTGAATGGCACCAAGTGCCGCCGGCGTGATATCACCGACATTTTCCTTGGTACCGGCCTTGGCCCTCGCAGCTATGCGATTATCGAACAGGGCATGATCTCCCGGCTGATTGAAGCCAAACCTGAAGACCTGCGCGTCTATATCGAAGAAGCCGCTGGCATCTCTAAATATAAAGAGCGTCGCCGCGACACCGAAAGTCGTATGCGTCGCACGCAAGAAAACCTGGAGCGCCTCACCGATATTCGCGATGAACTTGAGCGCCAATTATCGCGCTTGCAGCGCCAGGCTCAGGCGGCCGAAAAATACGCGGAATACAAAAAGGAAGAACGTCTGTTAAAAGCGCAGTTGCAAGCGCTCAAATACCAGCAGCTTGATGTTCAAGCGAAAGGTAAAAAACAGGCGATCAGTGAGCTCGAATTGCGCATGGAATCTTTTATCACCGATCAGGTGAACAAGGATACCCAGATTGAAAAGTACCGCAGCCAATACACAGAATTGAGCGACAAATTCAATGAGGTGCAGGGGCGTTATTACGCCATCGGTGCTGATATTGCGCGCTTGGAGCAGAGTGTTCATCACGCCCAGGATCGCGTCCGGCAATTGCAGACCGATTTGGATCAAACTGATCGTGATTGCAAAGAAGCCGAAGAAAATTTATTGATTGATAGCCAGAAAGCCGAGGCCTGGGAAGCTGAGTTGCTGGAGCTGGAGCCTGAGCTCGAATTGGTGAAAGCAGCCGAAGAAAGCTCCAACGATGTGCTTCTGGAATCAGAAGAGGCGATGCAGGCTTGGCAAAACGAATGGGATGCGTTTAACCAACGCGCTGCCGAGCCGCGTCAGAAGGCAGAGGTGCAGCAATCCCGTATCCAACACCTCGAGCAAGTACAGCAGCGGCTGCTGCAGCGCATCGAAAAATTAAAAGAAGAAAAAGCCAACCTGCTTGAAGACTCGGCCGATGAAGAAATCGGTCAGTTGACTGAACAGCTTGCAGAGCTGGATTTAGCCGCCGACGAAAAGCGCCAGCGCGCCGAAGCCATGGGCGAGCAGCTGGACCAACAGCGCAGCGATAACAATCGTATTGTGCATGAGCTCGATCAGCTGCGCAGCAAACTGCAAAGTATGCGTGGCCGTCATGCTTCCCTTGAAGCCCTTCAACAGGCCGCCCTGAGCGATAAAAACAAAGCGGTGACTCAATGGTTGGCCACCCAGGGCCTGAGCGACAACACGCGTCTTGCAGAAGCCATCAGTGTCAGCGACGGGTGGGATACCGCACTGGAAACGGTACTTGGCAACGCCTTGCAAGCGGTGTGTATCGACGGCCTGGATTCGGTGGCCAATGTTCTTGGCAGCCTGACCCAAGGCGAGCTGGTTATTGTTGATACCAGTGCGCCGGTGGTCACAGATAATACTGCCAAAGGCGAATTGCTCAGCAGTAAAATTTCTGCGCCCTGGCCGTTAGGTGGTTTACTCAGCGGTATTTATATCGCTCCGGATTTAGCGACCGCTTTATCCATGCGGGACAACCTGACTGCCCATGAATCCGTCATCACCCAAGAAGGCATCTGGCTCGGGGTTGATTGGTTGCGTGTTGCGCGGGATAAAGATGCCAGCTCGGGGGTCATCGCTCGCCGTCAGGAGTTGGAAGAATTAA
>CAYTQQ010000062.1:7886-9736 GCA_964440135.1 uncultured Cellvibrionaceae bacterium | reverse complement strand
GATAAAGATGCCAGCTCGGGGGTCATCGCTCGCCGTCAGGAGTTGGAAGAATTAAGCGCAGCAATCGGCGCTATTACCGACGAGGTTGACGTCCTCAGCCAAACCCTGGAAGACGGCCGCGAAGCGATTAAACAGCTTGAGCAGCAGCGCGAAACGTTGCGCCGTGAAAGCGAAGAACAGGCGCGTCGTTACGGTGAAGTTCGATCGCAACTCAGCGCGAAGCAAGTGCGCATTGAGCAGGTCAATATGCGCCGCGAGCGCGCTGAAGCAGAAATCCGTGAAGCGCGTGAACAATTGGATCAGGAAGCGGAACATTTATCTGAAGCGCGGATGATTCTGGGTGAAGCCATTGAATTAATGGGGCAGGACACCGAGCAGCGCGAATCCTTGCTGCGCCAGCGCGATGATATTCGCAACGGTCTGGATCAAGCGCGTCAGCGCGCCCGCCATGACAAAGACAAAGCACATGAGCTGGCCATGCGCTATCAATCGGTCAGCACCCAGCTGACAGGTTTGCGTCAGGGGATTACGCGTCTGCGTGAACAGACAGCGCGCTTGCAGGAGCGGCGCGAACAATTGCTCGCGGGGCTGAGCGAAAATCGCGATCCGATAGAAGAGTATAAGTTGGAGCTTGAAGCCAGTCTGGCTAAACGTCTTGCGGTAGAGGCCGCGCTCACCGAAGCGCGGCGAGCGATGGAAAATGTTGAACACGAACTACGCAGTGCCGAACAGGCGCGCAACCGTGCCGAGCAGGAAGTACAGGCGGTGCGCTCGCACCTGGAGCAAGAGCGTCTTGCCGCGCAGACGTTTGAAGTTCAGCGTGCAGGTTTCGCGCAGCAATTGGAAGAGGACGGTTTTGATCTCACCATTATATTGGCCGAATTGCCCGAAGCTGCCGCTATTAAACCCATCGAAGAAGAACTCGAAAGCGTTGCCGGTCGCATTGCTCGACTGGGGCCGATTAACCTCGCGGCTATCGATGAATATAAAACCGAGTCTGAGCGAAAAAATTATCTCGATGCACAAAATGCAGACTTGATCGAAGCACTGGAAACCCTGGAAAATGCGATCAAACGAATCGATCGCGAAACCCGTACCCGTTTCAAAGAAACCTTCGATCAGGTGAATAAAAGTTTGCAGGAACTTTTCCCCAAAGTTTTTGGTGGCGGCCATGCGTATCTGGAACTAACCGGCGAAGATTTACTCGATACCGGTATCACGATCATGGCGCGACCACCCGGCAAACGTAACAGTACAATTCATCTGTTGTCAGGTGGCGAAAAAGCGCTCACAGCGATTGCTTTAGTGTTTTCGATCTTCCGTTTAAATCCTGCGCCTTTTTGTATGTTGGATGAAGTGGATGCGCCTCTCGATGATGCCAACGTCGGTCGCTATGCGCGCTTGGTGGAAGAGATGTCCGAACACGTGCAATTTATTTACATCACGCATAACAAGATCGCGATGGAAATGGCGCACCAACTAATGGGTGTTACCATGCATGAGCCGGGAGTATCCCGTCTGGTAACAGTAGATGTCGACGAGGCGGCGGAACTTGCCGCAGTTTAACCCCCACGGAACTCCTGTATGAGAGACTTGCTGACGGTCATAATTGTTGTTTTGATCATTGCCATTCTGGCCGATGGTGTGCGGCGCATGCGCTTGGCGCGGCGCGATAAAATCCGCATATCACCCAATGTCTATAAATCGAAATCTGGCGCGCGCGAAGACTCAACCGATAGCGATCTTTATACCAGCGAACTTCCTAACGGCGGTGCGCGCGTAGTAGCGCAGCGTAATGTGCCGCCGAGTGCACCTAAAAGTTTTAAGTTTCCCACCCGCAATCAACGCAA
>CAYTQQ010000062.1:0-7786 GCA_964440135.1 uncultured Cellvibrionaceae bacterium | reverse complement strand
GAAGAAGACGGTTTCGAAGAGGATGAAGATTACGATGATGAGCAGGATGCGGTTGACGATGATGAAGCCAGTGATTACGACGACGATGAGTATTATCAAGATGACGAAGATGATACTTACGATGACGACGAAGAAACCTACGATGACCCTTTGATAGATGACTACCCGCAAGAGCGGATACCCGCCGCAGCACCGGCAGCGGCCACTCGTACCCAACTGGCGGAAGAGCCCGAAGAGGTGTTGATCATTAACGTCATGGCCGGCAGAGGTGGTAATTTCTGCGGCGCTGCGCTCCTGGATCTCTTGTTGAAGTGCGGCTTACGCTATGGCGATATGAATATTTTCCATCGTTACAGCGATATAAAAGGCGAGGGCGCCTTGCTCTTCAGTCTGGCAAATATGGTGAAGCCCGGTACCTTCGATCTCGACACAATGGAAGATTTCGAAACGCCCGGTGTGAGCCTGTTTATGACCTTGCCGATCAAAGCCGATTCCATGCAATCTTTTGAGTTAATGGTTGATACCGCGCGCGTACTGGCGGAAGAACTAAACGGTGAATTAAAAGACGAGCAGCGCAGTGTCATGACTCGACAAACCATCGATCACTGCCGCGAGCGCATCCGGGATTTTGAGCGGCGCCGTCTGTTTAGTCGCGAGCGTTAACCGGTTTTTGGCAAAAGGATTTGCAACCCGCTCATACAAACCATTGTTATTGGCTATCCGGCGTTATTGTCTAGCATCAGCAGTTATTGCAAGTTATCGGAATTTCAGTCATGTCCAAACCTGCTGCTCCAAGTGAGACAGTCACCACAGAAATTGCCCAGCTACGAGCTGAAATTCAACACCACAATTACCGCTATTACACGCTTGCCGACCCCCAGATTCCCGACGCGGAATACGATCGTTTACTGCGTCGCTTACAGGCACTGGAAGCGGAATATCCACAACTCATCACCCCCGATTCCCCGACCCAACGGGTGGGCGCAGCGCCCCAAACGCAATTTGCAACGGTTGAACATGAGCTGCCGATGCTATCGCTCGACAACGCTTTTAATGACGACGAAATTCTTGCGTTTAATCGCCGCATTCAAGAGCGCCTGAAGACCACGGCGGATATCGAATATGCCTGTGAATTAAAGCTTGATGGTATTGCCGTGAGTTTGTTGTATCGCGACGGTTTACTCATTCGCGGTGCCACTCGCGGAGACGGTACGCGCGGAGAAGACATTACGCATAATGTACGCACGCTGCATTCCGTTCCGCTGCGTTTGACGGGAGACGATTATCCAGCGGTGTTGGAGGTGCGCGGTGAAATCTATATGCCCAAAGCGGGCTTTGAATCACTCAACGAAAAGGCGCGCGCCAAGGGCGAAAAATTATTTGTAAACCCGCGCAATGCGGCGGCTGGTAGTCTGCGTCAGTTGGATTCGCGTATCACCGCTCAGCGTCCGTTGGAAATGTGTGTTTACAGTGTGGGTCTGGTAGACGGTTATTTGCCGGATAAACACACCGACATGCTGCATGCTTTGCAGCGCTGGGGGTTTCTGACTAACCGTGAAATGGCAGAGGCGGCGAACATTCACCAGTGCATCGAGTTCTATCGCAAAATTCAGCTGCGCCGCAGTGAATTAGCTTATGACATTGACGGTATTGTTTTCAAAGTCAATGAGCGCAAACTGCAAGAGCAGTTAGGATTTATTTCGCGCGCGCCGCGCTGGGCCGTCGCTTACAAATTTCCTGCCCAGGAAGAGCTTACAGTGGTACAGGATGTCGAGTTTCAGGTCGGGCGGACCGGGGCAGTGACGCCGGTTGCGCGCTTGCAACCCGTATTTGTTGGCGGCGTGACGGTTGCTAATGCAACCTTGCACAACCGCGATGAAATTCAGCGGCTCGGCCTGAAAATTGGCGATACGGTTATCGTTCGCCGCGCGGGTGATGTGATACCTCAAATTGTCGCCGTAGTAGAAGCTAAACGACCGGCCAGTGCCCGAGATATTCTTTTTCCCAGTCAATGCCCCGTGTGCGGTTCTCCGGTAGAAATTGTTCCCGGTGAAGCGGTGGCGCGCTGCGATGGCGGATTGATTTGCCCGGCACAGCGCAAAGAAGCGATCAAACATTTTGCCTCGCGCAAGGCTCTGGATGTCGATGGCCTGGGCGATAAATTGGTAGAACAACTGGTCGATCTTGGTTACGTAACAGCGGTGGCGGATATCTATCAGCTCACCCGCGACCAGCTGACCGGCCTGGAGCGCATGGGCGAAAAGTCGGCGGATAATCTGCTGCAGGCGTTGGCAAACAGTAAGCAAACGACGCTGCCAAAATTTATTTATGCGCTGGGTATTCGCGAAGTGGGCGAAGCCACTGCCCGAAATTTGAGCCAGTATTTCGGCAATCTCGATGCCTTGGCCAAAGCCACTGAAGATGCGCTCCAGGAGGTGCCCGATGTCGGGCCGGTGGTAGCGCACTTTATTGCCGAATTTTTTCAGCAGCAAAGTAACATCGACGCTGTTGCCGCGCTCCGCTCTGCCGGCGTGACCTGGCCCGAACAGGCACAGCCGGCCAATCAAACAGATTTGCCGCTGCATGGCTTAACCTATGTGTTGACCGGGACGCTGGAGGCTTTAGCGCGGGACGATGCCAAACATCATCTATTGACCTTGGGCGCTAAAGTCGCGGGCAGTGTTTCGGCTAAAACCGATTATGTTGTCGCAGGCCCGGGCGCAGGCTCCAAACTGCAAAAGGCGGAAGCACTGGGGCTTTCTATTATGAATGAAGCTGACTTGCTGGAGTTATTGCGCGACCACGGTATCGAGCTATGACCGGTCAGCCTGTGATGACTGTGCAAGGCACACCAAGAGCAGGGATTAACTGGGTAATGGCGACCGCCATCGGCCAGCGCGTAAGCCGAACAGGTTTCGGATTATTCGTGTTGGCTGCGGCATTTTTGTTGACTGGCTGTGCGACAACGCCACCGGGCAATCCAAATAATCTATGTGATATTTTTGATGATAAGCCGGGCTGGTATGGTCACGCCCAGCGAGCACAGAAAAAATGGCAAGCGCCGATTCCGACCATGATGTCGATCATGTATCAAGAATCGGGTTTCGTTCATAATGCCCGTCCACCGCGACGCAAAATATTGTGGGTTATTCCCGGTCCGCGCAAGAGTAGTGCGGCGGGATATGCCCAGGCAAAAGTCGAAACCTGGAAAGAGTACGAGCGCAGCAGCGGTAACGCCTGGGCGCGCCGCGACCGGTTTAAGGATGCGATTGATTTCATTGGCTGGTACAACCATCAGAGCACGCGTCGCAGCAATATTCATTCACGCGATCCTTACAGTTTATATTTGGCATACCACGAAGGTCACGGTGGTTTTAATCGCGGCAGCTATCGTTCCAAGCAATGGCTGCAGGCCACTGCGCGCCAGGTGGCCAATCGTTCGGACCGCTATGCGGCCCAGTTAGCGCAGTGTGAAAAACGGTTCCAGCGCAGTTGGTGGTGGCCGTTTTAAGTAGTCGGGTACCAGCGCGTTACGCAAGGGAAGTCAACAGTAGCCGGCTAAACAGCGGCTATGACATAAGCGGATTTTTCAGTGATGTTTTGGCTGATCTAACGGTGAGAATAAAGAGTCATGGATCAAGAATCTATCGTTTATGGGTGTATTAAAAACAGCCTTTCGCCGCTGAGGGAGGCAGAATGTATTCGCGCCAATCGCGCCGCTATGTTATCGCTGCCCCGGGCCGACGAATGGCCGTTCTTATCGCAGGAAATGTTTGCCATTCCTCAACTGGAAATACGCCCGGCCAACTACCAAACGGAAGTGATGCACTTTGGCGCGTCCTATAAAGCGGTGGAGTATGAGTGGGACCAATGGGTCGCACAGTTTGAGAGCTTGTTAAGCCGGATGTACTGGGTTTCCGCCACCGTACATTTAGAAACGGAACTCTCCGGCAACCATACGTTTATTTGGGAAGCCAGCGGCTCCGGTCATAAACCCGGCTCCGGCAATATGCGCGTACGCTGTGAATGGAGTCACGAAGGTGGTCTGCATATTTGACGTATTGATAATCCGTATTTGATGAATAGGAAAGTCTATGACTACCTCACCTGATTTTCGTTTTCGGCGTCTGCGCCAGTCGGCATCCCTGCGTACGTTAGTACGCGAAACCCGGTTACAGATGAGTGACTTTATTCTGCCGATTTTTGTTGAAGAAAATATCAGCGAGGCAGTAGAAATCAGCAGTATGCCCGGGGTATTTCGCTACCCGGAAGCTCAGCTGCCGCAAGTGATCCAGCAAGCATGGAGCGCGGGGGTGCGCGCAGTTATTTTATTTGGTGTATCCCACCATAAAGATGACGTCGGTAGCGATACCTGGAATACGCAGGGTCTGTTAGCCCGGATGATTCGCGCAGCTAAAAGCGCACAACCCGACATGATGGTGATCAGTGATAACTGTTTTTGTGAGTACACCACCCACGGTCATTGTGGCGTAGTGCATGAGATTGGCAATACCCAGGATGTGGATAACGATAAAACGCTGAGCAACCTGCAAAAGCAGGCGGTTGTCGCGGCGCAAGCAGGTGTCGATATGATTGCTCCTTCCGGTATGCAAGACGGCATGATCACCGCGCTTCGCACGGCGCTTGATGCCGCCGGGTTTAGCCACTTGCCGATCATGTCGTATTCGACAAAATTTGCCTCGGCATTTTATGGTCCCTTTCGCGATGCAGTAGACAGTACGTTTAAAGGTACGCGCAGTACTTATCAAATGGATCCGGCCAATGGTCGCGAAGCGCTCGCTGAATCCTTACAGGATGAAATGGAAGGCGCCGATATTCTAATGGTAAAACCGGGGATTGCTTATCTGGATGTTTTGGCAAATATTCGTGCGCATTCCAGTCGCCCTTTGGCGGTTTATCATGTCAGTGGTGAATACGCGATGATAAAAGCGGCGGCGGCGGCGGGTGTCATTGATGAGCGCGCCATCGTGTTGGAGACGATGATGGCTTTTAAACGGGCAGGAGCGGACATGATTATCAGTTATTACGCCAATCGTATGGCGCAGTGGATTCAGGAATAATGCAATGAAAAAATTACTCGATATATTAACCAGCAGTCGTTTTTTGTTCGTGCTCATCGGGTTAAGCCTGCTGGTCATCGTCATTGGTCTTTGGCTGGTCCAATCAGCTGCCACCACGCCGTCCGCAGCGCCTGCTGCTGTAGAAACCGACATTCCCTTGCCACCGCTACCGGAAATAACTGAGGAAGGTCCGGCTGATCTTGAGCGCTTGCAAACGGCCTTGGCTTCCATGTCTGCCGGTATTATTCCAATGGATCATGGCTTGAGCAAAGAAGACATCGCCAAAGCGCTGGCCGAAGCTGAGCCGCGCAGTGAAGCCTGGTGTGATTTGCTGCTCCTGACCGAAGATCAGGATTGGACCGAAAACCAGACTCAGGTTTTTGCTGAATCCTGCATTTAATTCATGTTTTTTACCCCTGATCGTGAGCATTTTTTTACGCCCTTGACCGGTAAATACCGTGCGGTGGTGGTGGAATGCTTGCGCCTGCTTTATCAACGCCTCTATACCGACCTGCGCGATTACGGTCATGCCTTAAGCCGCGAACAACTGCTCGATATTTTCAAAGAGGCCATTGCGCGCGCGCCGCTGTTAGACGGGCAGGATGACGAGAGTGATAGCGAGGGTCGCTTCAGAACCCATCGCGAATTAGCCAGTTTTATTATCAATCGTCTACTCGATAACGGCTGGCTGGAAAAGCAGGTCGATGAGGCCAGTCTGCAAAGCACCTATGGTTTCAGTCGCATGGGCCGCCTGTTTACCCAACCCTTTACCGACGGTGACAGCAACCGCTTCCGCACCCGCAATCGCAATACGCGCAACACGCGTAACAGTTTGCAGGCTTTTTTAGAGCAGGGTGAAGTCCATGACTTGCTCGATGCTTATGAATACTCCGAGCGAATTATCAGCGACTTTACCGACGTAATTTCCGAGCTGGAAGAGCGTAAGCGTCAACTGGTACGTGAAGTCGAAGCACGTCAGTTGGTACAGCAAGCCAGTGATGAATTTTTTGACTTTATGGAAAAAGTATTCAAACCGGATCTGGAAGTACGCTTATCGGCGGACAGCGTTGAAAAATACCGCGATCAGATCGCGGACATCATCGCTGGCATCAGACGCAAGCGTAAGTACGGTCAGGGTGATCCTGAGACAGCCGCTAAAGATTGGCGGGCGGTGATGGAAATCCGCTTGCGCAAAGAATTACCGCAGCGCGTGGTGCCCGGCGCATCATTGCTGGATACCTTGTTAAAAACCATCGAGTCACGCTTGCGCGATGCCTGCGATGTGATGCTGCCGGCTTTGCGTCGTGCACTTAACACCTTTACCCAACGGGCAGACATTATCATTCGTCAATTAAGCTATATCCATGCGCAAGGCAACGACGATATCGTGGATGTGTGCCGCCAGTTATCCACATTAAATGAAGAACAGCAAGACCATGTATTGGCACAGCATCATGCCGACCTGAATGGAATGAAACTCGGTTTTATTGACCCCGGTTATATTCAACTGCGCACGCCGTGGCAGCGCACAGTGGTGCGCAGCAGCCTGGAGCCGGAAAAAGCGTTGGACCCTGCTGCTGAAAAAGAATTGTTTATTCAACAGGCGCTGGATCAAGCATTTATCGTTCAGGGCAGCATGGTACGTGAATATATTTATACCGCTCTGGCCCAAACCGGACGGGTAAACAGTCGGCAGTTGTCGGCGGCCAGTATGCAGGAATTGTTGAGCCTGGCTCACGCCATTGAAGTGGGAGCAATCAATAATCTATCGTCTGGATTGCGCTTTACAGTCACGCAAGACGCCGAATGGTTGGCCGGAGCGCCACGAATTGAGCAGGATGATTATTTTATCCGCCGCGATGAATTTGTCATCACGCTGATTGAGAACAAACATGACTCGTTTAATTGAAACTTTGGAACAGCAGTTGGCGCCGCACAACCTCACTGTGGACGATTGGCGCGCGCTGTTACAACGGCTTTTGGATTACGGCGTCTTGTGTCGTGACGACAGTCAGATTGAAGCCGATTTTTACGATCAGTTCGTCAGGGTAGAGGAGCTTGTAGACCAGTATTTATCGCTTATAGGCGTACGTTTCCAGCATGATCCGCATTTTCGCTTTGTCCGGTTGATCCCGCCCGGTGCGCGGGTGCCTGGGCTGGAAGATGAGCAGGACGGACCTTATGCAGGCGGCTTTCGTCAGCGTTTGAGCCAACACGACATAGCGCTCATTTTGGTGTTGCGGGCGGAGTACGATAAAGCCTTGCGCGAAGGCTTGATCGACGAGCAGGGTTGTACCGCTTTGTCGTTGGAGGCGGTGGCCTTGGCGATGAAAAACCTGTTGCAGCGGGCGTTACCGGAGAACATCGGAGAGCGGCGCCAGGTATTTAAGCATCTGCGTCAGTTGCGCTTAATTCACTATATGCCGCAAGCCGATCTGGATCAGACCGAAACCTGGATTAAAGTGCGGCCGCTGGTCGTTAATCTGGTGACGAATGAATGGCTGGAGAAGATTCGGCGGGATGTGGGGGCGTTGGTTCCTCCAGTGTCTGATGGTGAGATCGAGGTTGTTGAAGAGCAGAAGGTTGAGAAGCATTCTTTTTTTTGAGTTTTTGAGTTTTTGAGTTTTTGAGTTTTTGAGTGTTGGGTGGAGTTATGGCAGACACGCCGTGAACCCGTCCGTGGGGGCTCAGCAGCGGCGTCCTGC
>CAYTQQ010000061.1:0-14812 GCA_964440135.1 uncultured Cellvibrionaceae bacterium | reverse complement strand
TCGTGAAGGTGGCCGTACTGTTGGTGCTGGCGTCGTTGCCAAAATCCTGCAGTAAGAGCTTTTCCTGCATCAAAAAAACCGCACCCTCGAGTGCGGTTTTTTTTGCTTTTTGGAAAGACGATTTTCAGTAAGCGTGCCCGCCATAACTAAATTTGATGCCTCCTGGGCGGCGCGGTCAAGAGCTGGTCACCCCGTCAAAATTGGGCGGGAGTGTTAATGCTGAGCCTCCGGGATCAATACCTCCTTGCTCTCCGGTCAGAGAGGCAGTCAATTTCAAAAAAAACGCTAGAAAAATGGCGGTTTAATAATCCTCTGCTAGGCTTGATGATATTGCGTCAATGTGCGCTGGACCACGTTAAGGGAGTAGTAGTGGGTAGGGATGAAGCAAATAATAAATATTACTAGGACTTTTCATATGAAGATAAAACCTCGCATCCAACAGCTCGGCCAAGGTATGACTGAGTACATTATTATCGTTGCGCTTATCGCTATCGCCGCCATCGCGGTTTATAACCTGTTCGGAGATACGGTTCGTGGCCAGGTCGGTGACATGGCGGCTGAGCTGGGTGGTGGCGACGCTGCTAATGCAGGTGCTACAGCGGGTGGCAAGGCCCTTACAGAAGGTCAGAAGACGGACTACTCTCTTGGAGACTTTAAGCAAGCAGAAGACTGATTAAGTTCAGTGTTTTAGCTATGCGCACTCAAAAAGGGCAGGCCATGGTCTTTGGCTTGCTTTTCTTAGCCGTTGTTTTGATGGCCATGCTTGCTCTATTCAACCAGGGGCAATTGGTTAATCACCGAATTCAGCTGGAAAATGCGGCTGATGCCACTGTGTATTCGCAGGCTAAGTTGGCTGCACGCAATCAGAATTTTATTGCTTATACCAATCGAGCCATGGTGGCTAACGAGGTTTCCATTGGCCAAATGGTGGCGCTTTTGTCGTGGGCCAAGCATTACCGTGATGTGGGTGCCTTTACCAGCTATCCGGCCTATCGTTTTCCAATCGCACCGCCATCACCGGTTACCTTCAGTGACGCTCTTCAGGCGGCCACCGCGCCTTATGCGGTAATGGGCAATGTGGTTGCTACCGCTGCTAATTTTATGGTCAAGACCTGGCCTACGGTGGTGTCTTATTTCAACTCGGCGCTGGGGGTTTTTCAAAAAGTATTTGCCTTGGCGACGATGGCTGCGCAAGTCGAAGTCAATCTTAAAATTCTGGACGATCACGAACGGGACCCCGATCGACCGGAGCTCTATATACCGGTCATCGGGTGGTACTTCTTTACGCAAAATATACTGCTTACTTATTTTGGGGAAAATTTTAGTCCGACCCGGCTGAAGGATCTTGCAAGTAACGCCATGGCTGGCAGCGGGAATGAAGAAGATGTAGAGGAGGCGGTAGAAGAATTTGTCGTAGAGCATGTCGGTGAGCTGGAGAACATGATCAATGACAATTCGCCGAACCTGGGTAAAAAGAAAGGTAAAAATGCTGGGGGCGGTGCTAATGCCAATGTAAACACCGGGGAAAAAGCGGAAGCGCAAGCTGTTGAATCCTACAAGCGCTATGCGGCTATTGTTAATGCAAATCGCGAAGATTTTACGGCTGATCGACACTGGAATAGATTTCCTTACTTCGATGTTCCCATCCCCCGACTACAACTCCCTTTAGGCATAATCACGCTGACGATCGACCTGGATCTTGGGTTTGGTGCAGGTATTAAAAATGATGGGGGTACAGTTTACCAAGCCAACAGTGCGCTTGAGACAGATGCAGATCTTGCCAAGCTCGGCTGGCATTCCATCGATGTCACGTCGTTTGGTGTGCAATTTGATATCGGACTTTACGTCAATATCGAGCTGTGTTTGCCCATCATCGGATGCAATGACTGGACGCTTATCGATCTTGAATTTTCTTTGCCCATTGGCTTCCCGCTTGCGGGCGCAACACATCAAGTGGTCAGCGATAGGCAGCACGCGAAAAAGGTTTTGCCCGAGTGGGGTATTCCCTTTGATCCGCAACCCGGCAGGTATGGAGGTATAAAAGGTGATCCGGTAAAGAAAGGGGTATTCGACGGGTTCCATGCCCAGGCACTGGCATGGGGACAGATATCCCCTCAGTTAATGCCCGGAGGCATGTATGGTACCCGTCAGGCAGTTGATGTTACAGATAGCTATGCTGGGCCGCCTTCATTCTTTTCTTTGGGAAAAAACTTTCAGGAAGCCGCACGCAGTTACGAGTTTACAATTGCGGTAGCTAAAAGTCTGGACAGGGTCAAAACCAGCGATTCCGATAGATTTAATATTACCTCCGACGCTACCGATTGGGATGACCCCAATAGCGAGCTTCACTTTACCCGCTTCGATCTCGAGACACATTCGCGCGCAGAGGGAACCGATTTCTCAGCAGCGTATCAGCGTTTTATTTGGGGCGATAACCGTCCAATGATGACCATCAGTTCTGCTGAGACCTATTTCAATAATCCTATGCAGACTACTAAATCCGGTAAGCCTGAGCCGGCCAGTTTATTTAGCCCTTTTTGGGATGCGCGCTTGCGTCAACCGAGCAGAATTTCTTACTTGTTAGCGACGGGTGATATCGATTTTCAGCGTATGTTTGAAGGGCTCAGTACTACTGCTGTTGGCATGATTGATTGGATGTTACGCGCTGTAGGTGATCGCCTGGTCCAAACAGGTGTCGATGCGCTTGTCGAAAAAGTTGGCCCGCCGTGGGGCAGTTTTGTAGAGGGGCCAGTGCGCAGTATTGGTGACGAAGTGATAGATAGGACTGTCGATGCTGTGGTGGGTGAGCTGGAGGATTTCATGCCATGAAAATTACTTGTCAACACCGTCACGTGGGTGGTCAGGCGATGACGGAATTTGTTGTTTCTGTCGCTTTTGTATTTATGGTCCTGTTTGTGGCGGTACCGATGCTGGGGAAAATCATGGATATGCAATTCCAAAACCAGCAGGCTTCACGCTATATCGCCTGGGAGCGAACGGTCTGGTTGCAAAGCGTTGATGCCTCTCGTGATACGCATGACGATTTCGTGGTTAGTTCTGCGGAATTTGAAAGTGTTGCCGTGCGTAGCGATGATCAAATGATCGCATCCATGCACAACCGCTTTTTCAATAATCAGGGTCGCAATTTACCCACACAGATTTTTCACGACGACATTTTTGCAGGGAGCGGTCCCTCCAGCCCCTTATGGACTTATGTTCAGTCCAAACAAACTATGTATGACTCGACCACCGTTGCCAATCAACACGAACAGGCCACACCGGGTGTGGCCTACGGGATATTTGGTGCGGTTCAGGATGGATTAAAGATGGTGACTACACCAATCAATGTGCTGCTAAATCTGGTGGGTGGCGATAAGCATTTCCTGCATCTAAATTTTAATCAGAAAGGCTATTACGCTCCAATTGTTAAAACGACGCTGAGAAAAACCAATGCACACGGTGGTGGTGCCGGGGTGTGGGATCGTGAAGGGGGGCAGTGGGGCAGCGGAATAGAAGATGCTATTTTCCAGGTATGGGACGGAACCTTAACCAGTCGTGCAGGCATTCTTGCTGATGGCTGGAGCGCGCAAAGTAAGTCTTACTATCAAAATCACACCGATAACCTGGTATTAAGCAATGTGTTTGACTTGCCACTGTTCGATGTATTGAAAACGGCCGCGAGCATTTTAGAAGGTGGGCCAGATAACAGCGCTATTAATAAGCTCGAATTTGGTGCTGTGGGTATCGAACCAATGCCAACCGATGATCAGGGAGCGCCTTTGTCAGTTACCTGTGACGGAGGCTTTTGTTCTTATGTTGAATAATCTTTTCCGCCTGCTGCTGGTTGCTTGCACCGTGTTTTCTTGCAGTATTCATGCTGATTGTAATTTTGATGATTTTCCAGTGATGGACGACATGCGCGTGCAGGTTGTTATGGATAACGTGGTTTACAACGATCGTCCCATGATGGTGCGTAATTTTAATATTGAGCAATCCGCCGAGCAGGTTGTTAATTATTATCGACGGCAGTGGCGTGATGCTTCGGTAGATAGTCAGATGGGTGTGTGGCGGCAGATTAGTACTCTCACCAAAAAATGTTTAATGACTGTGCAATACGCTGAGATGGCTGGGGCCGGAACCTTCGGACGTTTGGTTATCAGTAATATCCCCCAACTTAATGCCAGTGGTCAGTTGGCTGCAGATTTAAAATTGCCGTCCGGCACTATTGTTGTCTCCGATACACGGATGGAAGACGGTCCCAAAAAAGGACGCGTTACCTTGCTCACTAGTGAAGGCTCGGTAGATCAGGTGGCTCACTTTTACCGCTCGCAAATGCTCGGTGATGGCTGGGGACTGGAAAATGATTTCCGCGAGCAGGGGAACGTGGTGCTGGTTTTTCGCAAGCGTTTGAATGAAAGCAATATTGTTATCACGCCAGCTGGTGAGGCGACACAAGTACTGATCAATCAGGTTGAGGTGCGCTGATGCGTAAGACGTCAGGGCAGGCAATGGTGGAGTACACCATCGTAACAGCAGCATTCGTTACGGGCTTGTTAGTGTTGAATGACGGCGCCTGTCCTGATGAATATGAAGATTGCGTGGAGTATCTGCTGACTGTCATGCATGACAATGCAGATGGTTATTCCAACTCAATTACCGCCGTACATGATTATGGTCCCGCGCTGCCGGTGGCGAAAAGGCCAGGCTGGACTGAGAGCGAAGACAACCCCGGTAGCGGCGGTGGCGGCGGCGGTGGAGTGCCGCTGCCTGAGCCGCAAATTGGAATGAACACTGTGGTAACAGATGTCTACGGCATGATCCACGGTGTATTGAATAACAATAATGAAGTGATCAGCCCTGATGGTTTCGTGGTAGGAATTTATAACAGTGTGGACAACTCTTTTACTCCGATTGATGGGGCGGCCAGTGCTGCATCAACCCGGCAGATGGTGACTGATGAGGCAAACAATGTATTGCAAATGCAGGCGGTTGTAGATTGCGATTCTGATCAGGTCTTAGGTTTTGGTTACAAAAGTAAAGTCAGCGATAAATTTGTTACTTCGTTGAATATGGCGGAAACAGATATATCGAATTACTGCCTCGCTCCCGCTTATGCAGTGTCGACTCGCACCGGGAGTGAGGATGGCGGCCGTATCGTCAATGGTTACTATTACCCAGTCGGATTAACAGCAGTATTAGCACCCGTATCACCTGCGGGTGAAGTCGTCTACTGGCCTGAGTTAAATGATTGCGTGGCGATGGCAATTGGGTGGGATCAAGGCATCGATTCAGATCTTTCTGCCGAAGAGCACTATGCCGAACAGGTTTTACTTTATGGCGATCAGAACCCGGCAACCAGTCCTTATTTGGGTCGCTTGAGTCCCCTTGGCTACGCCGAGCAGGTGGCCGATGGTCAGGCGGCCTGGCCGGGCAATTGTGTATCCAGTCGAACTGTGTCTGCCCCCTGACGCAGCGACATAAAAATTACGAATAAGAATAACGCTGTTCAATCAGCACATGGAGAAAAATATGAAACAGATGTCAGGCACTCGTCTGTTGATCATTGCCGTCGTTTGCGGACTGATTGCAGCGTTACTGGTGATTTATTACCTTCAGAAAGTAGAAGAAAAATATCGCCGCGCTAATCAACCAGTGATTGAGCAAACTCTGGCGGTCGTCGTGCCTCGCCGAGACATGAATAAGGGTGAAGTAGTGACTCTGGAGGCTATTGGTCGACTGGAAATGCCGGCGCGTTTCGTACCTTCTAATTATATTTCTGCTGCTGATTATCAAAAGGTCGTAAGCCGTACCCTCACCTCGCCAGTGCAAGCCGGCAAGCCGATAACCTGGGAGTTTATTACGGGTCGTGCGGCAGAAAAATTTTCAGAGAATCTTGATCTTGGTCGCCGAGCCATGGGGATACGGATTACCAAGATTGATTCGTCCGACGGGTTGTTGCGCCCGGGGGACACGGTTGACCTTATGGGGCGCTTTCAGTTAAGCAGCCTCGGTATCGACAGCGGTGTAGAGGGCGAGCCAGAAGAAGTGGTTATGCCGGTACTTGAACGCGTCATCGTGTTGTCTGCTGGTCGTGAAGATCAAACCGGACGTCGTTATGAGCGCAGCAAAGCTACCAATTCAATTGATGGTTTTAACATGGAATATACCATCGTTACCTTGCACCTGACGCCACGTCAGGTGGCGCGGGTAGAGCTGGCACAGGATGTCGGGACCTTGTTTGCGGTCTTGCGTCATCCTGATGACAGCGACCGCGCTGATTATGACTATCTAACCCCCGATATTTTGTTAACCAAAGATCGTCCTGCCAATGTTGATCTGGTGATTGGTGCCGATGGCCGACCCGTTGGGCGCGTGGTTGGCGATAACGTTGTAGATGCGAATGGCAACATTATTGGCAAAGTAGTCGATGGCAAAGCAGTCGCTTTGGATGGTAGTGCTTTGGGGCAAGTAGTGACGGGGGTAGATCCTGATGACCCGATCTTGCGAGTAGCGCAAACCGCTGACCTCGTACGTGATGCCCAAGGTAATGTGATTGGCCGCGTAGTAGACGGAAAAATTGTGGATCAACAAGGTCGGGTGATTGGTGCTGTGGATGCGTCAGGTCGTGCCGTTGGTACGAGCGGCGAAATCATTGGCCGTGTGCAGAAAAATGTGGCACTGGATGCGCAGGGCAACCCTGTCGACCTTTCAAGGTCCGGTGCGGCCGCTGCTCAAACAACAATTGGACAAGTGGTACGCGATGCCCAGGGCAATGTTGTTGGTCGAGTAGTCAATGGGCAAGTTATTGATAATGACGGCCGGGTTGTCGGCCGTATTGATGCAAGCGGCCAGGCTGTCGGTGCGGACGGCAAGCGTCTGGGTAATCTTGAAGAGGTCATGCTGGGTGCTGACGGCCGCATCGTGGGCCAGGTAAAAGAAGTCGTACGTGATGCATCTGGCCGAGTGGTAGGGACTGTTGAAGAAACCGTGCGTGATGCACAGGGAAATATTATTGGGCGCGTTGTAAACGGGCAGGTTGTAAACGCTCAAGGTGAGGTGATAGGAAAAGTCGATAAAGATGGCAATGCTCTCGCGCTTGATGGTACGCGCTTGGGACGTGTAGAAAAAACCATTCTTGATCACCAGGGAAATGTTGTCGGCAACGTTGAACAAATTGTCCGTGACGCCCACGGCAATGTAATTGGGCGCGTAGTTGATGGCAACATCGTCAATGCTCACGGTGAAGTGGTTGGCAAGGTTGGTGCTGATGGCACAGCTATCGGATTGGACGGTAAAGCATTGGGCGTGATTGAAGCGCGTGCGATAGGTGCTGATGGACAGCAGCTAGGTGATATCAGCAAGGCAGTGGTGGATGAGAGCGGCACGGTTATTAGTGAAATGGCGGAGGTCGTGCGGGATGCCGAAGGTAATGTGATTGGCCGTCTCGTCAACGGCAAAGTGGTTGATGCCGGTGGCAAGCTTATCGGTGAACTTCGTGATGGACAGGTTGTGGACGCCAGCGGAAAAGTTATTGCATCGGGCGTAACCGTTACTACGGAAAACTCAGCCCAGGTTTCTGCAGCTGTGCAGCAGAGCTCCAATGTTATGTCTAATCTTCGCACGATTGACTTCATTCCCGGCGGTACAGGGAAAGATGGCATTGTCCCGGTGAAAAAAGTGCGGTTGGAATAGGTGGAAAAATAATGACAAAAAATAGGCTGGAATCTGTTATGCGAGTTCTTATTTTTGCACTGTGTCTGATAACGAGTTTTGCTTCTGCGCAGGCACCCAATAAGCGAGTGCTGCCAAATATGCTGACGCTCTATGAAGGCGAGTCAAAAGTTATCAAAGCGCCGGATGCTGAACGTATTTCTATCGGCAAGTCCAAAATGGTGACAACCACTTTGTTAAAAAATGGCGAAATCGTGCTGACCACCGAAGGCACGGGTGAAACCAACATGCAGGTTTGGTTTGCTGATGGGCGCAGAGAAAGTATGACAATTGTGGTTGTGGCCTCTGATGGATGGCGCGAAGCTCTGGAAATCAAAGGCATGTTAAAAGATATTCCCGGTATAAAAATTACTACGGTAGGGCGCCGGGTTGTTATTGATGGCAATCTTGAAGCCCGCGATCTTGAGCGAGTTAATCTGGTTAAGCAACGTTATGACGATATGTTAGTGCTCGCTCGGCCTCTGTCGCCCTACGAGCAGCAGATGATCTATTTCGATGTACAAATTACCGAATTTGATCGCAGTAAAACTCAGGAACTAGGCATTAACTGGCAAAAAGAATTTGCTGGGCCACAGGTACGTTATCAAAAAAATTGGGCTAATGCTGGCGCTCTTGCTGAAAGAGCGAGTGCTGCCGAGGGCGGTTTATACGATCACGGTGCGCGCGGCATCTATTTTGGTATCGCTTCTAATATTACTTCACGCATTAATCTATTGGAGCAAACCGGCTCAGCACTGGTTTTGGCATCACCGCGGTTGAGTGCTCGCAGTGGCGGTACGGCTGACTTAACTGTTGGAGGTGAGGTGCCCGTCATTACCAGCTCCCTCAGCGGCAGCAGCGTTGAGTATAAAGATTACGGCGTAATTTTGGGCATCCAGCCCAATCTGGATCTTTACGGCAATATTACCGCGCGGGTAAACGTCTCGATCAGCCAATTAGATCTGGCGCAGGCTGTGGGGGGGCAACCCGCTTTTAAAAAGCGCGCGACGGAAAATGACGTGAAGTTGCGCCCCGGTGAGACGTTGGTGCTTTCCGGCATGATCACCAGGGAGGAGCAGATAACATACAGCGATGTTAAATGGCTGGCAAAAATACCGGTACTTGGTTGGCTTTTCCGCTCAAAAAGCTTTACGTCGGGAGAAACCGAAATGGTTATTTTTATTACCCCTCGCGTAATGGAAAACCTGGCAGAAGGCGATAATAAAGAACTGCTTAATCGTGCTGATGCAATGGTGGAAGCACACCGTTCGTTTGTACAAAAAGGGCTGTTGGACTAGGTATGGCATTGACTCGAGGTCATCGTGTTTGAAATCAATGTAAACAGTCGTGACGGAAAGTGGCAGGACAGGGTGCGTTGTGGTGCAACCTTCTGTGAGCTGGGTCGTTCCCGGGAAGTAATATTGCGTGTGCGCGGCTGGCGTGTGGCACCTAAGCACATTCGCTTTGAGAAAGAGTTGGCTGGGGTCTTTATCGAAGATATCAGTCGCGGCTTCGGGGTCACGGTAAACGGAAAGTCCATTACCCGTTATGGTCCACTTAAAGCGGAGGACGTGATCGAGTTTGGCGGCTTTATTGCGCGCGTTACAGATGACAGTCCCGATGATTCAGCAACTGAGGAAGAGCTGGTAGCTGCTCCTGAGTCAGTATCGGGAATAACAGCACCTCTTGTCCTGGATGAAAAGCAATCCCGCGCGGATTACATGAGCTGGGCGCAGTTCACGCATAAGCAACTGCTAAAGCAAATGGACTTGCGGCGCATGAGCCTCGATGGACTTACCTATGAACAGGTGCGAAGCCAGCTCGAAGAATTAATTGAAGGCATTCTGGCCACCATGGTTGACCGCTTGCCGACTGAAATTAACGCAAATACGTTAAAGAAAATCGTTCTGGACGAAGCTGTTGGCCTGGGCGCGCTGGAAGAATTACTCGCCGACTCTGCCGTAACGGAAATTATGGTGAACCGATACGACGATATCTATATCGAACGCGAAGGCCGCCTGGAACGCTCCGAAGTCACCTTCACCAGTGATGAAGCGGTGATGGCCACCATTGAGCGGATTGTGTCGCCGCTTGGACGGCGTATTGACGAGAGTTCGCCGATGGTGGATGCGCGCTTGAAAGATGGCTCCCGGGTGAATGCCATTATTCCGCCGCTTGCCCTACGCGGCCCTTGTATCACTATTCGGAAATTCTCTGAGCGTAAATTAACCGACCGTGACCTGATTCAATATGGCACCGTCAATGAAAACATGGTCGAGTTTATGCGCGTCTGTGTAACTCAGCGCTGCAATATCGTGGTCTCAGGAGGAACGGGCTCTGGTAAAACAACCCTGTTGAATATTCTGTCCAACTTTATTCCGCTCGAAGAGCGAGTGATTACGGTTGAGGATGCGGCGGAGCTCAAGCTGGTTCAACCTCATGTGGTCTCACTGGAGGCGCGCCCGGCAAACATGGAAGGTAAAGGTGCCGTGACGATTCGCGAATTAGTCAAGAACTGTTTGCGGATGCGTCCTGATCGCATCGTTGTCGGGGAGTGTCGCGGTGGCGAGGCGCTGGATATGTTGCAGGCCATGAACACCGGTCACGACGGATCATTAACTACCGCGCATGCCAACTCGCCGCGCGATATGTTGCGTCGCCTTGAAGTGATGGTCTTGATGGCCGGTATGGATTTGCCCGTCTCAGCCATTCGTGAGCAGGTTGCATCAGCGGTTAATATTATTATCCAGCAATCTCGTTTTGGTGACGGTTCCCGACGTATCACATCAATTGCCGAGGTTACCGGCATGGAGAGCGGAACCATTCAGTTAAATGATATTTTCCGCTTTCAACAACAAGGGTTTGATGAAAATGGTCGCGTGCGCGGCGTCTTCCAGGCTACGGGAGTAGTGCCCAGCTTTTACGAAGAGCTACGCGCGCGCGGGGTTGACGTAGATATGAGTATCTTTAAGTCATGAATGGAGAATTGCTCGGTCTCAGCGCAATGGCGTTGGCGATTTTACTGATCTTTATCGCTGTCGCCTGCACCGCCGTTTTGACGACGAATAAAGTCGTTGGCTTTATCACGTTTTATCGCAGCAAATTCACAGCCAATGCTCAGGTAGAGCTGGCAGACATGTTTGTTTTTACCGATCCATCGCGTCTGTTTTGGCTAAATATTGCGGCTTTGATTGTGCTGCCGATGTTAGTACACCTGTTGTTTGATTTGTGGGTAATCACCGGTTTGTTGTTTGCGGTGCTCTTGATTGTGCCGGGCGTAATATGGGCCAAGTTAAGGTTAAAGCGTTTTCGTTTACTGGAAGCGCAATTGCCCGATGCCTTTATGATGCTGTCCAGTAGTTTGCAAGCAGGGGCCAGTTTGAATATGGCGTTTCAAGATCTGGTGCGACAGTCCCCGGCGCCTATCAGCCAGGAGTTCGGGTTACTGGTTAAGCGCATGCAGTTGGGGGTGTCGCTGGAGGACGGTTTAGTTGAGCTGGAAAAACGGCTCACTATCCCAAGTTTTGTGATGGCTAGCTCGGCTATTCGCATCAGTCGCGAGGTGGGTGGGAATTTGGTAGAGACAATTAATAGCATGGCGGATACATTGCGGCGCAAACAGACCATGGAAGGAAAGATAGACAGCTTGACTGCACAGGGGCGAGCGCAAGGTACATTCATGGCAATGGTGCCTATCGGGCTTGCGCTGATCCTCAGTTTTTTTGAGCCGGAAGCAATGCGTAAGCTTTATACCACCCGCGAAGGTTTGATGGTGCTCACGGTGATGATCATCATGCAGGTTATGGGGTTTGTCTTTATTCGTAAAATCACCAGCATCGATAGTTAAGCAACCAGGCGCAAGGCGGAAGTCATGCAGGAAACCAGTCTCCTATTGCTCACAGCATTGTCGGTTGCGGCTGCCGTAATCGCTCTGATTCTGTTTTGTGCCGCGATCAGTTACATGCTGACCGACGATGAGCGGATGTATATGGATGCGCCGCCCGCTTTTCTGCGTCCGGTATGGCCATTGGTGCGAATCTGCACGTACTTCCTGGGAAGCAATTTGCCGGGCAGCCTGCTCACAAAAACCGACGACCGATTACAGAAAAACGGCGTGAGCTTTATGATCACGGCCGAAGAATTTATTTCAGCGCAACTGGTGTTGACGTTCATTTTTCCGGCGTTAGCCTGGTTAGCCCTGGCAAGTGCTGGGGGTGCAGATCCACTCTTATTTATGCTGCTGGCCATTACCGGTTATGCCTTACCGATACTCTGGGTGAAAGACAATCGCCGCAAGCGCGATGGCGAGTTAATCCGTAGTCTGCCGATCTATCTTGAATACCTCACCATGTGCGTCGATGCGGGTTTGAACTTTGCCGGTGCACTCAAGCAGGCCGTTGACAAGGGGCCTCGCGGTGCAATGCGCAATGAGTTTCGAATTGTCCTCCGGGACATCAGTTCCGGGCAGACCCGCGCCGACGCGTTGGAGCGATTGGCCAAACGTGTTGACCTGCGTGATATTACGGTTTTTGTGCGGGCGGTAGTGCAGGCCGAAAAAATGGGCTCCAGCATGAAGGACACGCTGCTGGTACAGGCGCGCCAGCGTTTAAACGAGCGCTTTCAGCGAGCAGAAAAAATGGCAATGGAAGCACCAGTGAAGCTGATAGTGCCCCTGGTCATTTTTATTTTTCCACTGACCTTCATCATTCTGCTATTCCCCATTGTGGTGAAATACCTGGAGCAAGGCGGGCTGTGAGGCAGCAAGAGGTGAGATGGATGAGGAATGAGCGTGAAGTTGCACGTTCCCAAGCCTGGCTAGCGGAAACATTTTGGGCGCGGTCGCGCGGCCTGCTGGGCAGGCCGCCATTACGTCCGGGGGAAGCGTTGAAGATAGCCCCCTGCAACTCGATTCATTGTTTTTTTATGCGGGTCCCTATTGACGTGGTTTTTTTAAATGCAGCGGGCGTCGTGCTCAAAGTATGTATCAATGTGCGCCCTTGGCGGGGACGCATTAAATGGCGCGCCAAAGCGGTAGTGGAACTGGCTGCCGGCGAGGCTTCCCGGCTGGGATTACAAGAGGGCGACTTATGCCGTTGATCAGGGTGCTGCTGATAACGTTACTGGTGTCCGGTTGTACGCTGGCCAGACTCGATTCCGCCGGCGCCCTGGCGCTTCATGATCAGGCGGAGGCGTATTATCAGCAGGGGGACTACACCGCTGCGCTGTCGGCTTTTCAGCAGTTGAGCCGGCAATTTCCCGCAGAACCCGAGTTTCATCTGCGTGCGGGCAATAGTTATGCCTTTATCGGTGATTTTGAGCGGGCCATTACTGCGTATGAGGCGGCGCTTGTCGCTGACCCACAATTTAGTCGCGCTTGGTATAACCTGGCCTATGTCAGGGCGCAGATCCTGGCAGATACCGTTGCCCGTATGCACGAAAATCTTGATCCCGCCGATCCGGATGGGATGCGCTTGCGGAAATTGGTGGTGGAAGTGCTGTCGCCTTTTGGGAAGGCGATAACTCCGCAGCTCCCAGCGTCTGATCTGAATGTTCTGGAGCAGCAGGAGCAGTCAATACCCGTACCGGATACGCACAAGCCGGTTGAGAGAGCATTAATGGAAGATGCAACGGCTTCGCCCTCTGTAAGTGACGCACAAGCTGAAGAGGTTAAACCGTGAAATGGCAAGGATTGTCGGGGCGACACGTCGGCGGTCAGGCCATGACCGAATTCGTTATTATTATCCCGGTCCTGGTTTTGCTGATATTCGGTGCTATCCAGATTGCATTTATTTACTCTGCCAAAATCACTTTGAATTACGCTACTTTCCAAGCCGCGCGCGTGGGCGCCAACGAACATGCAACCTATAGTGCGATGCGCAAAGGGTTGGTGCGCGGACTGGCTCCACTGTTTACCTCTACTTCTGATATGGTGAACGTCAAAACGGATATTGCCATTGGGATTGATGGCGGTAGTGAGCGTCGATCAGCCGTATCCGAAGTCGACAATTATGTCCGCATCATTCGTCTTAACCCCTCCGCGGCAGCTCTGGCGCCTACTGGTTTTGGGCAAGACAATGATCAAGGTTATATGGAGCTGCCCAACGACAATCTGATGTATCGACCATCGACAGTTCATGCAGGTGTCAGTATTCAGGATGCTAATCTTCTGAAAATCAGGGTTCAGTACTGCTACAAGCTGATGGTTCCCATTGTCAATAAAATCATTGGCTCGCTTTCAGAGATGCGTAATACCCGCAGTCCGAGCGACTACCATCCCCACGACACCGTTCACGATCCCCGCTTTGCCGATCGTAACCGCGGCGCCGTCAACGAGCAGGCCGAAATGCTAGGGCAGTCTGGGTATGAGGCTCTTTGCAAGGAGCGTACGGGCAATCGGGAAGGATTTATTTTGACTGCCGAAGCTATTGTGCGAATGCAATCAGCCGCTTATGATCGCGACCCTGATGCCGAGGTTGGTGACCGCATGTGTGACGGTATACATATGGCCTGTCCCTAGGTTGAACACCGTTTTCGCCTGTTCATTCGCTTGCTTGTTATTCCCTTACTTATTTTTAACTTCCCCTGTTGACAGTCGGTCAGGCGATCATTAAGATTGCGCCTCCTTTTGCCGGGGTGCTTTTTGCGTCGGCAAGCAAGGTTGTTCTTTAATATTACTTGGAGTTTGGTTCACATGCAGAATCAACGTATTCGGATTCGCCTGAAGGCTTTCGATCATAAACTCATCGACGCTTCTACCCAGGAGATTGTTGAGACCGCAAAGCGCACAGGTGCCCAGGTTCGTGGCCCGATTCCGCTGCCGACTCGTAAAGAGCGCTTCACTGTATTGATTTCTCCGCATGTTAATAAGGATGCGCGTGATCAATACGAGATACGTACACATAAGCGTTTGCTCGACATTGTTGAACCTACCGAAAAAACCGTAGATGCCCTGATGAAGCTGGATCTGGCTGCAGGCGTTGAAGTTCAAATCAGTCTTGGTTAATGAATAGTTAAGTAAATGTTTGGCTCCTGCCGCATTGGGCGTCAGGAGTGTGTAACGCTCTGAAATGGGCGGCCATAGCGGGTAAAAGCCCCGTACACT
>CAYTQQ010000060.1:0-15069 GCA_964440135.1 uncultured Cellvibrionaceae bacterium | reverse complement strand
GATATTGCTCAGGAATTTGATCTACCGAATTAATCACAGGCGTTAATTGTTTCAGCAGTCCGTCATGAATATCGTAAATCCAGCCGTGAATGGATAATTCCTGGCCGGCATCCCAAGCGTTTTGCACGATGTTGGTGTGGGAGACGTTGGCGACTTGTTGGGCAACATTTAATTCGCACAGTAAATTGACTTTTTTTCTTGGGCTGAGGGAGCCGTTGAATTGCTTGCGGTTGTTGTAATAGACATCGCGAATATTGCGCAGCCAGTTATCCACTAAGCCATATTGTCGATCGCCGAGCGCGGCTTGTATGCCGCCGCAGCCGTAGTGGCCGCAGACGATGATGTGTTTGATTGCTAAAACCGATACCGCGTAATGGAGCACCGACAGGCAATTGAGATCTGTGTGTACTACGGAGTTGGCGATGTTTCGATGGACGAACAATTCGCCGGGCAGAAGGCCGACAATTTCATTGGCGGGTACTCGACTGTCGGAGCAGCCTATCCAAAGGAATTCGGGTGATTGCTGTGCAGCAAGCTTTTTAAAGAATTGGGGGTCCTCGGCTTTGATATTTTCTGCCCAGTGGGCGTTGTTCTCTAAGAGCGAGCGCAGGTCAGGCATAACTGTCGGCCTCGATTTGGCGTGGGTCTAATTGCGGGGGCGTGCAGTATAACGAAAACCACCTCGCCATGGTAAGCTCTGCGCATCGCAAAAACTGAGTCAAATAATGAGCACATTCTTCTGGCATGACTACGAAACCTGGGGCGTGGACCCATCGGTGGATCGGCCTGCGCAATTCGCCGGCGTGCGCACGGATGAGGACTTAAACATTATTGGTGAGCCTTTACGCCTGTTTTGCCGGCCCGCGCCGGATGTGCTGCCACATCCAGAGGCCTGCTTGGTCACCGGCATAGCGCCGCAAACGGCCTTAAATGAGGGGCTTGCTGAAGCGGAGTTTATTGCGCGTATTCACGCGGAGCTGGCAAAGCCGGGCACGTGCGGAGTCGGCTACAACTCCATTCGCTTCGACGACGAAGTCACCCGCTATACCCTCTACCGCAATTTTTATGACCCTTATGAGCGCGAGTGGGCCAACGGCAACAGTCGCTGGGACATTATCGATATGGTGCGCTTGTGCTACGCATTGCGACCGGAAGGCATAGAGTGGCCGATGGTGGATGGTCGTGTCAGTTTTCGCCTGGAATTATTGACCGCCGCGAACGCTATTCATCACGAGTCCGCTCACGATGCCTATTCTGATGTGGAGGCGACCATTCAACTGGCGCGTTTGGTTCGCGAAAAGCAACCCGCACTCTACAACTATGTTGTGCAGCACAAGCACAAAAGCAAAGTCGGTGCATTGATAGATCTGGTCAATCGAAAACCGTTTTTGCATATCTCCTCGAAATTTTCTGCCGATAAAGGTTGCGCCGGCTTGGTTATGCCTTTGGCAATGCATCCGACCAATAAAAATGCCGTTATTGTTGTGAACCTTTCAGCTGATCCGACCGATTTAATACACTTGGACGCCGATCAAATTGCCCAGCGCGTCTTCACGTCGCAAGATAGTTTGCCTGAGGGCGAAGAGCGGATTCCTCTAAAGCTGATTCATCTGAATAAATGCCCAATCATAGTTACACCAAAAATGCTCGACGATAAAGCGGCTGCACGCTTAAAAATTGACCGCGATATGTGTGAAAAACACTGGCAACAGCTATCAAGGGTTGACTTAAAGGCTAAGGTTCAGCAAGTGATGGCGCGCAATGACTTTCCACCTCGGAGCGATCCTGAACGGCAACTCTATGATGGCTTCGTTCCCAATGTTGACAAGGCTGTGATGGCCCAAGTGCGTGGGGCAACTGCGCATGAACTTACGCAGCACAATTTTGTTTTTCAAGACAAGCGCTTGCGGGAAATGCTCTGGCGTTATAAAGCTCGAAATTTTCCCGAGAGCCTGTCGACTGCGGAGCGCGGGCAGTGGTTGGAGTTTTGCCGTGATCGCTTGCAAAACGGTGATGAGGGAGTATTGTCAGTCAGTCAGCTGCAAGAAAAAATTCGTCAAATTGATGAGAGCCAAGAACTAACCAAAGATCAAAAAATCGTTTTGCAACAATTGTTTCGCTACAGCCGTGCGCTGGCGCAAGAGTATCAATTGGGTGCTAAGTGCTGCTGGTAAATAATCTATGAAGACCAATGAATTAATGGCCGCCAGTGAGGCGGAGCTTGTGCCGCAACTGCGAGCGATGAAAACCAAAGAGCTTGAGCGTCACGCGACTAAGCTATTGAAAAAGCTCGGCGCCGATTATGCCCAGGTGCTTGCCGCGGTTACTAAAGAGGTGCCGCAGTTAACTGCGGAAAAAAATGCCTTTTCCCGGATTCAGGAAATTGTAAGCACCTGCGGACAGCTTGGCGCGGATAAAACAATCATCGAGCGCGCCGCTGTGATTATGATGGTTATTATTAAAAAGCAATTTCTGAAAATTCATTCGAAAAATTGACGCCGCTATGCGGCTATGATTCTTTTGCACCCAGGAGCCTGTCATGAGTAATGTCGAAAAATTCAGTCAGCTGGCCTCTTCTCTCGATTGCCCTCCCGCTGTGGATGCGCCCGTGTTGGAGCGTATTACCCCGCACAGTACAGAGGTCGGTGGTATCCAGGTAAACCGTGTGTTACCGCGAAGGCAGCGACGCTTAATCGGCGCCTGGTGCTTTCTGGATCACATAGGTCCGGTGGGCGGCAGGGAAATAAACATGCACGTGGGTGCGCATCCGCATATAGGCTTGCAAACTTTTACTTGGGTGATGGAGGGAGAAATTCTGCATTGCGATAGCCTCGGCACAGAGCAGGTGATTCGTCCTGGGCAGGTCAACTTAATGACGGCCGGGCGTGGTATTGCCCATACCGAGGATAGCCTTGCGGAGCAGCAGGCGATGCACGCGGCGCAATTGTGGATCGCACTTCCCAAAGAGCACGCGGATACGGAGCCGCGTTTCGATCATTATCCCGATTTGCCCCGCTGGCGAGAGCAGAATATGGATATGACGCTGCTGATTGGTAGCTACGCGGCTTATACAGCACCCACGAAATCGTTTTTGCCGTTGGTAGGTGTGGATCTGCAAGTGATTCAAGCAGGGCAGGTGAGTCTAGAATTGCGCGCGGATTTTGAATATGGATTATTACCGCTACAGGGAGAATGGAAAATCGAAGGTGAGATTTTTGCGGAAAATGATCTGGCTTATCTGGGGTGCGGGCGCGAGCAGCTCGTCCTAGAAAGTCCGGCCAATGGTCGGGCGTTGCTTGTTGGTGGCACACCTATGAAACACGAAATATTGATCTGGTGGAATTTTGTTGGTCACAGTCGTGATGTGATTATTCAGGCACAACGCGATTGGGAGGCGGACGATAAAAATCGTTTTCCTGATGTGCCAGGCGCAACAAATCGTTTGGCTCCTCCACCGATTCCCTGGCGGGAGTAAATCGACGGTGGACATCCCGATAAGAGATGGTGGCCGAGTATCATCGGATTCTTTATGCTCCAGCAGCTAATACGCCTTCGAGGATTTTCGTAAATGTATCGTTTATTTTTGGTTCTGTTGTCACTGTCCCTTACTTTGCACGCTTCGATCACCCATTCTGCACCGATTGCGTGGCCGGGTAAGGCTAAGGTGGCTGTCAGTCTCTCCTATGATGATGCTTTAAATTCCCAGCTGGACAATGCCGTCCCCGCGCTCACCAAGTACGGTATAAAAGCCAGTTTTTATCCCATTCTTTCCTCCTCTGTCGTTGCAGAGCGCATGGCGGAATGGCGCAAGCTTGCCGCAGAGGGGCACGAGCTCGGCAACCACACCTTGTTCCACTCCTGCGCCAAATCCAAGCCGGGCCGCGACTGGGTGCCGGCCTACAATGACCTGGATAAGAAAACCGTAGATCAAATGCGCGATGAGCTGCTCACCGCCAATGCATTTCTTCAAGCGCTGGACGGCAAAACGCAACGCACTCTTACGCCACCCTGCTTGGATTTAGAAGTGGCCGATGGCAATTATGTTGCGGCGCTGCGCGACTTGTTTGTGGGTATCAAAGGCGCAGAGTCAATTCCCGGAAAATATAATGCGGTGTTGTTGCCCGATGGGCACAGCGGTAAAGAGCTGATCCAATTTGTGAAACAGGCTGCCAAAAAGGGTGGGTTGGTGCAGATTATCTTTCACGGTATCGGCGGAGAGCATCTTTCCGTTAGCACAGAAGCCCATGAGGAATTGCTGACGTTTTTGGCGGAGAATCGGGATATTTATTGGACGGATACTTACATCAAGATTGCTGCTCATCTGAACAAAACGAAATAGTAATAGAGCGTTTTTATAAACGCCCAAAAACAAAGCATCTCGCTTGCGGGGCTCGGGGAGTGGCGATCAAGTCGCCACAAATCCACAAACCTTCGCCGCCCCGGGTTTGCTAAACACAATCACGGGCTCCGCTCCACCTTTCTTCTTCCTTCGGTAAAAATGCAACAGTGTTTCTGTATAGCCGTTCGGTTGTTCGCGCCCCTTAAAAATTAAATCTTTTGCCGCCGCAAATGCCAGGCTATCCAAAAAATTATCGGCCATAGGTTGGTAGTTTTCATCGTGCGCGTTTTGTTGGTCAACCACTTTTGCCATGGTCTGCAGGGCAGTCGTAACCTGTTCTTCCGTGCAAATTCCGTGGTGCAACCAGTTGGCGATATGTTGGCTGGAGATGCGCAATGTGGCGCGGTCTTCCATAAGTTGGGTGTGGGTGATGTCCGGCACTTTAGAGCAGCCGATGCCTTGGTCGATCCAGCGGACCACGTAGCCGAGAATGCCTTGGCAGTTATTTCCCAGCTCTCTGTGAATATCCTCTTTTGTTAGGTTTTGTGTTTCCAATAATGGAATATCGAGAATTTCCTCTAATATCTCTTCGGGAATTTTTCCGTTTAATTGTTTAATTAAAGATCGCTGCACCTCGCTGACATTCACTTCGTGGTAGTGAATGGCGTGCAAGGTGGCAGCGGTGGGAGAGGGTAGCCAGGCGGTAGTGGCGCCGGCCCTTGGGTGGGTGATTTTTTGGGTGAGCATGGCGGTCATATTGTCCGGCTGCGCCCACATTCCTTTGCCAATTTGTGCCTTGCCGTGCAGGCCGCAGGCGAGGCCGACAGCGACGTTCCAGCGTTCGTAAGCGGCAATCCACGGCAGTTCTTCCAATTGTATTTTGGGCGCAAAAGGTCCGGCCTCCATACTGGTGTGAATTTCGTCGCCAGTGCGGTCGAGAAAACCGGTGTTAATAAATGCCACTCGATTTTTGGCCGCGCGGATGCATTCGCTCAGATTAACCGTAGTGCGGCGCTCTTCATCCATAATGCCAATTTTTAAGGTGTTGCTCGGCAGCTTTAAAACCGCCTCGATGCAGGTAAAAAGATCGAGTGGTTTTCTGAACACTTACAGAACACTGGTCGCTGGCTTAAGAAAGACCGAGTGGCATTGAGAGTTGCAAAATATAACGAGCGCCAAAATAGGAATTTTATTTAAGCGATGGTAGATAAATTGGAAGAAGTATAGTGAAATACCACCCGCCTGAGCTTTTAGGCATTGCTTGGGTTTATATATTCAGACGTATTTAAATATAAAGAGCGTCAGTCCATTCTTATCAAGGAAAAGGAATTAAGATGAAATTTTTTCTTTCAGCTATATTTTGTTTTTGGGTTTCAGCTTCACTGGCGGCAAATTTTCAGGGGCCAGCTTGGCCTAATGATTCTCTGCCGTTTGTTTATAGTACTTCCTCACCGCTTACCCCTCAGGCAAAAGCTAATTTTGAGGCAGCTGTTCAATATATAAATGCGAACACCCTAGTAAATATCGTAGAGGCACTTCCCGGCCAATATTCGAGAGTAGTAACCGTTAGTGGTATTGCTTCTGGTAATTCAAATGCCACGGTAGGCTATAGAACATGTCTTTTGTGTCGAAATACATTGAAGCTTAGAGAAGATGCGGACGTGCAAACCGCATTACATGAAATACTTCATGTTCTTGGGTTTAAGCACGAGCATCAACGAGCCGATAGGAATGATAATATTCTGGTTGATGAACCATCGCTTATTGCAGATGGAATATACAACACCACCAACTATGATCCCGTGAGTTTTAATTACATCCTTGGCAGCTATGATATGCGTTCCGTCACCCATTACAGAAGCTCTTTCTTCTCTGATAAGAAATTAGATAATGATCCATTGGCTACCTTCGATTTGATGGCAAATGGATCAGACTACAAGAGGGCGTTCAGAATTAACGCTGTAGACAATACTCCGGCTACTATCTTCGATAATCCTGCCATACATATACAAAACTCTCCATCCGTTGAGGTTCAGGATGTGCCTACAGGTTGGCATAGTGCACTTTGGGATTTTGAATACATGGGTAATGGACAATTTCTTATTCGAAACTATTGGCAGAACGATAAGTATCTCGTGAACTTTGGCGGGTTACCTGCCGCTAAAACTGCGGCTGAGGTCGATATCACTGCTAGTACTGCTCGCTGGACAGTGAGTGTTTCCAATGGACAATTCACCATCAGGAATGTCAGTAATAGCCAGTATCTTTATCAGGCTTCCAATAATTTAGCGTTCACGGCCAGTTCCACTGCTACTCGTTGGCATATTCAGTCTGTTATGCCCTATGGTCCAGAAAATTACCTCAGCATTATGGATCAGGTTGCATTGCATACAGCGTACGGAGAGGTTTTTAGGATCCAGTTGTCGGATAACACTCCACAGATTACCGATAACTTAACCATTCATGTTCAGAATCTAAACGCAGATGACAGCATTGATATAAGTGCTCTGCCGTTCAATCCCACTAACTACTGGCATAGCGCAATATGGCATTTGGTGCCCAAAGGAAAATACTTCATGTTTAAAAATCTTTGGACCGCAGAGTATATCCATATTGAAAACGGGGTTATCGAAACTGCACCGGAAGGAACATTAAATGGTGGCGGTGCAGATATACAACTTTGGCACAGTGCTCATTGGGAACTTGAAATCCTCGAGTCTTCATTTCGTATTAAAAATCAATGGACCGGCCAATATCTATACAACAATAACGGCAAGTTAGCAGTGACCTCGTTGCCCACGGATATTGATTCAAATTGGGATATATCATTTGTCGACTGGTCCAACTAATCTCCTGGTTTTAAGCGGCACAGCGGTGTGCCGCTCTTTTCAGAAATATTTTTTGTAATCGTACCCTACATTAAGAAATACCACCCTAATCTCGTGCGCATGGCTGAAGGTGTGGCGATCAGGTCGCCACAAATCCACAAACCTTCATCGGCCCAGGTTTACTAAACAAAATCACGGGCTCCATTCCACCTTTCTTCTTCCTTCGATAAAAATGTAACAGTGTTTCTGTATATCCGTTCGGTTGTTCGCGCCCTTTAAAAATTAAATCTTTTGCCGCCGCAAATGCCAGGCTATCCAAAAAATTATCGGCCATAGGTTGGTAGTTTTCATCGTGCGCGTTTTGTTGGTCAACCACTTTTGCCATGGTCTGCAGGGCAGTCGTAACCTGTTCTTCCGTGCAAATTCCGTGGTGCAACCAGTTGGCGATATGTTGGCTGGAGATGCGCAATGTGGCGCGGTCTTCCATAAGTTGGGTGTGGGTGATGTCCGGCACTTTAGAGCAGCCGATGCCTTGGTCGATCCAGCGGACCACGTAGCCGAGAATGCCTTGGCAGTTATTTCCCAGCTCTCTGTGAATATCCTCTTTTGTTAGGTTTTGTGTTTCCAATAATGGAATATCGAGAATTTCCTCTAATATCTCTTCGGGAATTTTTCCGTTTAATTGTTTAATTAAAGATCGCTGCACCTCGCTGACATTCACTTCGTGGTAGTGAATGGCGTGCAAGGTGGCAGCGGTGGGAGAGGGTAGCCAGGCGGTAGTGGCGCCGGCCCTTGGGTGGGTGATTTTTTGGGTGAGCATGGCGGTCATATTGTCCGGCTGCGCCCACATTCCTTTGCCAATTTGTGCCTTGCCGTGCAGGCCGCAGGCGAGGCCGACAGCGACGTTCCAGCGTTCGTAAGCGGCAATCCACGGCAGTTCTTCCAATTGTATTTTGGGCGCAAAAGGTCCGGCCTCCATACTGGTGTGAATTTCGTCGCCAGTGCGGTCGAGAAAACCGGTGTTAATAAATGCCACTCGATTTTTGGCCGCGCGGATGCATTCGCTCAGATTAACCGTAGTGCGGCGCTCTTCATCCATAATGCCAATTTTTAAGGTGTTGCTCGGCAGCTTTAAAACCGCTTCGATGCGGGTAAAAAGATCACAGGCAAGCGCGACCTCCTCTGGTCCGTGCATTTTTGGCTTAACGATATAAACGCTGCCGCAGCGCGAGTTTTGCAGAGGGCTATTGGCTTTTAAGTCGTGAAGGGCGGCGGCGGCGGTGATAAAGCCGTCAAGTATACTTTCGGGGATAGGCTCGCCGTCTCGGTCGAGAATGGCGTCGGTGAACAGGTGATGGCCCACATGACGGATAAACATCAAGCTGCGCCCCGGCAGGGAAAACGCAGCGCCGTTGGGCGCGGTGTAATGGCGGTCGCCGTTGAGCCGGCGAGTGAAGGTGTGGCTCTTTTTGGTAACCTCTGCCGTCAAACTTCCGCGCATCAATCCAAGCCAGTTGCGGTAGACCTGAACTTTATCTTGCGTATCGACAGCGGCAACCGCGTCTTCGCAATCCATGATGGTGGTGAGTGCAGACTCCAAAATCAGATCGCGAATGCCAGCAGTATCCTGCGCGCCTATCGGACTGGCACCGTCGATATGCACCTCCACATGCAGCCCGTGGCGATGCAATAACACCACGTCTGGCTTGTCGGCAGCCCCCTGGTAGCCACGAAATTGTGCCTTATCGGCAAGACGAGAGGAGCTGCCGTCGATGAGTATGGCAATCAACTCACCGTTATCCACCACAAAATTGTTAAGAGTATGGTGGGAGCCTTCCGTCAGGGGAAAGTAGGTGTCAAGAAAATCCCGGCCAAAATCCATCACCCGCGCACCGCGCAGCGGATTATAAGCATCACCATCACGTTCGGCCCCGTCGTCTTCGTCGATCAAATCTGAACCGTAAAGCGCGTCGTAGAAGCTCCCCCAGCGAGCATTACACGCGTTAAGGGCAAAGCGAGCATTCATTACCGGGACTACTAATTGCGGCCCCGCCAGCAGGGCGATCTCGTCATCGACATTCTCTGTGGCAATCTGGAAGGGCTCTCCAGTGGGCAGTAAATAGCCAATTTCCTGCAGAAATGCGCGGTATTCTGTGGGTGTAAAGTGGGTGTTGTCCTTGTGCCACGCGTCGATTTGCTGTTGCAGAAAATCCCGCCGGGCGAGCAGCACTTGGTTGCGCGGCCCCAAGATATGGACGGTACGCTCAAGCCCCGCCCAGAAATCCGCTGCATCCACGCCCGTTTCTGGCAGAAGCTCGTCGTTGACGAAATCAAATAACTGCTCGTGAATTTTCAGGTGGCCGCAGATGTAGTAGGTGACTTCTGG
The DNA here is from genome assembly GCA_964440135.1 of uncultured Cellvibrionaceae bacterium. Lineage (GTDB taxonomy): Bacteria > Pseudomonadota > Gammaproteobacteria > Pseudomonadales > Cellvibrionaceae > Cellvibrio. The sequence goes on along the minus strand of CAYTQQ010000060.1, from coordinate 5,516 downwards.
AGAGGGCGTGCCTTTAGTGTGGGGTCGATCTGATGTCATGATGCGGCCTTCAGCGTGATTGATCTTGGTATCGCAATCGATAGTTTAGGCTTTGTTTCAGACCTTATGTCGTTAAGGCCTGAAATACGGGCTGATCATGATCCGTTCTGGCGCGGTGATCAAGTCGTGCGATGAGTGATGTAAATAGCGGCTGAGAGTTACCGGTAGAGTGTCCGGCGGCGGTGAGTGATAATGAGGCATTTCAACAGTATGGGAGATAACAACATGGCTTTAACCCAATCCACAATGATGTCTCTTGGCAGCAAGGCGCCAGATTTCTCACTTCCAGAGGTTGGCGGCGATGTCGTCAGTTTGGCCGATTTTTCTCAGGCGGAAGCGTTGGTGGTTTTGTTTATTTGCAATCACTGCCCTTACGTCATTCATATAGCCCCAGCCCTGGCACAGCTGGCGAAGGAGTATCAGCAAAAAGGGGTTGCATTTGTGGCGATTAATAGCAATGACGCCGAGGCCTATCCGGCAGACAGTTTTGTCAATATGAAAGTGGAGAAGGAGAAGCGTGGCTATACCTTTCCGTATTTATTCGATGAGACACAAGCGGTAGCGCACAGTTACGGTGCAGCTTGTACGCCGGATATTTATGTGTTTGATGGCGAGCATGCCTTGGTGTATCGCGGTCAGTTTGATGACACTCGGCCAAACCGGATTTCATCGGGAAATTACGACTCCTCAGTAAATCCCGCGAGTGGTGACTCCTTGCGCAAGGCGCTGGATCTATTGTTGGCAGGAAATAAAATCCCGGAAGATCAGTATCCATCCATGGGCTGTAATATCAAGTGGAAGCCGGGCAATGAGCCAGCCTAAACTGCAAGCCTATCGCGCCCGTATCCTGCACTTCCTGCATGAGCCTGTGGAGCAGGGTGAGGGCGCTTGGCAATATTTTGAAGACGGAGTATTACTGGTTGACGATGGGCACATTCAGGCCGTTGGTCCTGCGGATCAGTTGCTGAAATGTTTTGAAGGCTCCGTCACGAATTTCACCAACCATTTGATTATTCCCGGTTTTATCGATTGCCATATCCATTATCCGCAAACGGAAATGATCGCCGCTTATGGTGAGCAGCTATTGTCTTGGTTGAATCATTACACCTTCCCCACCGAAATAAAATTTTCCGATCCAGAATATGCCGCCTCTATTGCGTCGATATTTTTGGACGAATTGCTGCGCAATGGCACCACGACGGCATTGGTATTTGCCACTGTGCATTCGCAGGCGACTGAGGCATTTTTTCAACAAGCGCAAAAGCGAAATTTGCGTATGATTGCCGGTAAAGTTTTGATGGACCGCAATGCGCCGGTGGAATTGTGCGATACGGCGGAAAGTGGCTATCAACAAAGTCGCGAGTTGATTCGGCGCTGGCACGGTGTGGATCGTTTGCAATACGCCGTCACACCGCGTTTTGCGCCGACCAGCACTCCTGAACAGCTAGCCAAAGCTGGCGAATTATTGCGTGAATTTCCAGATGTGTATCTGCATACGCATTTAGCGGAAAATTTAGAGGAGGTCGCTTGGGTAAAAGGCTTGTTTCCCCAGGCGAAGGATTATCTGGATGTTTATGACAATGCCGGCTTATTGGGGCGCCGAAGTGTATTTGCTCACGGCATCCACTTGTGTGATCGCGAATGCACACGTTTGGCACAGACTCATTCGGCGGTTGCCCACTGCCCTACATCGAATCTGTTTTTAGGGTCGGGCTTGTTTGATATGGCGAAAATGCGGAATTTTAATGTGCGGGTGGGACTGGGCACCGATGTGGGAGCAGGCACGAGCTTTTCTTTGCTGCGCACTATGGGTGAAGCCTATAAAGTCCAGCAACTACGCGGCCAAACACTCGACCCTTTCCAAGCGCTTTATATGGCGACTTTAGGCGGTGCCCGAACGTTGGATCTCGATAACAATATCGGTAATTTTGAGGTGGGGAAAGAAGCAGATTTTTGTGTTTTGGATTTGCAGGCAACACCCTTATTGAAGTTCCGTTTACAGCATTCTGGTTCTCTCCGTGACTTGTTATTTGTCCTGCAAACTCTCGGTGACGACCGCCTTGTCGAACGCACCTATGCCTTGGGGACATGCGTGCATCAGCGCCCTTAAATCGGAGGGTGAATAGCGTGAGTGATGGAAAATAGGGTGCCGTCAAGCGGCGCCTCGCTTGGGGCGCCCGTGCTCGCGGATGCTATGATGCGGGTCTTGATTTCGCAGGTGTCACTTATGTCCCTCCTATTACCCGCCGGCTTTGCTGGCCTGCAATTTGATAACAGCTACGCTCGCCTGCCGGCGCGATTTTTTTCTCGAATCGATCCTACTGCGGTTGCCAACCCTGCGCTGATTAAGGTGAATCATGTGCTTGCCCATGAGCTCGGCCTGGATCCGCTGGTGCTGGAAAGCTCCGAAGGCGCTCATTTTCTCGCAGGTAACGCGCTGCCTACAGGTGCCGAGCCTATCGCCCAAGCCTATTCCGGCCATCAATTCGGCCACTTGAATCCGCGGCTTGGCGATGGGCGTGCAATATTGCTGGGTGAGGTGATCGACCGCAACGGAATGCGCCACGATATTCAATTAAAAGGCCCAGGTCGCACACCTTATTCTCGCAGTGGTGATGGGCGGGCGGCCTTGGGGCCCGTGCTGCGGGAATATTTGGTGAGTGAAGCCATGTTTTATTTAGGCATCAAAACCACTCGTACCTTGGCGGCGGTCACCACGGGTCAGCCGGTTTATCGCGATACTGCGCTTCCGGGTGCTGTACTGACGCGCGTGGCGACCAGTCATATTCGCGTTGGAACCTTCGAATTTTTTCGAGTCCGCGAAGACCAGGAAGGTCTAAAAATTCTCGCTGACCATGTGATCCAGCGACATTATCCCGAAGCCTTTGCCGCAGAAAATCCTTACTTAGCATTACTGGAAATGGTGATGCACGCTCAAGCCAGCTTGGTCGCAAGCTGGCTGCACGTGGGCTTTATTCACGGAGTTATGAACACAGATAATATGACCGTAAGTGGAGAAACCATTGATTACGGCCCTTGTGCGTTTATGGATACCTATGATCCCACGACTGTATTCAGCTCTATCGACCGTGAAGGTCGCTATGCTTACGGCAACCAAGGACCCATCGCTTTGTGGAATCTGACGCGATTTGCCGAATGTTTATTGCCGTTATTGGACAAAAATTTGGATGACGCGGTTGCTATAGCAGAGGCCGCACTGGGTGATTTTTCGGATATATTCAACGATTATTGGCTTGTCGGAATGCGAAAAAAAATCGGCCTGATCCGGTCATTGCCGGAGGACGAAGCGCTGATTGCCGAGTTTTTGCAAATCCTGCGCGACGAACACGCAGACTTTACTCTCGCTTTTCGATACTTAGTGGATTGCGTGACCGCGAGCCCTGAATCTCATCCGCTTTTGAAATCCTGTGAGGCGCTAACGCCTTGGTTAAATCGCTGGCACATACGCCTTGTCCAGGAGAGTCGCGATGCGGAATCGATTGCGGAGCAGATGCGCAAGGTAAATCCGCTTTATATTCCTCGTAATCAAAATGTTGAAAATGTTTTGCAGGCGGCGGTGGAAGAGGGTAATTATCAGCCGTTTGAGGAGTTGCTTTCGGTGTTGAGCCGACCCTTTGAAGAGCAACCCGGTAAAGATCTGTTTGCCAAGAGTCCACCTCCGCCGGAGCAGCCTTATAAAACATTTTGTGGTACGTAAAATGACGAGGGCTTGTCGCCGTTCGTGAGGAGAGTGTTTACACGAATAAAAAAAGCCGCCATAGGGCGGCTAAGCAGAGGTTAGGCAACCTGTGATTTGGCGGGCTCTTCCGTTCCTTGGTAAACCGCGTTCAGATAATCGCCTTCCTTCAGTAGATACTCAAAGGCAGCCAGGGAGGCTTTGGAGCCTTCGCCCATGGAAATCACGATCTGTTTGTAAGGCACGGTCGTTACGTCACCGGCAGCAAAAATACCTTTTATTGAGGTTTCGCAGCGCTCGTTGATAATGATTTCACCAAAGCGCGTACGCTCCACCAGCCCACCAAGAAAGTCGCTGTTGGGCACCAAGCCAATCTGCACAAACACCCCGTCAAGTGGGAGCTCGTGCTCTGACTGGGTAGCGCGATCCATATACTTTAGCGCCGTTACCTTACTGTTTTCAGCCAGTACGGCTTGGGTGGCGACGTTTTTCAAAATCGTAATATTATTTTTGCTGGAGGCCTGATCGATCAGAACCTTGTCGGCTTTTAACTCTGGCGCAAACTCCAAGACAGTTACGGATTTAGTGATGCCGGCTAAGTCGAGAGCGGCTTCTATACCCGAGTTTCCGCCACCGATTACCGCTACATTTTTACCCTTAAAGAAAGGGCCGTCGCAGTGCGGACAGTAGGCCACACCATTACCGATATTTTCTTTTTCACCGGGGACGCCAAGCTCTCGCCATTTGGCACCGGTTGCGATAATGATCGTTTTCGTGGAAATCGTTTCACCGGAGGATAAAGTCACGGTTTTAATATCATCATTTTCCACTGTCGCAACGGTTAAGTGCTCTTTGAGAGTAATGTCATACTCATTTAAATGCGCTTGCAAAGCATTCGACAGTTGTGGGCCTGTAGTTTTGGGTACCGAAATCAAATTCTCGATACCCATAGTGTCTTTTACTTGGCCGCCGATACGGTCGGCAATTAGCGTTACTTTCAAGCCTTTTCGTGCGCTGTAAATCGCTGCACTTACGCCCGCAGGGCCGCCACCGATTACCGTTACATCCTGCAAAGGTAGAGCTTGGGCAGGCGTTGTCTGGGTAATATGTGGGTATCGGTCAATTAATTTTTGCACCAGTTCTGCGGCGGTGACTTTGCCGCTGGCAAATAATTCGCCATTTAAATAAACCGTGGGGACACCTTGAATATCGCGTGCCTCAATGACGTCTTTAAACAAGCCGCCATCGATCATCTCGCTGTGAATGTTTGGGTTGAGCAAGGCAAATTGATTAAGCGCCTGCACAACATCTGGACAGTTGTGGCAGCTTAAACTGACGAAAACTTCGAATAATAGGGGCTCGTCGATCGCCGCCACCAGGTTTTTGATATTGTCGTCCAGTTTGACCGGCGTTCCCGAGGCTTGTAGAAGCGCCAGAACCAGCGAGTTGAATTCGTGGCCGCTGGGAATTCCGGAAAAGCGAATACCTGTATCAACGCCGTCTGCTTCAATAGCGAAGGTGATCGGACTGCGCAAGTCGCCGTCGGTATCGCGCTCTACAAAAGAGAGTTTGCTGTTGACGCCCGCAATATCGGTCAAAAATGTGACCAGCTCCTGGCGCTTTGGGTGCTCACCGCTCTGCAATACAAAAGCGACCGCCTTCTGCATATTGGCGGTGTAATTTTTTAAAGCATTTAGAATGTCATTGGTTAGCATGATTTTTTTTGTCCTAAATGTATTGTTCGAGCTGATGTGGATGCCCGGCAACGCAGTTGCCGGGT
>CAYTQQ010000059.1:9343-15605 GCA_964440135.1 uncultured Cellvibrionaceae bacterium | reverse complement strand
TGCGCCACATAAACTTGGCGCAACAAATCCAACAACACCGGGTTTTGTGGTGCCTGAGGCTGAATGCGTAACAAGGTCGCTAAGCATTGGTCGTATTGCTCGCTGTGCAATTCGATAGTGGCCTGGGTAAGTCCCACCGCCAGCTCGCCGTCCGGTGCCGTATCGGCGGCCAGCGCAAGCACGCGTTTAGCCTCTGCGATATCACCCAGTGCAGAAGCACTCCGGGCTGCAGCTAAATAATTAATTAGCGGATTGTCCACTTTGGGCGCAGCGCGCAATAATTTTTTGTGGGCCTGCTGCCAGTCGCCTTCAATAAAATCAATTAACCCGCTGGCCGTACGTTTTTGGGCGCGACTGCGGCCACCGAAGGTGAGGATCTCGCCAAAGTTTTTAACCACGCTTAGGCTACCGCTTAACAGCCACCAGACCAACCAGACCAAAAAGCCAATAAGGAAACCCACTAACGCCGCAAACCATAAACTCATCTCGATGGTTTTACTGCCGAAGGCGATTAACACATAGCCGCCATCTTCCGGTGCGCTGTAAAGCACCCAGGCGGCCAGGCCCAGCAGCAAAACAATAAACAGAATCAGTTTCTTCATTCGATTTCTCCCTCAACCGAAGAAGTCGTGTTAAGGCGGCGCCCGACATAGGCTTTCAAGAGCTGGGTCGATTCAGCAAAGGTCGGTAGGCTTTGGGCGATCACGGCATTTTGCAGTTCGGCAATTTCCGCTTGGGCAGCAAGGGACTGCGGATTTAACGGAAAATAAGTGGCGAGCCATTCGTTGGCCTTCTCCAGGCTGGCCTGATAAATCTGGGCTTCTTCGCGCAGTAACGCGGCCTGAGCCTGCTCCAGCATCAAGCGTAAATTCTGCTTTAAATAAATGCGGTTATCGGGTGGCAGAATGGCGGGCACGGGTTGGCCGTGGTCGCGGATGCGCAGATGGTCGCTAAACTGACGTAATACGTTATTGACCCCCCGCTTAACTTTTCCCCACGCACTCAGTGCTTGCTGTTGCTCATCCTCGGCCAGCAGCCAGGGATCTTCGTTTTCTCCCAGCGGTTCAATCAAGGGTAATTTCTCCAGCTGTCGCGCCAGCGCCAGCAAGCGCAAGTAAACCCCTTCGCGATCAATATCACCGGCCAATTTTAATTCACTCATTTCATCGACCAGCGCGCGCCGCACCGGATACAATTCGGGATCATTCAGGTTGCGCAAAATGTCGTCGACCACTTGCGCCAGTGCAACGGCATTTGAGCTACTCCGCTCCAACAGTACGCGCTGATTGGCGAGGCGCAGTAAATACTCGGCCTCGGCCAGCTTCCAGTCATCACGATTAACATTGGACAGTGTCTGCACCCGCTGTAAAGCGTTGTCCAATCGCTGATTGATCTCACTAACACTCGTGCGCAAACTGTTGTTGTGCAACGCCAATTGTTGATCGATATCCGCGGCGATTGCCTCCTGACGGGCATCCAGATCTTGCTGCTGTTGCTGCACCTGACTGTGCAATGCGCTGAGCATCTGTTGGTGGTGTTGATGCATCTGCGCGAGATACCAGGCCCCGCCACCCACGGCGGCGATCAGCAGCAGGAGTACCAGCCACACCCCCCTGTTGGATGAAGCAGACGATGAAGCAGAAACAGATCGCGCCGTTTTTTTCGGCCCAGACCCAGACCCAGGCCCAGGTTCAGGCTTAGGTTCAGGTTCAGGCCGAGGAGCTGCATCCACTGCAGCGATTGTGGCATCAGGTGGGCTCACAGGTTTTTCGTCAGTCACAATCCACTCTCTTGTTGGTCAATAAAGAAAAAGTTGTTACACGGGATGACATAAATTGGCTTGCAGCAAGGCACTGGTCATAGCGGCATCGGTCGCATTTTCGGCCACGATAACCGTCTCAAAGCCGGCCAGGCGGGCCAGCTCGGCAACCCGCTCCCCCGGCACCAGCACCGGCAGTTTAAGCACCCGCTGCTGGTCGATATCACCATCGCTGATTGCGTTCAAAATCTGGATAAAATGGTTCAGGCTGTCACCGCTATGCAAGGCGATTATCTCTGGTCCCGGCCAGCGCGCACCGCGCAAGAGCGTCCGCAACTGCTCCGCAGCCGCGGGGGGAATACGCCGATGATACAACTCGCAATAATGCACCTGGGCACCGCGCGCGCTTAGTACTTCAGCCATTTTGCCACGGCCACCACAACCGCGAAAAATGACGATCTTTTGATCCTGTACCTGTTGCAGTTCCGGCGCTTCCAGCAGCCGCTCGCTGTTCATGGGGCCCGTCATCGCCGCCGTCAGGGCGCTCACGGGTAAACCCGCCTCTTGCAGATAACGCACCGTCGTTTCGCCGACGGCGTAATACTCAATGCCTTGGGGCAACTGGGGCCAATAATTCTCCAGCCAGCGCAAACCAAACTCCACCGCGTTAAGGCTGACAAAAATCGCTTTGTGGTAGTGGTCGAAATCCAGAATGGTATTTTTTACTGCCTGGATTTCGTCCTCTTCCTGCACCGCCTCCAGTGCTAACACCGGCACGCTAGCGGTGGTCGCGCCCAGGGTGTGCAAATGGGCAGCCCAGGTCTCAGCCTGTGGCTGTGGCCGCGTAATGATCACGCGCAGTGGATTTAAAACAGCCTCAGTGACCATGAGGATTTCCGTTGCTGCCATACACTTCCGCAAGAATCTTGTCGGCGCCGGCGGCCAGTAAACGTTCGGCCAAGGCCACGCCCATTTTTTCTGCATCCTGTGCCGGGCCGTACATGTCATCGGCAAGAATCTGGCTGCCGTCGGGCGCACCCACCAAACCACGCAGCCATAAGCCCTGATCGGTATGAATGGCGTAACAGGCGATGGGCACCTGACAGCCACCTTCGAGGCGACGGTTCATTGCGCGTTCGGCCTCTACCTGTTCTGTCGTGGCTTGATCGCGCAGCGGCTGCAACAGCGCCATGGTCACCGCGTCATCGATCCGGCATTCAATCCCGACCGCGCCCTGCCCGCCCGCGGGCAAACATACTTCGGGTTCAATGTAGGCGCGAATACGATCCTGCAGTCCTAGCCGCAGCAAGCCTGCAGCCGCGAGAATAATCGCGTCGTATTCATTGTTATCGAGCTTTTGCAGACGCGTCTGCACGTTGCCGCGCAGAAACTTCACTTGCAAATCTGGGCGCCGGGCGAGGAGCTGGCATTGGCGTCGAAGACTGGAGGTGCCAACCACACTGCCGGCGGGCAGGTCATCGAGCATGGCAAAGCGGACAGAGACAAAGGCATCACGCGGATCTTCACGTGGGCAAATCACCGCGAGCCCCAAACCTTCGGGAAATTCCATCGGCACATCTTTCATGGAGTGCACGGCAATATCGGCGGTGTGTTCGAGCAACGCAGTCTCCAACTCCTTTACGAATAATCCTTTGCCGCCCACTTTGGCGAGCGGCACATCGAGGATTTTGTCACCACGACTCACCAATGGCACCAGCTCAACCGTCAGGCCAGGATGGTGGCGCTGCAGTTCAGCTTTCACATATTCCGCCTGCCACAAGGCGAGCAGACTTTTACGGGTGGCGATACGGAGGGTAGAGGTGGGAGCAGACATAACAACAACCTAAAAAATAGCGTGGGCGTTATGATACCAGAGGCCGCTAACGGAAGCCCTTTCCTTGCGGTTTCTTGCGGCGACTGTTTACACTCCCTGCGCACTTCAGTTTACCGGGACGTTTCATGTCAGATCACTTCGGCACACTTATTCTCTGGATTCAGCAAATTTTGATTCTGCTGCACTTTGCACTGGTGATCACGTTTGCGGTGCGCGTCATAATTCAGCGGCTGCCCGTGGGCGCCTCGCTGGCGTGGTTGCTGGTACTGGCTTTACTGCCCTATCTCGGGGTGGCTTTGTATTTACTTTTTGGCGAGCGCTTTTTGGGGGTTAAACACCGTCAACGGCGCCTGCGCTTACGGCAGCTGATGAATCTTCCCGCGCTGCGCGATGCCGATATGGTTGAGCACAGTTGGGATGAATTTCACCCGGCGAGTCGCGCCCTCGCCACGCTCGAATATCAAGCGATCGGCATCCCGGCCCTGGGCGGCAATGAGGTCGAATTTTTACAAACGGCGCAGGCTACTATTCAACAATTGTGTCGCGACATTCGCGCCGCGCAGTCAACCTGTCACCTGGAGTTTTATATCTGGCATCCGGGGGGTATTGCCAACGATGTGGCGGATGCGCTGCTTGAAGCGGCGGAGCGCGGGGTGTACTGCCGGATTATGCTGGATGCCGTGGGCAGCAATACCTTTTTTAATTCACCCCTGGCGGCGCATTTAATTCATCCCAATATCGAGCTGGTGAAAGCTTGCCCGATCGGTATTATTCCCGCCAGCCTCGCGCGTTACGATCTGCGCAGCCATCGCAAAACCGTCATTATCGACAACGAGGTGGCCTACGTCGGCAGCTTCAACCTGGTTGATCCGACGCACTTCAAACAGTCATTGGAAGTGGGCGAATGGATTGATGTCATGGCCCGCATCCAGGGTCCATTAGTGCACGTGTTTAACGGCGTATTTCTCTGGTACTGGAATATTGAGACTGATCAGTCGCTGCCGCTTCTGCCGCAGTCGCTCCGTATCGAGCACAATAAAACCGTCGCACAAGTCGCGCCTTCCGGGCCGGACAATGCCGATCACAGTATTTTAAAAAGTTTGTTGCAGGCGATTTTTTCTGCGACCCGCTCGATCGATATTGTGACGCCTTATTTTGTTCCCGGCGAAGCCTTGGAAATGGCGTTAACAATTGCCGCGCAGCGCGGCATCAGGGTGAACTTAATTTTGCCCGCACGGGTGGATTCATTTTTGGTGAAATACGCCAGCCGCTCTTATTTCAGCAACTTGATGGCGGCAGGCGTAAATATTTTACAGTTTGAACAGGGCTTGCTGCATACCAAATGCGTCATTATCGATGATCAGCTAGCATTTTTTGGCACGGTCAATATGGATCAGCGCAGCTTGTGGCTGAATTTTGAAATGACCTTGATTATTTATGATCAACCGACGGTAGCGCAGCTGGTTGATATTGTGGCGAGCTATCGCCGTTTGACCGAACCGCTTGATCCGGTGGAGTGGCAAAAGCGCAGTCGCTTTTCACACTTACTGGAAAACATCATGCACTTGATGAGCCCGTTAATTTAAGCAACGGCACGCTCATTTTTCCTGCAGGGCAATACTTGGTGCAACCGGTGAAAAAACCAAAAAATGGGTTGCAATGGCTACAGCTGCTTAATCAAACTTTTTAAATTGCCCGCATGGCGGCGGCTGACCACGGGCTTGTGCTCCGTATCGGTCAGGCGCACGTGATACTGCCCCTGACTGTTACGCTCTACCGCTTCGATATGCGTCAGCGAAATCAGTGCATTGCGGTGTATGCGGACAAACTGCCCCGCGAATTCTTCTTCCAGTTCCTTTAAGGTTTCATCGAGCAGGTGCTCGCCACCCCGGTGGTACACGGTGACGTATTTTTGATCGGCAAGAAAAAAATGAATGTCATCGACGGCAATCAACTCCAGGCCGCGCCGGGTTTTAGCGGTAATGTGACTGCGCTGAGAAGCCGCCGGCGGACGCTCCTCAGTAATCGCTGCGCGCTGCAGTTTATTCAGCCGCTGGGCTTTGGCCAGCACTTCACTTAACTGTTCGGCGCGCACCGGCTTTAACAAGTAACCAACAGCTTCTGTGCCGAATGCCTCAAGCGCATACTGATCGTAGGCGGTACAAAAAATTAACGCCGGGGGATGCTCCAGCTCGGCAATGCGCCGCGCCAGACTCAAGCCGTCTTCGCCGGGCATCTGGACGTCGAGCAGAATTACGTCCGGGTCCTGGGCACAGATGGCGGCCATTGCACTCTCGGCGCTGTCGGCCTCACCGACCACATGACAGCCGTCCAGTTTTTCAGCCATACGGACCAATCGCTGGCGCGCAAGCGCTTCGTCATCGACGATAAGAATGTCCATCGTGTCACCCTGTTTATTCTGTTGCTGAATGTTTCTTGTGCGGCTCGTCCACCGCAACCGCTGGCAGCGGATAAATAATTAACGTGGTAAACGTATCATTATCAATCATGGTGGAGAGCCGCGCGTCCGCCCCGTAATGGGCTTGCAGCCGCAAGCGGATATTAGCGCGCGCCATACGGTTGTGCCGTCCATGACTGGCCGCACGCTGCTGTGCCAGCACCGGCATAGGATTGGAAATTTTTAGCACCAGTTGGCGCTGGTTTTTACC
>CAYTQQ010000059.1:7937-9243 GCA_964440135.1 uncultured Cellvibrionaceae bacterium | reverse complement strand
GGTCACCAGCAGCACCACCACAAAGCTGGCACTGCCCGCCTGCGCCGGTGACCAATGTTGTAAGCGACCGCGCAGACGACAGAGCACCAAGGCACTGAGCAACACGATCCACTGTACGAAGAAGGAATTTAACGCGAGCAGGTCCCAGCGAAAGTCCTGCAGTCCGGCCGATGCCAGCGTCAAGAGCACGGCGATCAGCTCTGCCACCAAGACCAGCATAAACACTGCCTGGCTCTGGCACAGATCGGGTAAAAAGTGCGGGTCGGCTGCTGCGCCCCGGTTGCCGGTTTGAGGCTGAGTCACCACAAAGCCACTCCTGAAATTAAGCTAGCTGAGCTATAATGCCGCCTTTTTATCATTCCTGCGGCCCGACTGCGGATCGGATTTATTACTTTAGCGGATATTTTCCCTTATGAGCCAAAACGATCAGCCCATCAAACCTTGGGGTGGCCGCTTTTCTGAAGCGACCGATGCCTTTGTCGAGCGTTTTACCGCCTCGGTTGGTTTTGATTATCGCCTCTACCATCACGACATTAACGGCTCCATCGCGCACGCCACCATGCTGGCGAAAGTCGGCGTGCTGACCGACGCAGAACGCAAGCAGATTATTGATGGCCTTGAAGCCATTCGCGCCGAGATAGTCGCGGGCAACTTTACCTGGTCGGTGAGCCTTGAAGACGTGCACATGAACATCGAGGCGGAATTGACTCGCCGCATCGGCATCACGGGTAAAAAGCTGCACACCGGACGCTCGCGCAATGATCAGGTGGCCACCGATATTCGCCTGTATCTGCGCGATGAAATCGACGCTATTGCCAAAGAGCTGACGCGCCTGCAAGAAGGTTTGCTGCACCTGGCCGAGCGCGAAGCTGACACCATCATGCCTGGTTTTACCCATCTGCAAACCGCCCAGCCGGTGACGTTTGGTCATCATCTGCTGGCCTGGTTTGAAATGCTGGAGCGGGATTACGGCCGCCTCATGGACTGCCGCAAGCGCGCCAACCAGTTACCCCTGGGCGCCGCCGCCCTGGCGGGCACGACTTATCCGATTGACCGCGCTTACACCGCCGAGCTGTTAGGCTTTGCAGCACCGACCGAAAACTCGCTCGATTCGGTGAGCGACCGCGACTTCGCAATCGAATTCAGTGCCTTTGCCAGCATCCTGATGATGCACCTGTCGCGCGCCAGTGAAGAGTTGGTGCTGTGGACCTCCTCGCAGTTTAATTTTATCGATCTGCCCGATCGCTTCTGCACCGGCTCATCGATCATGCCACAGAAAAAAAATCCCGACGTGCCGGAATTGGTA
>CAYTQQ010000059.1:3796-7837 GCA_964440135.1 uncultured Cellvibrionaceae bacterium | reverse complement strand
TCGCTGACAGCAATTGCCGGTAAAATCATCTATCCTTAATCGGTGCGCTCTCGGGTTAACGCGAACCTGGCCGCTTTACCACAAAGCCTCTCATCTACCACGCTCGGCCCAGGTTTGATTCAACAATAACGAGTTATCGTCAGGAAGAAATATCCCATGCGGCCTACGGTCATCGACATTCACGATATCGACAATGGCGTGGATCGCAAACAACTGGCGTTATTGAAGCAGCGCTTTCTGACGCTGAATAGCCACCGTTACGAGCGCACTTGCGCCGCATTGCTGGAACGGCAGCAGCAATTTCTCGCGCTGCTACCGCTGCTCTTCCATGTTAATCACCCGATGCTGCCGGGCTATATTTCACACCAGGTACCCTGCGGTATTCATAACTTCACCCCGGATAAAGATGTGCTTCGGCTCGCCAAGGCCTGGGCGCGCAGTTTTAATTTCACCCGCGATCTGGCGGCAACCAAACCCGCTATCGATGCCATTTTTGTCATGGGCAGCATCGGCACTATCGGCCAGAGTGATGGCAGTGACCTGGATATCTGGATCTGTCATCGCGACACCCTGTCGCCCGCACAAAGCGCTGAACTGGAACAAAAATGTCGACGCCTGCAACAGTGGGCCGAGCAAACCATTCGTCTTGAAACACATTTTTTCTTGATGACGGAAAACAGTTTCCAGACGCAGCAAACAGCATTGAGCAGCGAAGGCAGCGGCAGCGCGCAGCATTATTTATTGCTGGATGAATTTTACCGCACCGCCTTATGGTTAGCGGGCAAAGTACCGCTCTGGTGGTTCATTCCTGCAAGTCAGGAAAGCCACTACGCGCAATACCGTGACATCCTCTTGGGCCGTCGTTTTATCCGCGCGCAGGAGGTGATCGATTTTGGCGGTATCCCCACAATACCAACCAACGAATTTATTGGCGCCAGCATCTGGCAACTTTATAAAGGTATCGAGGCGCCGTACAAATCGGCGTTAAAACTCTTGCTGCTGGAAACTTACGCCAGCCACCTCGCTGACGATTCACTCGTGCACCTCAATGAGCCACTGGCCCTGACATTCAAGCGCGCACTCTATCAGGCAGAACCGGACGCCTCATTGCTCGATCCCTATGTGATGATTTACCAGCGACTGGAAAATTATTTGCAACATCAGGGGCAACTGCAACGCCTTGAGCTGGTGCGCCGCTGCTTCTATTTCAAAGTGGATAAGCCGCTGACCCAACCCCGCAACCGTGGACAAAAATCCTGGCAGCGTCTGCTGTTGGAAAAAATGGTCGAGCAATGGCAGTGGCCGCAACATCATTTGCACCTGCTGGACCACCGGCTGGAATGGAAAGCGCCCCACGTTATTGCCGAGCGCACCTTGTTAGTCAATGAGTTGACCAACAGCTATCGCCTGCTGATCGACATCAACAAAAATTCCTTTGCCGAAGCCGCCATTGATAAAGACGAGCTGATGATTCTCGGCCGCAAATTGCATGCGGCGTTCGAACGCAAAGCCGGAAAAATTGAATGGATTAATCCGGGCATCTCGCGCGACGTGCACGAGCCAACACTCTGTGCCATGCACGAGGCCGAAGATGACGGGCCACTGCGCTGGCATTTATATACCGGCACACGCCAGGAACTAGCCATGCGCCTGACGCGCGCCGAACCCATTAAACGGGCCGGCAACCTGGTGGAATTATTGTTCTGGAGCTGGTGCAACGGTCTGCTCACCCAGGACACCCGCCTGGAACTGGTGAGCGACACGCTGCAGTTCAATAACATTCAAAAACAACAATTGCTGCAAACCTTGCATCACTGGCTACCGCTTCCTCCAGCGCCTATTGCCCACGAATGTTTCAAAGAAACAACGCGCACGCTGCGGCTGCTATTGCTGTTCAACACCGGGGTCGAACCGCAGGCAGAATTGCACAAAAAGGGGCTGCAGTTATTAAGCAACCACCATGATGCGCTGGGTTACAGCGGCTTTAAAGAAAATCTGGTGCTCAGTGCCGACATTGCGCAAATCAATAATTGGGGAGAAGTGGTCTGTCGCCACTACAGCACCGATGCTTTGATTAATGCCTTGCTGCATTACCTGCGCATGTTGCCGCCGGGTCGCGGTCTGCCCTTACCGGAACTCACCATCCGCTGTTTCAGCGTGAGCCAGGGCAGCACCATTGCGCAGCGGTTAGAGGAGTTATGGCGCGATATTATTGCCTGCTATTACTCGGGCACCCGCTCACCTAACTGCCGCTATGTTCTGGAAGTCGGCGATCATTATTTACTGTTACAGTTTTTACAGCAGCAACCACGGATTACCCGTTACAACAGCTATGCCGAGTTATTGGAAAAACTGGCCAATGCGCAAATGGAATACAGCCCGATCATTATCGATCGCTATGCCCTGCGCGATCAGCCACTGAAATTATTTTGTGCGGCGGTGACCCTGCCCGGCATTTACGTTTTTCTCCAGGCGCCACCGGCGGGCGGTGATACCGCACTGGTGTCGATCTTCGATGAAAAGGGCTCGCTGTTTACCCGCACCATGCCCTACTACAACCAACAGACGTTATTGCGTCCGCTGCACCATTTTATTCATACCGTGCTGCGCCGTCAGGAAGCGGCCCATGAATTAAACACACCATCCGCCCATGCTGAACTGCCGTACTATGCCATCCAATATTTTGAGGTAATGGGCAACGTGCGCCAGCAACAGGGCTATCTGGAACCGCGTCAGGTCAGTGCGGATATCAGCCGCCTGCCGTTTATCGATATTCAAGTTATCGCTGAACCCGATGGCGAAGGAAATATTGATTTCAATATATTTTGCGATCAACAGGCATTCGCCATGCGCGAATATGGCCCGCAGTTGTACACCGCCGTAGCCAACTACATTCTGCAGCGCCGCAGCACGGGCGAACGCTATCCCTGTTATATCACCGACCTCGACCTGTCCCTCTGCCGCGCCGAAATTGCACCACAAACGGGTTTGCAACTGAGCCATTACCTGCAGGCCAAAGCGAACCTCGAACTGCATCTGAATCAAGCACTGAACGTGCTCTGACCCGCCGCAATCTATCCCTCAACTTTGTTGTGACCGCCGCGCGTGCAAGGGTATACTGCGGGCTGTTTTGACCCTGTTCGAGTGCGCGACTGCCCACCGTTGGCCCGCGCAAAGAAGGAACCGATAATGAAATTTTTCGCCGCGCTTTTCGTATTTTCCTGTCTCGCATTAACAGGTTGCGGCCAAACGGGTCCGCTGTATATGCCGCAGCCTGAACAACCTGCGGAAGAATCTGCCTCTCAGTAACCTCATCTATTCGAGTCTTGTTATGTCCCACTTCCACGAGCGCAACGGCGAACTCCACATTGAAGATCTGCCGCTGAGCGCGGTTGCCAAACAATTTGGCACCCCCACTTATGTGTACAGCCGAGCCGCTTTTACCGAGCATTATCTGGCTTACGCCGAAGCCTTAGGCTCACACCCAGGCATGATTTGTTATGCCATCAAGGCCAATTCCAACCTGGCGGTTTTGAATCTGCTGGCCCAGCTGGGCGCCGGGTTTGATATTGTTTCTGGCGGCGAACTGGAGCGGGTCCTGCGCGCTGGCGGCAAACCCGAACGCATTGTCTTTTCGGGGGTTGGCAAAACCCGCACCGAAATGGCGCGGGCGCTGGAAGTGGGTATTTTCTGTTTTAACGTCGAATCAGAAGCGGAGCTGGAAATACTTGCGGAAGTCGCGCACGAACGCCAGCAAGTTGCGAATATTTCCCTGCGGGTTAACCCCGATGTGGATGCCAAAACCCATCCCTACATTTCTACCGGCCTAAAAGAAAACAAGTTTGGGATCAGCATCGACCGCGCCTTGGCGGTTTACCAGCGTGCCCGTGAATTGCCAAGTTTGCGTATAAAAGGGCTGGATTGTCATATCGGTTCACAACTGACCGAACTGACACCCTTCCTGGATGCCCTTGATCGGCTGCTGTTGTTGGTGGATGAGCTGGCGGCCCAAGACATTCAAATTTCTCATTTGGACTTGGG
>CAYTQQ010000059.1:0-3696 GCA_964440135.1 uncultured Cellvibrionaceae bacterium | reverse complement strand
CTGAAACCACGCGCTGCAGATACCAAGGTGTGGGATCTGGTTGGCCCGGTTTGTGAAACTGGGGACTTTTTGGGCAAAGATCGCGCGCTGGCGCTGGAACCCGGCGACCTGTTAGCCGTTATGTCGGCAGGTGCTTATGGTTTCAGCATGAGTTCTAATTACAACACCCGGGGACGTGCGGCAGAAGTAATTGTCGATGGCGACCAGATGCATTTGGTTCGCGAACGCGAAACCGTGGACGATATGTTGCGGGGCGAACACCGGCTGCCGCACACGGACCGCTAGCTTCTGCGTCCCCTGCGTTATAGGTACAAAGATGCGTTTACGTTTTAGCAAAATGCACGGCCTGGGCAACGACTTTGTTGTCGTCGATGGCGTCAGCCAAAAAGTACGCCTGAGCCCCGAAAAAATCCGTCAGCTAGCTGATCGCCATCTAGGCATTGGCTGCGATCAACTGTTGCTGGTTGAAGCGCCCGAAAATGCCAACGTGGATTTCCGCTACCGGATTTTTAATGGCGACGGCAGCGAAGTAGAGAACTGCGGCAACGGCGCCCGCTGCTTTGCGATCTTCGTGCGCGAACGCAAACTGACCGGCAAGCGCACCATTAAGGTCGAGACTGCCAGCGGCATTATGGAGCTCAAGGTCGTGGACAATGACCAGGTAATCGTCGATATGGGCGTACCGCGTCTGGCACCCACTGACATCCCTTTTCAGGCCGAACAACAGGCTGCCAGCTACGTGCTCGACGTCGATAACCAGCGCTATACCATCGGCGCCGTGTCCATGGGCAACCCCCATGCGGTGCTGACCGTTGATAACGTAATTCAGGCACCGGTTGGCGAACTGGGCCCACGGATCGAACATCACCCGCGCTTTCCGCAACGGGTGAATGTAGGCTTTATGGAAGTGGTATCACCAGCAGAAATTAATTTGCGGGTCTTTGAACGCAGCGCCGGCGAAACCCTCGCCTGCGGTACCGGTGCCTGTGCCGCCGTTGTTGCCGGTCGCCTCCAACAACAACTCGCTAACGAAGTGAAAGTAAACTTACCCGGCGGAAGCCTGCACATTCGCTGGGAAGGTGAAGGCCACCCGGTCATTATGACGGGCCCCGCCGTCACGGTTTTTCACGGACAGGTAAAAATATAACAATGACAGATAAACCTCGCACTATGGCCGACCCCCTGGAGCCAGAACAGGTTGCAGCTTACTTGCAACAGAACCCGGATTTTTTTGTAGCCCACCCGGATTTACTGGCCGATTTATATTTGCCCCACGAAAGCGGCCCGGCGGTTTCCCTGGTCGAACGCCAGGTGTCGGTGTTGCGCGAGCGCAACATGGATATGCGCCATCGACTGAGTAAATTACTGGATAACGCCCGCGATAATGATCGCTTGTTTGATAAAACCAAACGCCTGGTGCTGACGTTGTTAGAAGGTCAGGAGCTGGCCGATATTATCGACGCCTTGCACTATTGTTTTGATCGCGAGTTCAATATTCATTTCACCAGCCTGTTGCTGTTTGGCAACGTGGATAAAATTCCTGGCAGTCAGGCGCGGGTGGTGAGCATGGCGGAAGCGCGGGATAATCTTGGCACCTTGTTAAAAAATAACCGGGCCATGTGCGGCACCTTAGGCGAACGCGAGCTCGCGTTTATCTTCGGCAAACACGCCACAGACATCGGCTCGGTAGCTACAGTCCCGTTAATTCACGGCACGGCTTTTGGCCTGCTGGCCATTGGCAACCGCGACCCGCAATATTATCGCTCAAGCATGGGCACCTTGTTTTTAGGTTATATCGGGGAAGTGTTAAACCGCCTGTTGCCGAAGCATTTGCCACGTTAATACGGTTGCCTGATTTGCCGTAAACCGAAGGGTTAAGTCATGCATGACAAGGCCATCTCGTGTACCGAAGCGCTCACTGCGTTTTATAATTACCTGCGCAGTGAAAAGCACTTCTCCTCCCACACCCTTGCGGCTTATCAGCGCGATCTCACCAAGTTTCTCGATTACTGTGCCAAACAATCGCTGACGGAGGTCGCGGCAATTACCGCCCAGGATATCCGGCACAACCTCGCTCACCTGCATCGTTCAGGACTCGGTGGCAAGAGTTTGCAGCGCTGGCTGTCGGCGCTGCGCAGCTTTTTTAATTTTTGTATTCGCCGTGGCTGGCGGGGTAATAACCCGGCTGATGATGTGCAAGCCCCCAAGGCACCGCGCAGTCTGCCCAAGACGCTCGATACCGATCAGGCAGCACACTTTGTGGAGCTAAGTGGCGAGGATTTTTTGGATTACCGCGACCGCGCTTTGTTAGAGCTGATGTATTCATCCGGTTTACGGTTGGCGGAACTCACCAGCCTGAATCTCGACAATCTCGATTTGCAGGAAGGCTTAGTGACCGTCGTGGGCAAAGGCAATAAAAAGCGCACCCTGCCGGTCGGCAGTAAAGCCATTGAAGCCTTGCAGCAGTGGCTGCCACAGCGGCTGTTACATGCAAAAGAAAATACCCCCGCTGTATTTATCACCCACAACGGAACCCGTATATCGAATCGCGCCGTACAGGCCCGCTTGCAGCATTTAAGCTTGCGTCAGGGAATGGATAACCCGATCCACCCCCACATGCTGCGCCATTCCTTTGCCAGCCACATGCTGGAATCCAGCAGTGATTTGCGTCTGGTGCAGGAGCTGCTGGGGCATGAAAATATTTCCACTACGCAAATTTATACCCACCTGGATTTTCAACACCTGGCCAAAGTTTATGACCAGGCTCATCCGCGCGCGCAGCGAAAAAAAGAATCCGATTAACGGTTAGCAGGCAAAAAAAAGCCAGATCAATGATCTGGCTTTTTAAGGATGGCGGGAATTATTGTCCTGCTTTTAAGCGCTGCCAGTACTTCTCGTAAACCAAAATGGCATCGCCAAGATCCTGATGGTAACTGCCGCGGGCAATGTCTACATCATCCGGGAAAACCGTTTTGTTGTTGCGCAATTTTTCATCGAGCAGCGGCATCGCCGCTTTATTTGGAGCGGCATAGCCCAGCTCTTCGATTGCTGCTTTGGCGCTTTCAGCACGCAGCATAAAGTCGATAAATTTATGCGCGTTTTCGACGTTCTCTGCGCCTTTGGGAATCACAAAACTATCAACCCACAACACGTAACCTTCTTCGGGATAGATGTAGGTCAGCTCGGGCAGTTCTTCCTGCGCCATATACGCTTCGCCGTTCCAGATCGCGCCGACGCTCACTTCCCCACGAATAAAGGGTGACTTGGGGGAGTCGGAGTTAATCATCTTGATGCTCGGCCACAAGGCTTTGAGTTTTTCATAAGCTGCGCGAATCTCATCTTCGTCGGTCGAGTTGTTTTCAAAACCCGCCAGCTTTAAACCCACGTAAAAATTATCGCGCACATCATCCATAATCATCAGCTTGCCGGCGTATTCGGGCTTCCACAAATCCGCCCAGCGGGTAATTGCACTGGCATCCACCTCGGCGCCATTGACCGCGATCGCGGTGCTGCCCCACAAGTAAGGCACGCTGTAGGTGTTGTCCGGGTCATAAGGCGTGTCCAGCAGCGAGCCATCCAGGTTGCCGTAGTTGCTCAGCAAACTTTTATCAATGGGCTGGATCAACCCTTCCTTGCGCATTTTCTCAACGTAAAAGGTTGAAGGCACGGCAATGTCATAGCCTTTGCCACCGAGCA
>CAYTQQ010000058.1:0-15804 GCA_964440135.1 uncultured Cellvibrionaceae bacterium | reverse complement strand
ATGTCCCGCAATGCGCCGCTAGTCCCGCACGCCCAAACTGCCGAAGTGGTGAACCTGCCATCATCATCCGGTGCGTGGGCGGCCGGCCAGGATTTAAGAAGTGCATTTGAGATGTTTAATGAAATGTCTCAGCAGTTGGCCGAATCCTACGCGCTGTTAGAAAACCGCGTGGCTGAGTTAAGTCAGGAACTCAACAGCGTCGCGGATAAACGCTTGCAAGAACTGGCAGAAAAAGAACAACTCGCTAACCGCCTCGCCAGCCTGCTCAATTTTCTGCCTGGTGGTGTGGTGGTGCTGGATTGTTCAGGGCGTGTTTCTGAATCCAATCCCGCCGCTATCGATTTATTAGGTGAACCGCTACAGGGCGAGTTGTGGCGCGACATTATCGCGCGCGCGTTTGCGCCACGTCAGGACGATGGTCACGAAGTATCGCTCCACGATGGCCGCCGTATCAGCATTAGTACGCGCAACCTCGGCATTGATGGTCAGATTATTCTATTAACAGATCAAACCGAAACCCGCCGTTTGCAAAGTGAATTAAGTCGTCACGAACGTTTGTCGGCGCTCGGCAAAATGATGTCGGCATTGGCGCATCAGATTCGCACACCTTTATCGGCCGCCATGCTCTATGCCGGTCACCTAGTCGGCGGCAAGCTGGATGAAGCCAGACGTCAGCAATTTGCAGAAAAAACCTACAGTCGTTTACACCATATCGAGCGGCAAGTGCAGGACATGCTGCTCTTTGTTAAAGGCGAATTACCGCTTAACGATGTTATCAGTGTTCCTGAACTTCATCAGGCGTTGCTTGAGGCGATGGAAGTTCCCTTGATGACCTCAGAATCCCACTGCGAATGGATCAATAACGCGCGCGAACATTACATTCTGTGTAATCGTGACGCGTTGGTCGGCGCGGTACTTAATTTAGTGAATAACGCTATCCAAGCCGTTGAGCGTAACGCTCGTCTGCGGATTGAATTCAGTCTGCATCCCGGTGATGCCCCCACCGCTGCACAGCAATTGTTGATTCGCGTATGTGACAGCGGGCCGGGCATTCCAGCCGAGTTAATGACGAGTGTGGGCGACTTGTTTGTAACCACTAAATCTCAGGGCACGGGTTTAGGTTTGTCGGTCGTGCAAGCGGTTGCTCACGCGCATCGCGGGCGCTTTTTCTTACAGTCGCAGCAGGGGCAGGGCACGTGTGCCAACGTACTAATCCCGCTCGCGCAGTTTAATCAGTAGAAGTTATTTATCGGTTGTTTTATCGATTGTTATCCGAGTGGAGATGAGTCATGTCACTGGCAGCAAAGCAAACTTATTATGTAGACGCGATTAAGATCCTGGTGGTGGAGGACGACGATAATCTGCGCGAGGCGCTTTACGATACCTTGCAGCTTGCCGATTACGATGTGTTGCTCGCCAACAGTGGTGAGGAAGCATTAAAAATATTGGCGACCAGCCATGATGTCCGCATGATCGTGTCCGACGTCAACATGGGCGGCATGAGTGGACATGATTTATTGCGTGAAGTAAAAAAATCCTATCCACAAATTCCGATGTTGTTGATCACCGCTTACGCCAGCATCAGCGAGTCAGTCGATGCCATGAAGCAGGGGGCGGTAGATTATCTGGTCAAACCATTTGCGCCGGATACCTTGGTCGAAACCGTTGGGCGTCACGTTGGTAAAGCCCAGCCGGTGGGCGATGAGCCCGTCGCTTTTGCGCCATCAAGTCGCCAGCTTCTGCAATTAGCGCAACGTGTTGCGCAATCGGATTCCACCGTATTAATTGTTGGTGAGTCAGGTACCGGTAAAGAAGTGCTGGCACGTTATGTACATAATCATTCCAATCGGGCTGGGCAACCGTTTATTGCGATTAACTGTGCCGCGATTCCGGAAAACATGCTCGAAGCCATGTTGTTCGGTCACGAAAAAGGCGCTTATACCGGTGCCCACGCCAGCGCTCCCGGTAAATTTGAACAAGCCAACGGTGGCACTTTGCTGCTCGACGAAATTTCAGAAATGAACATCGGCTTACAAGCCAAACTTTTACGGGTGTTGCAAGAGCGAGAAGTCGAGCGCTTGGGTGGCAGAAAAACCATTAAGCTCGATGTGCGTGTAATCGCTACCTCCAACCGTGATATGCGCAGCGAAGTTGTCGCCGGAAAATTCCGCGAAGACTTGTATTATCGCTTGAGTGTCTTGCCGCTGCAGTGGGCACCATTGCGCGATCGCGTCGAGGATATTATTCCGCTGGCAGAAAAACTGCTGCAGCGACATGCGCAAAAACAAAACCGCAAAAACGTTACCCTGTCTTTATCAGCACAGCAGGCGCTCCTTGCCTACCTCTGGCCGGGCAACGTACGTGAGCTGGATAACGTGATGCAGCGCGCGCTGATTCTGCAGGTGGGTAATGAAATTCTTGCGGAAGATTTAGGCTTCGAAGGTGACACGGTTTACAGTCAAAAACCTGACTTGGTACAGGCAGCCCAACGGGTACAAAACCTGGCTGCACCGGCCGATTACCGGCCTGCGGATCAGCGCGTTGTTGCTCACCAACCGGTAGAGCAGGAAGTCGACGATCATCATTATCGAGCCAGTCATCTGCGTGTGGCGAATTTTGATCCTGAGCGAATTATGGTGGCTAATCCCCACTATCAGGGTAGCCCGCAACTGGGTAACGATCTCAAGCAGCGGGAATACGAAATTATTATGAATACGCTGCGGCAGGAACGCGGCAGCCGAAAAAAAACGGCAGAGCGTCTGGGTATCAGCCCGCGTACCTTGCGCTATAAAGTGGCGCGTCTGCGTGAAGAAGGTTTTGAATTTACCGAATAAGACAGCTCAGTAAAAAAGCAGACGGATATTTTAAGAGCGCTCAATAGGCATGGCGATTGAGCACTAAAAGGACGCCGGGTGACTGTCCCTAAAAGCGACAGCGGTCTACCTAACAACGATAACCACAGCTCTAACAGACTGTGGTTTTTTTTTGGAATTTCTCTGTCTGGCGAAGCGGCAAGAATTGGCCTGCTTTGTGCAATATTCCAACAGAGCGGCAAGCTTTGGTTAAAAATGACAATTTATTGTCGCCAGCTAACGTCTTGCACCCGGATATTATTTTGTTGAAAAGAGATGCCTGCTATGACCGATCGTGTCGATATCAATCGTTTATTAGTGGAAATGCGCAGCATGAAAGCGCAAACCCAGGCCTTTCAGCGTCCGCAGGGGCTGGCACCTAACGATGTCAATGAACTGCGTCGCGCCGGGCCGGTAGGGGTCGATGGCGTCAGTAAAACGCCTGGCTTTGGCGAAGTGATGTCGCAGGCGATCAACAAGGTCAATGACGTGCAAAAAACCTCGTCGGCGATGGCGACAGCTTATGAGCAGGGCGTACCCGGGGTGGATATTACCGACGTGATGATTGCCTCCCAGAAAGCCTCGGTGTCGTTTCAGGCCATGGTGCAAGTTCGCAACAAGTTGGTCGAGGCCTACCGCGATGTGATGAATATGCCGATCTAGTTAATCCCGGATTAACACTGACGATCAGGCGCAAAACAAAGAACGATTAAAACAGCAACAGGTGTATTCATGGCAGCAACCGATATGGCAACTCCTTCCAACCCGGCTGTAGATGACGGCAAATCTCGGCGGCTCGGCGGTGATCTGGTTGAAGGCTTAAGCAATCTAAATTTATTGCGGCAAGCGGGTCTGATGATCGGACTGGCGGCCAGCGTTGCCATTGGTGTGGCGACGGTATTTTGGTTGATGGGTGATGATTACCGTCCGCTTTATGGACGTATGGATAATCTTGATGCGGCAAATGTGGTGGATGTGCTCGATCAGCAGCGCATCAAATATCGCCTTGATCCCAATACCGGCGCCATTCTTGTGGCCGCCGATGATATTCATATGGCACGCCTCAAATTAGCGGAAGTTGGCGTGCCCGGCCAAAGTGCTGTTGGCTATGAAATCATGGATAAAGAACAGCCTTTGGGTACCAGCCAATTCATGGAAAATACCCGCTATCACCGCAGCCTCGAAGGTGAGCTGGCGCGGACCATCACCAACATTACCAGTATCCGCAGCGCCCGCGTTCACTTGGCCTTGCCCAAGCGCTCGGTCTTTGTCCGCGATGTGCGTAAACCAACGGCCTCGGTATTTGTTGAGGTGTACGCGGGCCGGGTCGTGGAGCCGGTTCATGTAAAAGCCATTACCAATCTGGTGGCTTCCAGTATTCCTGAATTACAACCGGCGGATGTCACCGTCGTTGATCAGCGTGGCAATTTATTATCGACCGGTGAAGAAAGCGCAGAGCTGCTCCTGGCGGGCAAACAGCACACCTACACCAAACGCGTAGAAGAGGGTTTGATCCAGCGCGTTAACAGCATCCTTGAACCTGTCGTCGGGCGCGGAAAATTCCGTGCAGAAGTCAGTGCTGATATTGACTTTACCGCGATCGAACAAGCGGCTGAAACTTTTAACCCGGATTTACCCGCCGTCCGCAGCGAACAGGTGCTTAACGAAGAGCGCAGCGGGAGCGATCTGGCGGCCGGTATTCCGGGTGCTCTGACGAACCAGCCACCCGGCACCACGACGCAGGTGCCGGAACAAATTGATCCCCAGACCGGCTTGCCCGTCGGCCAGCAAGCGCCGCGCAATACCCGGGAGCAGGCCACGCGTAACTACGAGCTGGACCGCACCATCAGTTACACGCGCCATCAGCAAGGCACTTTAAAACGGCTTACCGTGGCTGTGGTCGTGGATGACCGCGTCACTAAAAACGTGGATGGCACCGAGGTGCGTCAACCCTGGACAGAAAATGAACTGGAGCGGCTGTCTATACTGGTACGCGACGCGGTTGGCTTTTCGGCGGTGCGCGGTGATAGTGTCAACGTCTTGAACTCCACGTTTTGGATGGGTGATGGCAGCGAATTTGAAACCCCGGATATTCCCTGGTGGAAAGAGCTGCTCATTCCCAACCTTAAATACATTGCCGGTACCATCATTATCCTGGCATTGATATTTGGTTTATTGTTGCCGGTGGCGCGTACACTGGCCCGTACCGGCAGCCCGGCGGATGATGAAGAGGCGCGCGAATTAGCGGCCCTGGAAGCGGCCAGCCTGGGGTTTGATGGCTTATCCGATGAGACGGTTACGCTCACCGGGATGAGCTCATTAATGCTGCCGGGGCCGGAAGAAGGCTATGAGCAGCAACTCAACGCCATTAAAGGTTTGATTGCCGATGACCCCGGCCGTGTAGCGCAGGTGGTAAAAGGCTGGATCAATAAAGACGAGTAAAAATACGAGTAATTTTGCCGTGGCAGATACCAAAGTGGATAAACCCAAAACGAAACTGCGCTCCGTAGATCAGGCGGCGATTTTGCTGATGACCCTGGGCGAAGGTGACGCCGCTGAAATCCTTAAGCACATGGGGCCGAAGGAAGTGCAGCGTATCGGCGCGGCAATGACCCAGCTGACTAATGTGCAACAGCAGGATGTGCAAGCCGTGATGTCCAACTTTCTGGACGAAGTGCGCACGCTCACCGGCTTGGGAATGGGGGTCGATAACTACATTCGCAAAATGCTGGTCACGGCGCTGGGTGAAGATAAAGCCAACGGCTTGATCGACCGTATTCTGCTCGGCGGCAACACCACCGGTCTGGATACCTTAAAGTGGATGGAAGCCCGCTCGGTGGCGGATATTATTCGCAACGAACACCCGCAGATTCAAGCCATTGTTATCGCTTATCTGGATGCCGATCAGTCGGCGGAAATCCTCAGTTATTTTACCGAAAAAGTGCGCGTCGATATTATGATGCGTGTTGCCTCGCTGGATACCGTACAGCCCAGCGCACTCCAAGAGTTAAACGATATTCTCGAGAAGCAATTCTCCGGCAGCGCCTCCTCACAAACCAAAACGATGGGTGGTTATAAGGTTGCCGCCGAAATCATGAACAACCTCGAAGGTTCTATCGAAGTTGATCTGATGGATGCCATTAAAGAACTCGACGAGGACATGGGCAACCAGATTCAGGATCTGATGTTCGTGTTCGAAAACCTGAAAGATATCGACGATCGCGGTATTCAGGCGCTCTTGCGCGAAGTGTCTTCCGATGTGTTGATTGTCGCCCTCAAAGGTGCCGACACCGATCTGCAAGAAAAGATTTTCAAAAATATGTCTCGCCGTGCTGCCGAATTGTTGCGTGATGACCTCGAAGCCAAGCCGCCAGTACGCCTGTCTGAAGTGGAGTCAGCACAGAAAGAAATTCTGACGATTGCGCGACGCATGGCCGATGCGGGTGAAATTATCCTGGGCGGTAGCGGCGAACAAATGCTGTAACCTGTGACTGGATAGTAGTGACCGGATAATAGTGACCGGATAGACGCACTCATTCGGTCCTTTTGTGGATAAGGTAATGACCCAAAAACAACCGCCCAGCCGAATTCCCGCTGAAGCACTTGGCGAATATCAAACCTGGCGCCTGCCGGTTATCGATGATAACGGCCGCGTCTTATCCAGTGCGGAAAAAGAGGCGCGCGATCAGCAGGAAGCGCAGCGCAAACGCGAAAAAGAGAGCATCGAAAATATTGATCTTGCCGCGACTCCCCAGGTCGGGATGACCGCGCAAGAGATGCAGGAAATTTTTGATGCCGCTGAGCAGGACGGTTTCGCCCAAGGCCATAAAGAAGGTGTAGAAAAGGGCCGGGCCGAAGGTTACGAAGCCGGCCAGCAACAGGGGCTGATGGACATGCGTCAGCAGCTGGAACAGGAACAACGCCGATTTCAGAACCTGGCGCAAGCCTTGTTGGCGCCACTGCAAGATCAAGAGCGCGATATCGAACGCCTGTTAGTCGACGCAATCTGCACCTTGACCCGCAGTGTCGTGCAGCGCGAACTCCTGCTCGACTCCAGCCAGATTCTGGATCTGGTGCAGGCGGCCGTCGCGGCGTTGCCCGTAGGCAGCAAAAATATCCGTATCCGCTTGAGCCCCGAAGATCTCCCCATCGTCGAAGACTATGCTGCCCAGCAACAACTGGAGTGGCGCTTTATCAGCGATGCACAACTCACCGCGGGCGGTTGCCTGGTAGAAACACCCGAAAGCCGGGTTGATTTCTCTGTGGCACGGCGCCTTGAGGTGCTACTCGAGCAATTTGTAAACAAACAACTGAGCTCGCCCGACCAACCATCCGACGCAGTTTCCCACGAGGAGCGCGAGTCATGACCGACGCGCAGCGACCGACGTTTGTACAACGGCTGGGCAGCTATGTTCCGCGCCACGCCGTAGCCATTGAGCCGCAAGCTGAAGGTCGCATTACGCGCTCGGTGGGTTTAACGCTGGAAGCGGTGGGTTTGAATGTATCCGTTGGGCGTCAGTGTGAAGTGGTGACTGCGGATAACCGCCGCGTCGAAGCAGAAGTCGTCGGCTTTTCGTCCGATAAAGTTTTTCTGATGCCGATTAAAAGCGTTGAAGGCTTGCAGCCCGGTGCGCGGGTGGTGCCTGTCGCTGC
Source organism: uncultured Cellvibrionaceae bacterium (assembly GCA_964440135.1). Classification (GTDB taxonomy): domain Bacteria; phylum Pseudomonadota; class Gammaproteobacteria; order Pseudomonadales; family Cellvibrionaceae; genus Cellvibrio. Next base: position 8,299 of record CAYTQQ010000058.1, on the reverse strand, counting down.
ACAAGCGGGTATGCGCATCGGCCCGCAATTATTAGGGCGCGTCATCAACGGTATCGGCCAGCCTCTGGATGGCAAAGGCCCGTTAATTGGCGATGAATATCTGGACTTTGAGCCACAGGAAATCAACCCGCTAAAGCGTCACCCCATTCACGAGCCGCTGGATGTCGGCATTCGCGCAATTAACGCCTTGATTACTGTCGGGCGGGGCCAGCGTCTGGGCCTGTTTGCTGGCAGTGGTGTGGGTAAAAGTGTGCTGATGGGCATGATGACCCGGTTCACCACCGCCGATGTGGTGGTGGTCGGGCTGATCGGCGAGCGCGGCCGCGAAGTGAAAGAATTTATTGACGATATCCTCGGCGAAGAAGGTTTGCGGCGGGCAGTGGTTGTGGCATCGCCCGCCGACGATGCGCCGCTCATGCGCCTGCGTGCTGCCCAATTGTCCAGTCGTATTGCCGAGTATTACCGCGATCAAGGTAAAAACGTTTTGCTGCTGATGGATTCGCTGACGCGTTATGCCCAGGCGCAGCGTGAAATTGCGCTGGCGATTGGCGAGCCGCCAGCGACCAAAGGTTATCCGCCCTCGGTGTTTGCAAAAATTCCGCAACTGGTCGAACGCGCTGGTAATGCCGCGGAAGGAGAGGGTTCTATTACGGCGTTCTATACGGTGCTGACCGAGGGTGATGATTTGCAGGACCCGATTGCCGACTCGGCCCGGGCGATTCTCGATGGCCACGTGGTGTTATCGCGGCGCTTGGCCGAAGAGGGTGTTTACCCGGCGATTGATGTGGAAGCGTCGATCAGTCGGGCGATGCAAAATATTGTGCCGGAAACCCACCTGAAAATGATGCAGCGTTTTAAACAGCTGTCGGCGCGCTACCAGCAAAATCGGGATCTGATTGCTATCGGTGCCTATACCTCAGGCAGCGATCCGGAAACCGATGTGGCGATTGAACGTTTTCCCCATTTGCGTGCCTTTATTCAGCAGGGCTTGAAGCAGTCAGTTCACATGCCCGAGGCCATCGCCAATCTCAACAACTTGTTAAAGCCTGCGCTGCAAGCCGGTGCCAATACCAGCCCGCTTGCGGCTCAGCACCGAAAGTCCCCGTAACGTAAATGAGTTATTGCTGTGCCTGAACCGAGATCCAAGCGACTGCAAATTGTTTTGACTCTGGCGGAACGCAACGAGCAGGCGGCCGCGCAGGAGGTAGCTGAAAGTCGCGCTCTGGTAGAAACAGAACAAACGCAGCTGCGTCAATTGGAAGAATATACCGAGCACTATTTACAGGCCTACACCGCGCATACCCACAACGTACGCGCCGAGGACTTGATCACCTACAGCGGTTTTATTCAACGCTTGGGTAAGGTAAGTGCGGAGCAACACCAAAAACTGGAACGCGCTACGCATCTGTATGAACAAAAACTGCAGCAGTGGCGTGAGAAATATCAGCGACGCCACGCTATTGCTGATTTAATCGCGCGGCTGCAGAGCGAAGAGAACACTGCGCTGGAAAAAAAATTACAGAAAGAACTGGACGATCTCACCACCCAGAAGTTTCGCCCCTCGTCCACCCAGTGACATCGATAATCTGTGAACGGAAGTCGCTTTATTTAATCAACCTGTTATAGGCTGCGGGCTTTTAGGTTATTCTTGGCCTTCGAATAACCGGGCGTTACCGGGAATATCGGCACCAGTAGTGCGTCGCGCGTTCGGCCTGGTGCTGCTGCATGGGTATCGCTTTGGAAAGCAGCCGCAATAACACTATAAGATGATGTAAACGAGGTAACACATGACCATCACGTCAACTGTTTCAGCCGACGGTAATCAAGTCACTATTTTTATTCAGGGGCGCTTTGATTTCAGCTCGCATCAGGAATTTCGCGCCGCCTATGAACAACTGCCCAAGATGCCGCTGCAGTATCGTGTCGATCTTGAAGGAACCTCCTATCTCGACAGTTCTGCCTTAGGAATGCTGCTGCTTTTGCGCGATCATGCAGGCGGAGACAAAGCGGATATTCACATCGTTAACTGTTCTCCCGACGTAAAAAAAATCCTGACCATTTCCAATTTTGAACAATTGTTTACTATTCAGTAAATTGCCCTTGAGTGGTTATTGAAGGGATTTCTCATGAACCAGCAGCGCCCCCTTACGATCCTGGTCGCCGATGATACGGATACTGACAGGCTGATCCTGGAAACCATTGTGCGTAAGGAAGGGCACCGGGTCGTCAGCGCTAAAGATGGTATCGAAGCCGTGGCGGCCTACGCGCAAGAACGCCCTGATCTTGTGCTGATGGATGCGCTCATGCCCCGGCTCGATGGTTTTGGCGCCGCGCGGCAGATAAAAGCCCTGGCCGGTGAAGAGCTGGTCCCCATTATTTTTCTCACCTCGTTAAATGATACTGAATCCCTGGTGCAGTGCCTCGATGCGGGTGGTGACGATTTTTTATCCAAACCCTACAACCGCGTTATTCTGCAGGCAAAAATAAAATCTTTTAATCGCATGCGTGAAATGCACGCCACCATGATCACCCAGCGTGATCAGATTGCCCGGCACAACGAACTTTTTTTGCAAGAGCAAGCGGTGGCCAAACAGGTCTTCGATAACGTGGCACATAGCGGTTGTCTGAACGCCAGCAACGTTCGTTATTACCTGTCGTCGCTGGCGGTCTTCAACGGTGACGTTATGGTGGCCGCCATGCGCCCATCGGGCAGCATGATGCTGTTGTTAGGGGATTTCACCGGGCACGGTCTGCCTGCGGCAATCGGGGGCATGCCGCTCGCGTCGACCTTTTATGGCATGGTCCATAAAGGTTTTTCCATGACCGATGTGCTGCGTGAACTTAATCGCAAGCTGAAACAAATTTTACCCGTGGGGTTTTTTTGTTGCGCCACCATGGTGGATATCAATTTTAAAAAGCAGCAGATGAAAGTCTGGAACGGCGGCTTGCCGGATTGCTTTATCTATCGCGCCAAGACCCGGGAAATAGAAGCGGTCACATCGCAACACTTGCCACTGGGTGTATTGGCGGACGCCAATTTTAAAACCGATAGCACCTACTACGAGCTGGATCACGAAGACCGATTTTTTCTCTGGTCGGATGGCATTCATGAAGCCAGTAATGCCCAGGGTGAGCTGTTTGGTGAGACACGCCTTAAGCAGGTATTTCTTGCGCGGCCGGAGCCGGGAAAAATCTTCGATGAAATTTTATCCCGCGTACATCAATTTATTGGTGCTGGCGAGAAAAATGACGATTTGTCGCTGCTTGAAATCTGTATGGAAGAGCCCAGCAACCTGAGTCACTATCCCAACGAAAGTGATTCTCGTACGACTACCGGCTTGGTCGAGTGGGGTATGTGTTTTGAAGTTAAACCGAGTAGCTTTCGCGTTTTTGATCCGCTTCCCTTACTCCTTAACGTATTGATGGAAGTTCCCGGTTTGCGGGGTTCCAGTGGCACGCTCTATACCATTTTGGTTGAGCTGTATTCCAACGCGCTGGAGCATGGGATTCTCGGTTTGGACTCGTCACTGAAAACCACGGCAGAAGGTTTCAATGAGTATTACGCTTTGCGTGAGCAGCGGTTAAAAAATGTGACCACGGGCAGTATCCGTATCTACCTCGATCATCACGCTACCGAGGATGGCGGCACCTTGACCATCAGAGTTGTTGATAGTGGTAAAGGTTTTACGCCCGCCCATCCGGGCTCCCCTCCGTCCACTGGCGCTTATAGTGGCCGGGGGCTCGCGTTACTGAAAAAAATATGCAAATCTGTACGCTACCTTGGATGTGGTAACGAAGTCGAAGTGGAATTCACATGGACTAACGACGGCTAACCTTCAATTTCAGGAGCGTCATTCGTGAGTGTAAGCCCCCGTCTTGATGAACAAATTCTGGTCACTTTGCGCGATGTCATGGGGGCAGATTTTCCCCTGCTGATTGAAACCTATATGAGTGATGCAGAGGCGCGTCTCAACGCGTTGGTTGCCAGCATCGCGCAACAGGATGCAGATGCATTGCGCCGGGCGGCGCATAGTTTTAAAGGCAGCAGTTGTAATATTGGCGCACTGCGGCTGGGCGATCACTGCGATGCAATGGAAGCGTTGGCGCTCGCGCAAGACACCGCGCAATGGGAACAGCAATTGCTGCGTATTCAGGACGAATACGCAGAAGTCGAAAGGCTGCTTAATCTTTGATCACCTTGCGCTGACGGGTCGCGCTGATCTTCGCAATAACGTCAGCCATTTTCCTCTTGCCGTAACTGGCACCTACCTTGCAATACCCTGACTAACGTTCAGTAGTAAACCCTTAAAGCGGCAACACCTTGCCGTTTTAGGTACAGCCGTGAGGTAGTCAATGGGCAATAATTCAGCCACCACCCAATCGTTGCCGGGAAATTTGCTGGCACTCTCGCCGGCGCCTGCGAAATCAGCAGTGATCAAACGCGGGTCGGGGAGCATCGATTTCAGCGATACCTTCAGCAGTGTGCGGCGAGATGTAACCGCTGCGAAATCTGCAGCGGGGTTAAAACCTCGCCAAGCAACCACTCAGCCACCCACGGTGCGCGATTCATCGGCGCCGGATCATCAGCGGTTGCGAGACAATCAACCGCCACCGGCAACACCTACGGTGGCGGAAAAGGAATCTGTAACCCCGGTGCGGACTAAGGCGCAGAGTGAAGCGAGCCATGCGGATAGTGCAGAGCCAAATCTCGCTGATGCACATCAAGACAGTGCAGCCGCACCGAGCGCAGCGTCAGCCAACACTGTCGCTGACGCTGCTCTGACCGATGAGCAACTGGCTGAGCCATTACTGGCCACGGCTATTGTAGAGCCCGTGCTGGAGGCGGAGAAACTGCTGATGGCCGAGGATCAAACCGCATCTGATGCTTTGCGTAGCGCTGACGCGCTGGCAGTCGATGAAACAGTTCCTGAGGAGCTGGCGAGCTCACCGGTTGGAACAATAGAACCAGGGCCAATCGACGAGTCCGATCCCTTGGCAGCCGTCCCCTTGACCGCCATGACTGAGGGTTCGGTTCGTGGCATGAGCGGCGTTAAAGGTGACGGGGTGATAGGCGCTAAAAGCACCTTGACGCCTGCTGGATCATCACCGGTTAGCTCGCTGGGAGCGCTCAATGCGGAGACCTCTGCTAGCGAAGGGGAGGCGGCCAAGCTGAACCTATCGAGCAAGGCTGGCGAACTGAATCTTGACACCCTGCCGAAGGATGCTTTTGCCAGAACCCTGATGACCACCGAAGGGCTTGCCCAGCAGCTTGATGGAAAGCCAGCCTCAGTTCCCGGACAAACTCCGGTTTCGCCCGCGGCGGGCCTGGAAGCCATGACCCGCGTGGCCGACTCTTTGGCGCCTGCGGCGCGCAGTTTCGTGGTGCAGACCGGGGTAGCACCGCAGGTAGGACAGCCACAATGGAGTCAGGCGGTGGGTGAGCGGGTGTTATGGCTGGCGGCCCAAAACCTGAGCGTGGCGGAATTGCGCCTCGATCCGCCGGAGCTGGGGCCGATGCAAGTGCGGGTAGTCGTGCAGCAGGATCAAGTGCAGGTAAACTTCACCAGCGCCCATGCCAGCGTGCGTGAAGCGCTGGATCAGGGGGCGGCTCGTTTGCGCGAAATGTTCAGTGAACAGGGATTGAATCTGAATGTTGAAGTCTCTGATCAGTCTCTCGCCCGTCGCGATAAAGACGAAGGCGGCACCGATGGGCGATCCGACGCTGACGCAGAAGCGGGCGCTGATGCCGTGGTAGCCGAAACCGACGTCCGCTCTATCCATTTGATTGATCATTACGCCTAAATCAGTCTGCCTCTTGGCTTTTCTCTCGTCTTAACGGATGTTCCGGCGGGCGGCTGCTAATGCCGCCGGTCGCACCCGTCAAATCAGTTTTTCTGGTCATCTGCCGCGCTCCTGTCGCCAGCGCGGTAAACGGGTCGACACCTGCGCGGCGACATTTATCTCTCCTCCTAACTCTCTTCCTAACTCGCTCGGGTGCTTGCTCAGGTGTTCTTTCGCATTGTCCAGTCTGGTACATGCTTTCAGTCTGTGAGATTCTTACCGGGTATTAATCCTTCTGTGGCATGAGTATTGCTCCGCCCTCTATCAGTAACCTATGTGACGAGCTTTTGACATGGCGAAATCTCCTGACAAGAAAAGTAACAATAACAACGCAGCTGATTCCGACCCGAACGCCGCGAAAAACTCGCGTAAAAAGCTGGTGATGCTGGCGGCCTTGATTCTGGCGGTGATCGCCGTTTCAGTGGGAGGTACGCTGGCGTTGGTCAAAGCCTTTGGCACCCCGCCGCCCGCCGCCGAGGCGGTCGATACCAACACCGCTGAGGGAGCCAATGCAGTGGGCAAGCAACCGGCAATCTACTATCCCTTGCAGCCGGTATTTATCGTGAATTTTGAGTCGCGTGGCCGCCAGCGCTTTTTACAAGCTGAGTTGAATCTGATGGTGCGCGATGAAGCAGTCATTCCCGCGCTGGAATTACATATGCCAGCCATTCGCAACAGTCTGGTCATGCTCTTCAGCGGCCAGGTTTATGAAGATCTGCAAACAGCAGAAGGAAAGGAATTGTTGCGTCAGCAAGCGTTGCTAAAAGTGCAGGAAGTGCTCAACCGGGAAATTGGCAAACCCGGGATCGAGCAGGTGCTATTTACCAATTTTGTTATGCAGTGACAGCGAACACTAAGGCGGTTTAACTGTGCAGGATTTACTATCGCAAGACGAAATTGACGCGCTGCTTCATGGCGTTGATGACGGTGACATCAATACCGAGCCGGAAAGCGAACCGGGGACGGTGCGCGCCTATGACTTAACCAGTCAAGACCGCATTGTGCGGGGGCGGATGCCGACGCTGGAGATGATCAACGAACGCTTTGCCCGCTATACCCGGATCAGTATGTTCAATCTGTTGCGCCGCACCGCCGATGTATCGGTGGGTGGTATTCAAATCCAAAAATTTGGCGAATACGTACATACTTTGTACGTGCCGACCAGTTTAAACATGGTGAAATTTCGCCCCTTGCGCGGTACCGCATTAATTATTCTGGATGCGCGTCTTGTCTTTAAGCTGGTGGATAATTTTTTTGGCGGTGATGGCCGTCACGCGAAAATCGAAGGGCGAGAATTTACGCCGACCGAACTGCGCGTTGTGCAGATGGTGTTGAACCAGGCGTTTATCGATCTGGCCGAAGCCTGGAAAGCGGTTATCCCGATTAATTTTGAATACATCAACTCCGAGGTGAATCCCTCGCTGGCGAATATTGTCAGCCCCAGTGAAGTTGTGGTGGTGAGCACTTTTCACGTGGAGCTGGATGGCGGTGGCGGTGAAATCCATATCACCATGCCGTATTCAATGATTGAGCCAATCCGTGAAGTGCTGGACTCAGGTCTGCAGACGGACAGTGACGAACAGGACGAGCGCTGGGTAAAAGCACTGCGCGAGGATGTCCTGTCCGCCAAGGTTGATCTGGAGTGCGACATTGTGCGGCGCGACCTGTTGTTGCGCGATATTGTCGCGTTGAAGGCGGGCGATGTTATTCCGGTAGAGTTCCCGGAAGCCCACGTCCTCACCGCCAATGGCGTGCCCATGTTTCATGTTCAACTGGGGCAGTATCACGGCAATCTCGCCTTAAAAATCAAAGAAAATTTTGATCGTAGTAACACGCAAAATATTACTGGTACTGAAGGAGCCTCCCGTGGCAAATGATGATATTGATCAGGACTTAATGGCCGACGAATGGGCGGCTGCAATGCAGGAGCAAGAGCAGACGCTCACCGCCAGTGCTGATGACGTCGATGACTTGGTCAGTGCTGTTGAACTGCATGAATTTGAAGATCAAAAATCGACTACGTCCACCAATCCTGATCTGGATGTCATTCTTGATATTCCCGTCAGTATTTCCATGGAAGTAGGGCGCACCTCCATCACTATTCGCAACCTGTTGCAACTCAACCAGGGCTCCGTCATTGAGCTGGATCGCCTGGCCGGTGAACCGCTTGATGTATTGGTTAACGGCACTTTGATTGCGCACGGTGAGGTGGTTGTGGTCAACGAAAAATTTGGTATTCGGATGACTGATGTGATCAGCCCGTCAGAGCGCATTAAAAAATTGCGTTAAGCACTTCGTAACCCTATTCTGATGCAGAAAATAACAGGGTCAGGATGACGGTAAGCATCAGCGGGATTTTTGACACAGACCACGGCTAACAGGCATCTCAGGTGCGGAGCAAGCATGATTAACACCACCGGCCAGGAGCGAGCAGGTCATGCCGGAAACTTGGGCGTGA
>CAYTQQ010000057.1:14868-15926 GCA_964440135.1 uncultured Cellvibrionaceae bacterium | reverse complement strand
AGCCGGTGTTGATAATGTTGCTGTCTCAACTAACAAGAAATAGGTCATTATGAACGTTGCAAGAGTAGCTATAGCGGCGGCACTAGGGGTAGCAGTTACCTTCGGCTTGTTGTTGTTGATGCAAGCATTGATCAACAATCCAATGGAATTGCCAGATGAGGCTGCCGAAACCAAGATTGCTGATATTCAGATGCCGAAGCAGGAAATTGAAACAATCTACGAAGAGGCTAAGCCAGATAAGCCGGAAGAGCCTGATATGCCACCACCAGATATTCCCGAACCTGAATTTGAGACTCCGAACACAAATTTAGATACGTTAAATATGTCTACGCCTACGTTCGAAGCCCAGTTAACCATGAATATCGGTTCTGGTTTTGGTGATGGGGATTATCTTCCTATTGTTAAAGTCGCGCCTGAGTATCCGAGTACAGCTTCTTCAAGAGGTATCGAAGGCTTTTGTATGGTTGAGTTCACGGTAACTACCGCGGGCACCACAAGAGATGTGCAGGTCGTCGAAGGTGAGTGCATAACCACAGACGGCAGACCAACATCGGTGTTCAATCGTGCTTCTATTCGCGCTGCGGAACGATTTAAATATCGGCCCAAGGTTTTGGATGGCGAGCCGATCGAGGTGCCAGGAGTTCGCAACCGCTTCGTATATGAATTAGCGAAGTAAGGGGTATAAGACATGAAAGAGATCAAAGCGGTTGTTTTGGGATCCGTCAACAAAACGCTGTTAGCAGGTGTCTTGGCAGTAGCTCCTGTCTTGTCAACTCTGGTAGCGGATACAGTTGCACCCGGTCAGACCTATATTCAACTCAATGTTGCCCAGGCGCAGGTCAAGGCAGGCAATAAACAGTTTGAAACGCGTCGTTTGCCTGGCGTGAGTCAGGACTTCGCCAAGGATCTGGCGGAAGTTTCTACCTTCCTGCAACCAGAAGAAGGTTCGGGCTTGGAGCCAAACCCGGATAAGGCGCTCGAGGTCTTGAACCGGGTGGCGCGTCGTGTGGATAAATTAAATCCTTACGAAACGGCACAGCTCTATCTCTACACTGCCT
>CAYTQQ010000057.1:0-14768 GCA_964440135.1 uncultured Cellvibrionaceae bacterium | reverse complement strand
TACAAAGCGGCCAAGGTGTTGGACCAGGGGATCAATAAGGACAAGATCGTTGAACCTACGGCTAAAAACCTGGAGCTGTTAGCGAACTGCTGGCGTGCAGCTGCTGAGTATGAAAAGTCGTTAGTCGAAATGGAGAAAGCCGCACAGAAGTCTGAAAATGGTGACTTGCTCCACACCCTGTCAACCTTGTACACCGCTAATGATCGCTATAAAGATGCTGTCAGAGTCGGTCGCCAGGCGTTAACTAAGGGTGGCTTAAGACGTCCAGATCAGGTGCACTTGGCTATCGGCAGTGCGCATATGGAGTTGGGCGAGTTTGATGCCGCGATTAAGGCATTTAACGAAGCAGCTAAGGATTCACGCAGTAAGAGTATTGCTGATCAGTGGTCCAAATATGCAGCTAGCGAGAAAAAGCGTATTGAAGCTGCTTCGAGCTAAGACGCTCACTTGTTCCACCAATAAAAAAGCCAGCTAATATGCTGGCTTTTTTATTGGTGGTGTCCCTATCTGAACAATGTCCCGTCCTGAAATAACGTGGAGTCTCTCTACGACAGGACATGGACCTTGCTGATTAGCAGGGCCCAAGTCCAAATCAATTAATCCAAGAGCGTTAAATCGCGCACGGCTCCACGATCAGCACTGGTGGCCAGCATTGCATAGGCTTTGAGTGATGCTGATACTTTCCTAGGCCGGGGTGCCGCTGGCTTCCAAGCCTGACTGCCTTTGCTTTCCATCGCTTCTCGCCGGGTATTGAGTTCTGCATCGCTTAATAGAACATCGATACTGCGATTGGGAATGTCGATGCGAATGACATCGCCGTTTTCGATCAGCGCAATGGCTCCGCCAGAGGCTGCTTCTGGAGATACATGACCAATCGAGAGCCCTGAGGTGCCGCCCGAAAAACGGCCGTCCGTTAACAGCGCACAGGCTTGACCTAACCCTTTGGATTTGAGGTAGCTGGTGGGATACAGCATCTCTTGCATCCCTGGGCCACCGCGCGGACCTTCATAGCGAATTACCACAACCTCACCGGCCTTCACTTTGCCGCTGAGAATATGTTCGACCGCCTGATCCTGGCTTTCTACAACGTGCGCAGGGCCTTCGAATACCCAGCAGCTTTCGTCTACACCCGAGGTTTTTACCACGCAACCATCCACGGCGATGTTGCCTTTAAGTACAGCAAGGCCACCTTCCTGGCTGTAGGCGTGTTCAAACGCACGGATACAACCATCCTGACGATCGATATCGAGTGTGGGCCAACGGGTGGCCTGGCTAAAGGCTGTCTGAGTTGGGATGCCTGCTGGGCCGGCTTTATAAAAAGTTTTTACTGCATCATCCTGCGTTGTGATGATATCCCACTTGTCCAGCGCTTCCTGGAAGGTATCACTGTGCACCGTCGGCAACTGATTGTGCAGCAGGCCCGCGCGATTCAGCTCGGCTAAGATAGCCATAACCCCGCCGGCGCGATGGACATCTTCCATATGGTATTTCGGAGTATTTGGTGCGACCTTCGACAGCTGTGGGATTTTGCGCGAGAGTCGGTCGATGTCGGCCATGGTGAAGGGCACCTCGCCTTCCTGTGCAGCGGCCAACAGGTGCAGGATGGTATTAGTTGATCCGCCCATGGCAATGTCCAGTGCCATCGCATTTTCGAACGCTTCAAAGGTGGCGATGGAGCGTGGCAACATGCGCACATCATCCTGCTCGTAATAGCGTTTGGTGATTTCAACGATGCGTCGTCCAGCCTCAAGAAATAATTGCTCCCGATCGGCGTGGGTGGCCAGTAATGAACCATTGCCGGGGAGCGACAAGCCCAGAGCTTCCGTTAAGCAGTTCATGGAGTTGGCGGTGAACATCCCAGAGCAGGAGCCGCAAGTCGGGCAGGCAGAGCGCTCATAAGCCGCGACTTCTTCGTCTGTAGCATCATCACTGGTGCCGATGATAATGGCATCAACCAAATCAAGTTTATGCTCGGAAAGCTTGGTTTTACCTGCTTCCATCGGCCCACCGGAGACAAAAATGACCGGTATATTCAAGCGCATTGCCGCCATCAGCATACCGGGTGTAATTTTATCGCAGTTCGAAATACACACCAGCGCGTCGGCGCAGTGGGCATTCACCATATATTCAACGGAGTCGGCAATAATGTCGCGGGATGGCAGACTGTAGAGCATGCCGTCATGGCCCATGGCGATCCCATCATCGACAGCGATGGTGTTAAATTCTTTGGCAACGCCGCCGACTTTTTCAATTTCACGCGCAACTAATTGACCAAGATCTTTGAGGTGAACGTGGCCGGGAACAAATTGGGTAAATGAGTTGGCGATTGCAATAATCGGTTTTTCGAAATCAGCATCCTTCATGCCAGTGGCGCGCCAAAGCGCACGGGCGCCGGACATATTGCGTCCCGCTGTAGTAGTTTTCGAACGATAAACAGGCATAGCCGACCTCTAAAGCGAAATGGTAATTCAATAAAAAAATACGATTAATGATAGCAGAAATACCCCGAGCCGATTATATCGCTCGGGTATCAGGCCAAGCGTTTAACGAAGATTTTCGAATTGCGCTGGTAGTTGTAAAGGCTCTGGCGCGCCATTGGTAAATCACTGAGATCACCGGGGGCGAAGCCTTGTTCGATAAACCAATGCGCCGTTTGCGTCGTCAGTAAAAATAACTGGGTGATATTCTGACTGCGGGCGAGCTTTTCCATATGGTTAAGCAGGGTGGCTGCCCGGCCGCCTTTGCGGTAATCAGGGTGAGTAATGACACAGGCGAGTTCCGCCATATCGTCGTAGGGATAAAGCGCTGCGCAGGCGATGATGGTGCCGTCTTTTTCCATCACGCTGAATTTACCGATTTCGGTCTCGAGGACCTCGCGTGAGCGACGCACCAGAATACCTTCATTTTCGAGCGGCTCGATCAGGCTGAGAATGCCGCCCACATCATCAATCGTGGCTGTGCGTAGTTGTTCATATTGGCCCGAGTACACCATCGTGCCCAACCCATCGCGGGTGAATAGCTCGGTCAGCAGTGCACCGTCAACGCCATAGTTGACTAACTGCGCCCGGGAAACGCCCTGCAGGCAACTCAGATAGCAGGCTTTAATGGCTTGATGTAGATCGGCATCGATTTGCTCGCCATGTTCTTCCAAAAAGTTTTTGCATTCTTGCAAGGTTAACTGCTTAAGCAGCTGGCCTTTACTATCACTGACCCCGTGACTGGCAACAAAGGCGATTAGCTTATCGGCCTTGAGTGCGGTCGCTACATGTGTGGCCACATCACTGCAAGACAAATTAAAGACTTCGCCGGTAGGGGAATAACCCAGCGGTGACAGTAACGCGATAGCCCCGGAATCCAAAGCCGTTTGGAGGGGGCGGGTATTTACCCGCCGCATTTTTCCAGTGTGCTGCAGGTCAACGCCGTCGATTACGCCGTGGGGCATGGCGACGGCGAAATTACCACTTAGTACCTGCATATGGGCGCCATGCATTGGCGAGTTTGGCAGGCCGGTTGAGAGCGCCGCCTCCACAGTGATACGGGCTTCGCCCACCGCTTGGATAATATGTCCCAAGCTGGTTGAGTCGGTAATCCGCAAGCCGCGATGAAACTGGCTGGTGGTGCCGGCGGCATCTAGCCGCGTATCAATTTGCGGGCGTGCGCCATGAACCAACACCAGGCGTACTCCAAGACTGCTCAACAATGCAATGTCGTGAATAATATTGCCGAAATTTTCGTGGGTAATCGCTTCACCGGGCAGCATGAGCACAAAGGTTTTACCTCTGTGTTGATTGATATAAGGCGAGGAGTGGCGAAACCACTTTACATAGTCCTGGGTACTGGCAGACACGATTTTGAGCTCCGGAAGGCGTGGGAATACGGTGCAAGCTTAACGGGAAAGATGGCGAAACAAAACTGAAGATATCGCCATCAGCCGCTACACGCAAAAACGGCGTATCAGTTGTTGCAGGATGTCCACAGCCGGTTGTATCTGGCGGGTATCGATAAACTCATTGGGCTGATGTGCTTGATTAATGGAGCCTGGGCCCAGGACGACGGTTTGCATACCCAGCTGCTGGAAAAATGGTGCCTCAGTAGCGAAGGCTACGCTCTCGCTGCGTTTACCGGTTAAGGCCTCGCACGCTTTAATCAGCTCTGCATCCGGACTTTCCGCAAAGGGATCAACGCTTTGAAACAAGGAGGAAAAGACAATATCTGTACCACTGGTTTCAGCAATCGGTGTCAATTTTTGCTGGATCTGCTGACGAATGTCGGCGGTATCCATCCCCGGCAGCAACCGCAAATCAAAATGCAATTCGCACTCACCACAAATTCGGTTGGCGCCGTCGCCGCCGTGAATGCACCCGAGGTTCATGGTCGGTGTTTGGACTGCAAACCCGGGATTGCGGTAGCGCTCTTGCAGTTGCGTACGCAGCACCATCAATTCACCGATGACCAGGTGCATGGTGTCTAGCGCATTAATGCCTAACGTGGGGTTAGATGAGTGGCCACTGCGGCCACGCACCCGGATAGATTCCATCAAAATACCTTTGTGCATACGGATTGGCGTCAGCTCAGTAGGCTCGCCAATGACTGCGAAGCGTCCGCGCGGATGACCATTTTCCACCAGTGCCCGCGCACCGTTCATACTGCTTTCTTCATCAGCGGTGGCAAGCACAATAATCGGCTGGCGTAGCTTCTGTTGCAGAAAAGGGCGAACCGCCTCCAGCACCACCGGAAAAAACCCTTTCATATCCGTGGCGCCCAAACCAAAAAATTTGCCGTCTTTTTCGGTCAAGGTGAAGGGATCGGTTTGCCAGCCGCCTTTATCATAGGGCACGGTATCGCTATGACCGGCTAATACCAGGCCGCCATCGCCTTCTCCCAAGGTGGCGATCAAATTGGCCTTGCCCTGTTGTTGCAAGGGCAAAACTTGGGTGCGGAATCCCATGTCTTCCAGCCAGGTCGCCAGTAACTCAATCACCGGTAAGTTGGGTTGGTCCCAGCTTGGTACCGCACAGCTGACCGACGGAATCGCAACTAACTGCTGAAGTTGCTGTTGATAGCGCTTAGGGTCAAACGTCATAGGAAGTCACGCATATTATGGGCGGGTGCCGGAGAGTGAAGGTGTTGCCCGATAAGAAAGGATTCGCCTGAAAACCAGGAGCCAGATGGTTAATCTTCAGCTACTGGTCCGGTTGTGTCCAGTGGTTGATCCAGTCGGCGGAAAGTCTCCCGGTGTTTTTTTAGCTCATACTTCCACACGCCATAAATGAAAACGATCCAACATGCCGAGGCGGGTGTGATCAACGCGTACCATTGTCCTGCAAGTATCAGCGGCGTAAGCAACAAGCTAAATATTACTAACTGAATGGTGTGAATGGCCACTTTCGGCCAGGTCGTGATTTTGGCCACACGTTGGTAGCGGTAAATAATGTAGCCAACCCAGTGTGCAATAATCTGACTGAGTGCCGCTGCATAACCCACCGGTGAGCCGGCGACAAGCACAAACAAGCCCCCGTAACGAAACATCTGCAGCAGGGGATACACCCAGACCCGGGACGATTTATCAATGCGATTGTAAAACCAATAGGTGCCGCAAAGCGCCAGCAAGGTTAGCGTCCACAACGCAAAATCGCGCAGATAAAAATCACTCGGTTGGAGCAGTGCGATAGCCACCGCGCCTAGAGCTAACGCGGTCAACCAGAGCTTGGTGCTAAAAAAATAGCCATTAAACTTTTGCGCTTCCGGGGTTAGTTTGGGCGTGCGTTCATACCTGATGGCACAGCGATCATTGTCGTAATAACCCCATTCATAAATCGACCATAAGGACAGAAAGAGTGCGGTTAAACCCAACACTTCAGTGACGCTGGCTGAGCTGGAAAGTCCCACCAGAATCCACGGCAGCAGATTGTAAATCACCAGGTGCCGCAGAGCCCCTTGGCGCGGACGTTTTACCCGGCTCAGGTAATCTCCCGGCAGGTAAGCCAAGCCATCAAAAGCGCGTTTAAAAGCCGCCTCCTTCCATACCGTCAGGCAGGGTGTTTTACAGGCAGCGAGCAGCTCGGCATCGGCGTGAGAGTCGGTGATAACCAGCGAGCGCGCAATGAACGCCCGGTCATGGGTCGGATCGAGCAGGGCAAGTTTGCCGTCGCGACGGTGATGAAAGCGGGAGAGATCGCAGCACACCAGAGTGGCGCCGGGCAAGTTGAGCGCCGCGAGCATGGGACGGATTAACACGCCATAGCCGTTGCTCGCAATAATGATGGGGTAAGGATAATTCTGCAGGGCGACCTGTAAATCCCGGTTGACGGCTGCGGAGACTTGGTGGCGGCAATGGTGTCGCCAGCGCCAGTAGGTCCAGGGGAAAAGTGCCAGTACAAGACCGATACGCCAGTTGTCCCGGCATTTTTGGCCGCCAGTCCAGCGCCACGGGGCAGCAAGGTCCAGCAGCCGTAACAAGTAGGCGGCGAGCAGCCCAGGTGCTGCCAGTTGAATAAAGTCTTCGGTGGAGTTGCGCAGATACAGTGTTTCATCCAGATCAACCACCACGGGTCCTCTGTGGGTCTGCAAATATTCTGCAATTAACTCCTCGGCCACATTCCATGAGCCTGCTGGCGCAACTGCGGGTTCGTTGGCAGCAAATGTGGATCGCGCCTGCTCCGGGAGGTCACTGCTGATGGATGTCGCGTCAGTTTGATGGCTGGAATGGATTGGCATAGTCACTCTTTCGTTGGATGCCGGATGTTTGTTTCTATGCGGAATAACAGGTTGACGAAGCGGCAGCAGTCGGCCCGTTTCCACTCTCTTCGCAACCCGCTAACTGTGGCTATAGCCCCAAAATTTTGGTGGGCGTAAACGCACATTAACGCGTAAAAGCAACACGGCATGGGTAACGCGGCCCGAGGAAAATGGCCCAAAAAGGTGGGATTAACAGTGAGCCGAAGTGACAGAGAACAAGTAGCCCAGTGCAGGCTAAATATAAGACGAGGAAGATTAGGCGAGTAAGATTAGGCAAGAGAAGAGTGGCGAACCAGGCTGAGAATCCGGCTACATCAAGAACAGGGTACAGGCGCGTAATCGGCACGCCTATACCCTGAAATATCAAGCGAAAATACCTTTCAGCAGGAAGAAAAAGAGAATGGATAAAGCAGCACCTGCCGGCAAAGTGATAATCCAGGACATAAAAATGCTGCCGACCACTTTCAGGTTGAGTGCGCCAATTCCCCGCGCCAGCCCCACACCGAGCACCGCGCCTACCAAGGTGTGCGTAGTAGAGATAGGCAAGCCAGTACCAGAGGCTACCACCACCGTAGCGGCTGCGGACATTTCTGCCGCGAAACCACGGCTGGGGGTCAGCTCGGTAATTTTTCTGCCGATCGTGACAATGACTTTCCAGCCATAGGTGGCCAGACCGATCACAATACCGACAGCGCCGACCAGCAATACCCAGGAAGGAACCGGCATGGTCGAACTCACCGAGCCAGATTTAACAATCCCGATGACTGCAGCCATCGGGCCAACCGCGTTGGCCACATCGTTGGAGCCGTGTGCAAAAGCCATGCAGCACGCGGTAAAGATCATTAAAATCGCGAAGACGCGCTCCACGCTGGAAAAACGATGGCGCCCATCCGCCTCTTTATCTTGAGTAACCCGGCTGAGCAGGTAGACACCGATTCCTGTAACCAGCAGAGCAATGCCGATACCGATCAAAATGCTCTCACCAAAACTGAACCCTATTCCCGAATCCTTCAGCACGTGTTTAAGACCTTTCAACAAGGTCACCATTACAATAAGGAACGCTGCAGCAAACATGTAAAAAGGCACATAGCGCTTAGCATTAGAAAAGGGGTCTTCAGTATCCAAAATCAGGTACTGGACGGAACGGAAAATCCAGAAAGAAATAAAACCAGCGATCAGAGGAGAGACAACCCAGCTTGAAACGATGTAGGTTACGGAGCCCCATTTAACGGCGTCCACGGAGATACCGACAGCGGCAAAACCGATAATGGCGCCCACGATGGAATGGGTAGTTGATACCGGCCAGCCCAGAATGCTCGCCACTAACAGCCAGGTGCCTGCGGCCAGGAGAGCGGACAGCATCCCGAACACCAATAAATCCGGGGTGTCGTGCATTGCTTCGGGATCCACAATCCCGCTGCGAATCGTCGAGGTGACCTCGCCGCCCGCCAGATAAGCCCCAAGAAACTCAAAAATAATGGCAATAACGATGGCTTGGCGCATAGTCAACGCGCGGGAGCCAACTGAGGTCCCCATTGCATTCGCAACATCATTTGCGCCTATGCCCCAAGCCATAAACAAGCCAAAGACACAGGCTAAAATCAGTAAGATGTGGCCGTATTCAGCAATCACGGTCATGGTGTAATCCTCAAAATCGAGCTATTAACGTGCTAACAACAATTGGAGACGACCGCCCACATCATGAGCACGATTGGCAAGATCACCAATCCAATCAATGACGCTATAGAGGAACATGACATCAACCGGTGGAAGTTGCGCCTCGAGCCCAAACAGGGTGGCGCGGATGTTGACTTCCAATTTGTCAGCTTCGTTTTCAAGGCGATCCAGCTCATGAATCATGTTTTCAGCAATGGCCAACTCGCGCCCGCTGAAGCCGGTGTCCAGCAGCTCATCGAGCTCGTTGATCGCGATCATGGCCTGCTCAGCGGTAGCAATACCGGCACGCACAAGTTCTAACGCTTGATCTTGCATGCTCGCCGGAATCGACATCTTGCGTCCCAGCATAATGCCGGCGATATCTTTGGCGCGGTTGGGAATCCGGTCCTGCATGGTGAGCAGTTCAAGTAGATCAGAGCGGGGTACGGGGAGGAAAAGACTTTTGGGGAGGTGTAAGCGCAGCTGTTTTTTGATTTCGTCGGCCTGGTGTTCCAACGCCGCAATCCGCTGCTGGACGTTGCTGGCTGCCGCCCAGTCGTTAGCAATAACCGCTTGAAAAAAGGGAATCAATTCAGCGGTGGCTTTGACGGCCACAGCCATGTGCTCTTGGAGTGGCTTGATCGGCGAGCGACCAAAGAGATTGAAAAACGGGTTAGCAATTGGCATCTTGGCATAATCCCCATGGGTAAGATCGCCGCGGCAGAGCAGAGCTGCCTGGCCGAAAGGGGCGCAGTATAAAAACTTCGTGGGCAGAGGTCACGCAGGATTTTACAGTTCAGGTAAAAATCATCAGTGGAGCGCTCTTGAGTGCCGGTATTCGCGGGGTAGAAGAACCGCTAGAATCCCATAACAGCCAGTACCTTGCGTGCTGAACCACCCATGAGCAATAACCATAAAAACCCAGCAAGAGCGGAGCTATGATCCAGGCAGCAGGATACGAAGGTGTACTCGATTTACGGCGGTTAATCACCGATCTGGTCGCTGATGGGCGGATCAAACAAGAAGATGCCAACATGCTGTTGGGCGCTACACGCAGCCGCGAGCAGGCGATTATGCATCCGCTGAGTTACATCGCCAGCCAGAACCTGGAAGACCTGAAACGTCCGGGCAAGACCCTCACGGGGGATGTGCTGACCGAATGGCTGGCCGAACAAGCCCAGCTGCAAGTGGTGCATATTGACCCGCTTAAA
This sequence comes from uncultured Cellvibrionaceae bacterium, assembly GCA_964440135.1. Classification (GTDB taxonomy): domain Bacteria; phylum Pseudomonadota; class Gammaproteobacteria; order Pseudomonadales; family Cellvibrionaceae; genus Cellvibrio. The sequence goes on along the minus strand of CAYTQQ010000057.1, from coordinate 5,163 downwards.
ATCGATGTGCCCACCGTTACCGAAGTCATGTCCTTCGCCTTTGCCAAGCGCCACGGAATTTTGTGCGTGCGGGTTACGGCGGAGCATGTGGTTATCGCCTGCACCCAGCCCTTTGTAACCGGCTGGGAGCCGCAAATCGAGCATATCGCTCGAAAATCAGTACAGCGGGTATTGGCCAATCCCGCCGATATTGAACGCCATATCGTCGAGTTTTATACCTTGGCGCGCTCGGTCAGTCGCGCCAGTGGTGGGCCTGCCGCCTCGGCGGTAACCAATTTCGAACAATTGGTTGAGCTGGGCAGCGCCTCTGATCCCGATGCCAATGACCAACATATCGTGAGGATTGTCGATTGGTTGCTGCAGTATGCCTATGACCAGCGCGCCAGCGATATCCATATCGAACCCCGGCGGGAAATAGGCCGGATCCGCTTTCGCATTGATGGTGTGTTGCACAATGTGTACGAATTGCCGATCAATGTCTGCGTCGCGGTGACCAGCCGCTTCAAAGTACTGTCGCGTATGAATATCGCGGAAAAGCGCAAGCCTCAGGACGGCCGTATCAAGACGCGCCGCAACGACGACAGCGAAGTCGAGTTGCGGATCTCCACCTTGCCGACGGCATTTGGTGAAAAGCTGGTGATGCGGATTTTTGACCCGGATGTGCTGTTGCGGAGTTTTTCTGATTTGGGTCTGGTGGGCGAAGACTACCAGCGCTGGCGCGCCATGCTGGATCGTCCCAACGGCATCGTTCTGGTAACAGGTCCTACGGGCTCCGGTAAAACCACCACTCTCTATTCTTCTCTTCGCCAAATCGCTACACCAGAGGTTAACGTCAGCACCATCGAAGACCCGATTGAAATGGTGGAAGAAAGCTTCAACCAAACCCAGGTGCATCACAAAATCGGACTGGACTTTGCCGCTGGTATTCGCAGCCTGATGCGGCAGGACCCGGACATTATTATGGTCGGGGAAATCCGCGACCTGGAAACTGCCCAAATGGCGGTGCAAGCGGCGCTCACCGGACATCTGGTGCTCTCCACGGTGCACACCAATGATGCACCTTCTACCATTGCCCGCTTGTTGGATCTTGGTATTCCCGCTTATTTGATCAACGCGACTTTACTGGGGGTTACGGCCCAGCGGTTAGTGCGTACCCTGTGCCCGCACTGTAAAGAAGAAGGGCATATCAGCAACGACGATTGGCAACAATTAGTCGCCCCCTGGAAGGTCAATCTGCCAGCAAAAATATTCCGCCCCGTGGGCTGTCTGGAATGCAGAAATACCGGTTATCTGGGGCGGCAGGGGTTGTATGAAATGCTGCTGATGTCGGAAAGCATCAAGGACAAAATCACCTCACAGTGCAACCTGCAGGAGCTGCGGCGCCAGGCCATGAAAGAAGGGATGCGCACCCTGCGGCTTTCCGGTGCGCAAAAAGTAGCAGCGGGATTAACCACTATTGAAGAAGTCATGCGGGTCGCGCCGCCACCGGAAAAAGTGAACTAAAGGCACTGGGCTTAAATCAGCCAGCGAACTTCAGTTGCCTTAAAAGACTAATCTGAGCCCGACAACAAACAACATGGTCGCCAGCAGCGGGCGCAGGTAATGATCTTTGACGCGATCCGCCAGGTGGCTGCCGAGATAAATACCGGGCATGGAGCCCAGCAATAAATTCAGCAATAAATTCCAATCGACATTCCCCAGGCCTGCGTGGCCCAGGCCGGCGACCAGCGTGAGTGGTACCGCGTGCGCAATTTCAGTGCCGACCAAACGAACCGTGGGTAACAGCGGGTAGAGTAAAAACAGCGCCAAAGTGCCCAGCGCGCCGGCACCAATCGAGGTAATGGTAACGATAATGCCCAGCAGAAAACCCACCACCAGCGTGGCAATCACCTGCTGTTTCGGGTTCATGCCGGTAAGCCACAAATTATTGCGGTGGCTGTAATTCAGTAAATTCTGCTTAAAAATAATGGCGAGCGACGTCAGGAGCAGCGCGTAGCCCAGCGTGAGTTTGATAATTTTATCGATGGTCGACGTATCCAGCCCACCGTACCGTAAAACCCCCAAGGTGATCAGCGCCGCAGGAATGCTGCCCAGACCCATCAGGCCCGCCAAGCGCCAATCGATATTGCGCTTTTTATGATGGACGTGAATGCCACCGGTTTTGGTGATCGCTGCATACAGCAGATCGGTGCCCACGGCGCTGGTCGGCGGAACACCGAAATACAAAAGAATGGGCGTCATTAGAGAACCGCCACCGACGCCGGTCAGGCCAACAATAAAACCAACCCCTAAGCCGGCAATGACGTAAATAAGCTGTAAATCCATAAATACCAAACAACAAAAATGACGCAAGCAAAAGATCGGGCAGGCTACCAGCCTTCCCGATGATCGCCAAATAGCTAAAAGTTTGGTGCATAGAACGAAAAAGAATGAAGAATAAGCGGGAGCGCGGCTGAGTTCTGGCGCGAGAAGCTGCTGGTCATCGCTGTGTGATCAGCAAAAGCCGCGCCTGATGAGCTGTGTTAATCTTGTGCGCACTGTCTATCTGGTAGCGCTTTTTATGGTAAATATCGAACTGGTTCCCCCGCTTTTACGCGATTCGACGCAGCGCTTGTGGCAGCAATTTGACGCCGCCTTGGCGCAACAGCAATTGCAGCTGCCGGGTTCTCCATGGATTGCGCCAGAGGTATTTTCCGCCCAGCTAACCCGGGCGTTTGCCGGCAGCGAGTTTGTCGCCAAAACCTGCGCCCAGGCACCTCAGCTGCTGCTGGATTTGATCGCCAGTGGCGATCTCTTCAGACCGCTTGCAGCGGACCATTTTAAGACGCTGGCGGCAACCATTGCTGCCTGTGAGAGCGATGGGGAGCTGGATCAAACGCTCCGCCGTCAGCGCCAGCGCGCGATGGTGCGGATTATCTGGCGCGACCTGAATCGCTGCGCCAGCATGAGCGAAACAACCGCAGAGCTCTCGCGGTTTGCCGATCTGGCCATCGAGCAGGCGGCGGCCTTTCACTATCGCGCATTAAGCGCGCTCTATGGCCAGCCGGTGGGTAAATACTCGGGCAGTGCCCAGCCGTTTATTGTCTTGGGTATGGGCAAGCTCGGTGCCTGCGAGCTCAATATTTCGTCCGACATCGATTTGATTTTCACCTTTCCCGAAGCGGGCGAGACCGATCATCCGCAACGGCCGCTCAGCAATCAGGAGTTTTTCGTCAAGCTGGGCCAGCGGCTGATCAAAAGCCTGGATGTGCAAACCGCCGACGGTTTTGTGTTTCGCGTCGATATGCGCTTGCGCCCGCATGGGCAGAGCGGCGCACTGGCCCTGAACTTTGACGCACTGGAAGAGTACTACCAGACCCAGGGTCGCGATTGGGAGCGCTACGCCATGGTAAAAGCCCGCGCCGTCGCGGTGGCGGGCGGAGCGCAGGGTGGCGCGGCCGTGCATGAGCTGATGAGCCTGCTCCAGCCGTTTACCTATCGCCAATATATTGATTACAGCGTGATTGAAGCCCTGCGCGACATGAAGGCGCTGATTAACCGGCAGGTGCGGCGCAAGGGTATGCACCTGGATGTAAAACTTGGCGAAGGTGGTATTCGCGAAGCCGAGTTTGTGGTGCAGGCGTTTCAGCTGATTCGCGGTGGCCGCGATGTGCATCTGCGCGAACCGCAGGTGTGCAAGATGTTGCCGTTTCTGGAGCGTGAAGGCTACCTGCCGGCAGGAACCGGCAGCGCCCTGCTCGACGCCTATATTTTTCTGCGCAATACCGAACACGCAATACAAGGTTTTCAGGATCGACAGACTCAGGCCTTGCCTGTTGATCCGCAGGGGCAAGCCCGCTTGGCGTGGGTCATGGGCTGTGCATCCTGGGATGCATTTAGCACGGAGCTCGACCGTCACCGGACCTTGGTGCATGCGGAATTCCGTGCAGTGATCGCGGCTCCCGATGAGGCCCCCGATATGGCCTTAGCCGGCCTGGAACCGTGGATTGGTGTGTGGGATGGCAGCTTGCTCGATGACGAAGCCCGGGTCTTTCTGGCGGTCGAAGGCTGCGATGAACCGGAGCGCGTGCTGCAGTTGCTGCGTCAATCCCGCGAAGGACGAGCGGTGCTGAACATGCAGGCCAGCAGCCGGGCCCGCCTCGACGCTTTTATGCCCAGATTATTGCGCATGCTGGGCAAGCAGGCCCTCAGTGGTGAAGCGCTGACGGGCATGGCAGAAACCCTCAACCGCATCGTGCCCCTGGTTGAGTCCATTGCCCGGCGCAGCGCCTATCTGGTGCTGCTGCTGGAAAATCCTACCGCCCTGCATCAGCTCGCCAAGCTCTGTTCGGCGAGTCCGTGGATTGCTGAGCAACTGAGTTTTCATCCGGCGCTGCTGGACGAGCTGTTAACCCCCGAAAGCCTCTATGCACCGCCCAACAAGGAAGCGCTGCGCGATGATTTGCGGCGTGAAATGCTGCGCCTTGCCTGGGATGATCTGGAGAGTCATATGGAAACCCTGCGTTACTTTCGTTCGGCCCACGCGTTGCGCGTGGCGGCCAGCGAAGTAACCGGTGCCTTGCCACTCATGAAAGTCAGCGACTACCTGACCTACATTGCCGAAGTCATTCTTGAGCACGTGCTGCAGTTGGCGTGGGAGCAGATGGTTGCGCGCCATGGCCGGCCGCGACGCGAAGACGGCGGTGTCGATGAAGCGCCGGAGTTCGTTGTCGTGGGTTACGGCAAGCTGGGCGGCATCGAGCTGGGTCATGGGTCGGATCTGGATCTGGTGTTTATCCATAACGCCAGCACTTCACTCAGCACCGACGGTGAGAAGTCCATTGATAACCTGACCTTCTACACGCGCCTTGGCCAAAAAATAATTCACGTGCTCAACGTCTCCACCGTGACCGGCAAGCTCTATGAAGTCGATATGCGCTTGCGACCTTCGGGTAATTCCGGATTGCTCGTATCGTCACTCACCGCGTTTGAAAAATACCAACTCAATGAAGCCTGGACCTGGGAACACCAGGCACTGGTGCGCGCCCGAGTGGTGGCGGGCAATGAAATGTTGGCGCAAAGTTTCGAAGCTGTGCGGCAGCGGGTGTTGTGCCAACAGCGGGAACTGGGGCAGTTGCGCACCGAGGTGCGCGAGATGCGCCAGAAAATGCGCGACCAGTTAGG
>CAYTQQ010000056.1:0-16050 GCA_964440135.1 uncultured Cellvibrionaceae bacterium | reverse complement strand
TTTAAGGGCGGGGGATTTTGAATCCCCTGTGTCTACCAATTTCACCACTCTGGCATCGCTGTGAACCCATCCGGCTCAGCAAAGCGGGCGCCATTATATCAACGACTTTGAGCGCGTCAACTGATAAATCATAGCCAGCGTAATTAATTTGCTATACCCTTGCCCGCCTGTTTTTCGCCTGTGCTCCCAGTGGAGCGACTTAAGTTTTTTCTATGCGTCGTCAGGATTTCTTTTATCAATTACCCGATTCATTGATCGCCCGCGAGCCCGCTGCTACGCGACGGGGAAGCCGGCTGTTGTGTCTCGATGGTCGGTCGGGAGAGCTTCAGCACCGCCAGTTTCCGGACTTGCTTGCTTACCTTGAGCCCGGCGACCTGATGATTTTTAACGATACGCGCGTTATTCCGGCGCGCTTGTTCGGTCAGAAACTGACGGGCGGTCAGGTCGAGATTTTGGTTGAGCGGGTGTTGGATACACATCGCGTGCTCGCCCATACCCGCGCCAGTAAATCACCCAAGCCCGGCAGCTCAATACGTCTCGAAGACGGTACAGAGGTAACCGTCCTGGCCCGTCATGACGCCTTGTTCGAGTTAGCGTTTCCACCTTCAGAGCCGGCGTTGGCGGTGCTCGAGCGTCTCGGGCATATGCCATTACCGCCTTATATAGACCGTGCTGATAAAGCGGCCGACCGCGAGCGTTACCAAACTGTTTATGGTCGCAACCAAGGTGCGGTGGCGGCACCTACGGCTGGCTTGCACTTTGATGAAGCCTTGCTTAACGAGCTGCGCGCGCAGGGTGTGCAACTGGCATTTGTAACCCTGCACGTAGGCGCAGGTACTTTTCAGTCGATGCGGGTTGACGATATTCGCGCGCACCAAATGCACAGTGAAATTATGGAAGTAGGGCCGGAGGTGTGTGCGCTGGTGAATGCCACTAAAGCCGCCGGTAAGCGCGTGATTGCTGTCGGTACGACGAGCGTTCGGTGTCTGGAAAGTGCGGCGAGTTTTATGGCCAGTAGCAAGACTGACAGCAGCCACACCGAGCATGCTGATGAAACAGCAGCGCGTGAGTGGCTTCGGCCGTTTCAGGGTGAAACCAATATCTTTATTTATCCCAGTTATCGTTTCAAAGTTGTCGATGCGCTGGTGACTAATTTCCATTTGCCGGAATCCACATTATTGATGCTGGTGTCCGCGTTTGCCGGCTACCGTCACACCATGAATGCCTATCAAGTCGCGGTGGCCGAGGCCTACCGGTTTTTCAGTTATGGTGACGCTATGTTTATTACCCACAACCCTGAGGCCGCTGAGGAATTGCCCGGCGGACTCCCGCTGCTGACTCCAAGTGAGCCCTGACTTAAGTGAGCCCGAGGCCTCGGATCTAACCGATAAGTGAATAAGTGAAAGAGTAACGTGAACAAGACTTCAATCATGCAATTTGAACTGGATAGCACGAGCGGTCACGCCCGTCGGGGGCGGCTTACATTTCCGCGCGGCGCGGTTGAGACACCCGCATTTATGCCGGTCGGAACCTACGGCACGGTAAAAGGCATGACCCCGCGGGATATTGCTGACATAGGTGCGCATATTATTCTGGGCAATACCTTTCACCTGATGCTGCGTCCCGGCACCGAGGTCATCAAAGCCCACGGTGACCTGCATGATTTTATGCAATGGCCGGGCCCCATTCTGACCGACTCCGGTGGCTTTCAGGTGTTCAGCCTAGGCAAATTGCGCAAAATTACCGAAGCAGGGGTGTCCTTCAAATCGCCCGTCAACGGCAACAAAGTATTCCTCGATCCGGAAACCTCGATGCAGGTCCAGCGCGATCTGGGGTCGGATATTGTGATGATCTTTGACGAGTGCACGCCTTATCCGGCCAGTGAGCAGCAGGCCCGGACCTCCATGGAATTATCCCTGCGCTGGGCTGCGCGCTCCAAACAGGCCCATGGTGATAATCCTTCCGCGCTGTTTGGCATTGTGCAGGGCGGGATGTACGAGCACCTGCGCACCGAATCGCTGAACGGCTTGATGGCGGTAGGCTTCGATGGTTATGCCATTGGCGGCCTGTCGGTGGGCGAGCCCAAGGAAGATATGCTGCGGGTGTTGGAGCATCTGGCACCGCTGATGCCGAGCGACCGTCCCCGCTATTTGATGGGTGTCGGCAAGCCGGAAGATCTGGTCGAAGGCGTGCGGCGCGGCATCGATATGTTTGATTGCGTAATGCCTACCCGCAACGCGCGCAACGCCCATCTGTTTACCAGCGAAGGCGTACTCAAGCTGCGCAATGCCCGTTTTCGGCAGGATACGGGCCCGCTCGACCCTCTGTGCGACTGTTACACCTGTAAAAACTTTTCCCGCAGCTATCTGCACCATCTGGATAAATGCAACGAAATGTTGGGGGCGCAATTGAACACCATTCATAACCTGCGCTACTACCAGAGCCTGATGCAACAGATGCGTACGGCCTTGGCGGAAGGTACTTTTACGCAATTTCTGGAGGACTTTTATGGTCGCCAGGGATTACCGGTACCGCCCTTGCCTGACGGTTTTGACGGCGGTCATGAATGAGAGCAGGCGCCGCTTTTCGTTGTTGTATGCGCTGAAATCGGTATAATTCAGCCCCTTTACATTCCCGCCGGGCATGGGTGAATAACGTTTGTCGGGTTGTTGCTCAAGGCGAGTGCCCATAACTGCAATTGTAGAAATTGTTACGGAAAAATATATGCAAAATCGTTATCCGCTGTGGAAATACCTGCTTATTTTCACCATAGCCGTACTGGGTTTTATCTACTCGGCTCCCAATCTCTATGCCCCCGACCCGGCGGTGCAGGTATCCGGTGAATCCAGCACCATGGAAATCAGTGATACCGTATTGGCGCAAATTGAAAAGGCCCTGACTGACGCGGGTATCGAATACTTCGGCGCTACCAGTAACGGCGCGGTGGCGTTGATTCGCCTGCGTAGCAGCGATCAGCAGATGGTGGCCAAGCGCGAAATTCAGCAGGCGCTGGGTAATAATTATGTCGTCGCCTTGAGCATGGCTTCTAATACCCCGGGCTGGTTGCGAGCTTTCGGCGCTGAACCCATGAAACTGGGTCTGGACCTGTCCGGTGGAGTGCACTTCCTGATGGAAGTAGATACAGAGTCGGCGGTGGCCCGCCGTCAGGAAACCAACGCCGAGGAAATGAAAAATAATCTGCGTCGCGCCAAGATCCGCTACAGCAACATTGCCGCCAATAGCGATAACCTGATTGTGGCCCGGTTCCGTACGCAGGAGTTGCGTGACCAGGCATTGTCGAGCGTGCGTCGTGATTACGCCGACCTGATGTTCTCAACGCGCAACCCGGCTAGCGGCAGTGGCGAATACACCTTTCTGGCCGAACTCAGCGAAGCGACTGTCCGTGAAATTGAAAATGACGCGCTCAGCCAGAACCTGGTAACCCTGAGAAACCGAATTAATGAACTGGGCGTCTCTGAGCCGATTGTGCAGCGCCAGGGGCGCAACCGCATTATTGTGCAGCTGCCCGGAGTGCAAGACACCGCCGAAGCTAAACGTATTATCGGTAAAACCGCCAACCTGGAGTTCCGTCTGGAAGCGACAGCGGACGCGCTGGTTTCCGCCAAAGAGCAGTTCCCGTTTCGCAATGAGCTGGATCAGCAGCGCTACGGCGATGCCTTTCTTGAGCGCCAGGTCATTCTTACGGGTGAACACGTATCTAACGCCAGCAGCGGTTTCGATCCCGAAACCAATCAGCCTCAAGTAAATATCACCCTCGACGGTTCCGGTGGCGCAAAAATGCACCGGGCTACGCGCAACAGCATCGGTCGGCGCATGGGGGTGCTGTTTATTGAATACCGCACGGTAATGGAGCCCCGCATGGACGCCAGCGGTGAACAAATTGAAGTGCCGGTACAGTACGTAGAAAAGAAAATCATTAGTCTGGCGACCATCCAAAGTGCGCTAGGCGTGCAATTCCGTATTACTGGCGCTGATTCACCAGCGGAAGCCTCTGAATTGGCATTGCTGCTGCGCGCCGGTGCACTGGCCGCTCCTATGTACTTTGTCGAAGAGCGGACCATTGGTCCTTCGCTTGGGGCGGAAAACATCAAAAAAGGTGTGGCGTCGGTGCAATGGGGGCTGGGCCTGATCCTGTTGTTCCTGTTGTTCTATTACCGGATGTTCGGATTGTTCGCGAGTGCGGCGTTAACGGTAAACCTGTTTTTGCTGGTGGCCGCTATGTCACTGATTGGCGCGACCCTGACCATGCCGGGTATTGCGGGGATTGTGTTAGCGCTCGGGATGGCGATCGATGCCAACGTCCTGATCTTCTCGCGCATTCGCGAAGAGCTGAGAGAGGGCGCGCCGGTACAGGCTGCGATCTACAACGGTTACGAGAGGGCCTGGGGCACCATTCTGGATGCCAACGTCACCACGTTACTGGTTGCTGTGATTCTTTATTCAATTGGTACCGGCCCCATCCAGGGTTTTGCCGTGACCTTGTCGCTCGGCATTCTGATCTCCATGTTCACCGCCATCATGGGTACCCGCGCACTGACCAACCTGGTTTACGGGCGTAACAAATCTCTCAAGAAAATCTGGATATAAATTCATGGCTATCGCACAGGAACAGGAATACAAATTTATCGATTTCGTCCGCTGGCGCAAATTTGCAGCGGTACTGTCGACGCTGATGATCTTGGCTTCTATTGCTTCATTGTCGATCAATGGTTTGAAACTGGGTCTGGACTTCACCGGGGGCACACAGATTGATGTGTCCTTTAGTAAACCAGCCGATCTCAACACCATTCGTGATGTGTTGCATCGTGAAGGTTTGGAAAACCCCGTGGTCGTTTTATTCGGTTCTGATACCGAAGTATTGATCCGCTCCCAGGGCTCTATGCAGGATGCGGCATTCATTGCTTTGGACCGCGAACTGACCGCCATTAACCCGTCGGCAGAGTTGGTAGAGGTTGAACGCGCCCAGGCAGACCGCGATGGTTTTACGCAGGTGCTGGTGATCAGCGGTGCGACGCCCGAGCAGTTGCGTGAACGCGATTTTTTCAAAGAGCAGTATTTCGGCAGCGTGGTCTTTGAGGTGCGCAATAGTGAGACCACTGTATCCCTGGAGAAAGCCGCCGATGTGGCTTTTATGGGTTATCTGCTCGATGTTCTGGCGCGCGAAACCGATTCTCTGGTCGATCTTCGTCGTAGCGAATTTGTGGGGCCGCAGGTCGGTGAAGAATTACGCGATGAAGGCGGTCTCGGCATTGTCTTCGCGTTGCTGGTCGTGATGGCCTACGTGGCAGTGCGCTTCCAATACAAATTCTCCATCAGTGCGGTACTCGGACTGCTGCACGATGTGGTGATTGTGCTGGGTGTATTCTCCATCTTCCAGCTCGATTTCGATCTGACTGTGCTGGCGGCGGTGCTGGCGGTGATTGCTTACTCGATTAACAACACCATCGTTGTCTTTGACCGTATCCGTGAAAATTTTCGGCGCTTGCGTAAGAGCACCGATCATGAGGTGATCAATATCTCTTTGACGCAAACCCTGGAGCGTACCTTGGTGTTGTCCTTGACCACCATGCTGGTGCTGTTTGCACTGTTCTTTTTTGGTGGTGAGATGCTGGCCGGTTTTGCGTTGGCATTGATCATTGGTATTACCTCTGGCACCTATACCAGCTGGTATGTTTGTACGGCAGTATTGGTTGGCTTTAACGTGTCTAAAGAAGATTTGCTTCCGACAGTGAAAGAGGGGGACGATGCGGTTGATTCGCTCCCGTAATCAACGTCTAAAAAAGGGCAGCGCAAGCTGCCCTTTTTGTTTGTAGGCCCCATCTTGTTTTCCGTTGTGCACAGATAACCGTCGCCCGCTGTCTCGGCACTCTTCAAGTAGGTAAAAGCGCTTCCGGTTAAGCTGGTCACACATAAAATCGACAGAGCGAGAAATCAGCTCGATTTATTCTTCAGCGCGTGATGTGCGGCGCAGCAGTTCAGGTTCCCAAAGCATCGGCGGGGCCTTATGCTATGGCCTGTTTGCTGTGCAGGCGGTGTACAAAACTCACCGCTATTCCATTAGTCTGGTGTTCTTACAGCTGACAGCTATTTAATCTCCATTCATCAGTACATGAAATATGGATAAGCTCCTGCGCTTTCATGAGGACTTCAGTACCAGCGAAGATATTGATCGCTTGCGGGCCATAATTGCACGCTTCCAGCGCGTCTTTAATGGCAGTGGTTATGGTTTCTGGGAGTGGGACCTGAAGACCGGAGCCGTGGTATGGTCCGGTGGCTTCTGGGAGAGTATTGGCTATACCGCCGAAGACGCCCAGCAGATAAACAACGCCGACAAACTGCTGCAATATATTCACGCCGATGATAAGCAAAAAATGCTCGATGCCGTGCGCGAGCATCTGCGCAGTGAAGCACCGCTCAACACCTGTTACCGCATTCGCACCAAAGACAATCGCTATGTGTGGACGCAAGTTCGCGCCAATTCACAGCGCAACCAGGCCGGTCGTGCACGCTACCTGTCCGGCGTCAATTTTGATATCACTGAATTAAAAGAAACTGAAGAGGCGCTCCGTGCCAGTGAGGCGCGGCAAGTACGTATTCTGCAGGCGGTTAACGACGGCATCTGGGAGTGGTATGCCGGGGGGGAGGGGTTTCACTTTTCCAATCGCTGCTGGGAAATGCTGGGTTATGACGAGCAGGACGATGTGATTACCCGTGGCGAAAACCGTCTCAAGATCTGGCGCAAACATATCTATCCGCCGGACTTACAAAAATTTGATGAGACTTTCCGGAACTTTGAAGGTAGGGACGTGTTTGATGCGGAATATCGCGTTGTTACCAAGCAAGGTGATATCCGTTGGATTCGGGTGCGTGGTCGTGTTCATTTTGATGAGCAGGGTAAGCCGTTACGGATGTCGGGTACCAATATGGATATCACCGACGTTAAGCGGGCTGAAGAGCGGGTGTTGAAATCCAAGGAGGCGGCAGAAAAAGCAAACCAGGCAAAATCCCAGTTCCTATCCAATATGAGCCATGAATTACGCACGCCGCTCAACGCCATTCTCGGCTATGCACAGCTGTTTGAATACGATAACAATCTCACCGGTATTCAGCGGGAAAACGTCGAGGAAATCCGCAGTGCTGGTGAACATTTATTGCAACTGATCAATGATGTTCTTGACCTGGCCAAGATCGAGTCCGGCAAGATAACCGTGTCCCTGGAGCCGGTTTTGGCGTCCCGCGTTGTGGCCGAATGTATTACGCTCACGCAACCGCAGGCCAATGCGAAGGGCATCAAGCTTTATTCCACGCTTCATCATCTCGACAATACCTATGTTGTTGCGGACAACGTTCGCTTGAAGCAAGCTCTGATCAATTTATTGGGCAACGCCATTAAATATAATCCCATCGGTGGAGAAGTGGAGTTCAGCCTTTCAGAGCCGGATAAGGGCGTGATTCGCTTTAAGGTTCGAGACAATGGTCAGGGAATTGCGCAAGAGCGGCAGAATGAAGTGTTTGAGCCGTTTAATCGTCTCAATGCCGAAAACAGCCAGGTCGAAGGATCGGGGGTCGGCCTGGTGATTACCAAGCAGTTAGTTGAAATCATGCACGGTCAGTTGAATTTCTTCAGCACCGAGGGAGTGGGGTCTGAATTCTGGATTGATCTGCCGTTATGCACAGAGTGGAATCAGCCGCTGACTTCTGCCGAAAAAATCACACCGGCTGCGCCTGTTCTGCCATCCGTTGAGCTGCAAATTCAGCAGCATCGGAAAATTCTCTACATTGAAGACAACCCCTCTAATATTCGCCTGTTACGGCAAATATTTTCCCGTTACCCACAGTTGGAGCTGGAGATTGCGGAAGAAGCTTTCCTTGGCATCTACAAAGCGCGTCAGCTGCAACCCCATTTAATTATTCTCGATATCAATCTGCCGGGGCTGGATGGTTACGAAGCGCTGTCCGTATTGCAGCGGGACCCGGTCACGCGCGATATTCCTATCGTGGGGTTGTCAGCCAATGCCATGCCCTACGATATTGAACGGGGTATTAATGCCGGTTTTTATGAATACCTGACCAAGCCGTTGGACATTCAGTCTCTGATGGCGGTAATGAATAAGGCGCTTGCATAGTTATTTATCCTAATCGGGAAGTTCATACCGCAGAGTCCGGGAGCCTCTGGCGCTTTAATAGCACAGTGGCAATGCGATTACCTACCATGCCTGTTACCACCAGGGCGAAATCATCAATGGTCACCGTGGTGCCCTCTACCGGTTGAGCGTCCTTCCCTCTAATTACGTCAGCCAGGGTTAACTCGTCTTCAGCGGGCAGTTGCAACCCATAGCAGCGGCGAATGTCATTGATGGTCGTGGAACCTTTTAGTGCCACTTCATCCGTGGGCATTTCCTGCGCATCCACTGCTTCTCTGTCGGAAAATATAAAATCCACTTGGGCCCGGGTATCGGGTCGCATCACGACAAACAGGTGATCACCTTTCTGCAGAGTGGTTGAACCGCGTGGCGGAATCACCATGTTTTGACGGGTGATCATGGCCACAACAGTACCGTCGGGAAGAGCCATACGTGCTAGTAATTGGCCCGCAGCACGCGAATGTTCGCCCAGCGTGTATTCCACGATGTCGGCATGAATGTCATTGAGCGCCGTAATTTCCAGGGTTGCCGCCGGCGTGGCGGGAGCGGGCTCCGATAATCCTAAACGGCGGGCGCTCAAGGGCAAGGTTGAACCCTGCAAAGTGGCTGAAATGAGCACCACAAAGAAGACGACATTAAAAATCAGGGGCGCGTTAGGCAGTCCGTACATTAAGGGGAAAATAGCCAGAATAATGGGCACCGAGCCGCGCAAACCTACCCAGGAAACCAAGGTGATTTCCCGAGCATTAAAGTTGAAGAGCTTGAGTACCGGTACCACGATAAATGGGCGGGCGATAAACATCAGGACACAGGAAATAATCAAGCCTTCAACCCAAACATCCAGGAGTTCCGTCGGACTGACCAGTAACCCGAGCACGACAAACATGGTGATCTGGCTGAGCCAGGCGAGGCCATCGTGAAAGAGCAGGGTGCTCCGTTGAAATGCAAACCGGCTGTTGCCAATGAACACGCCAGCAAGAAAGATAGCGAGAAAGCCGCTTCCGTTAAGGTTGGCCGCAACCCCAAACGCGAGTAAACCAAAGGCCACAATAGTGACCGGATAGAGCCCGGATGCCAAGAAATTAATCCGGTTAATCATCCTTACTGCAAACCAGCCCGTACTGATGCCAACCAAGGCGCCTATGCCCATTTGCAACGCGAAGAGCTGCAACAGGCCGAGGCCAAGGGGCATGTCGTTGGTGATAACTTCCAATAATCCAACCGTAAGAAAAATGGCCATAGGGTCATTGGAAGCACTTTCGATCTCCAGGATCGATTTCAACCGGGTATTAATATAAATCCCCGCATTGCGTAGCAGGGAGAACACCGCAGCCGCATCCGTAGAGCCTACGATGGCACCCACCAGAAGCCCTTCCAATAACGGCAGGTTAAGGACATAAGCAGCAGCCAAACCCGTGATAGCAGCGGTTATTAACACGCCGACGGTAGCGAGAATTGCCGAGGGCTTCCACACCACACGAATTGAGGCGATAGAAGTTTGTAGTCCGCCGTCAAACAAAATCAACGCTAAGGCGAGGCTGCCAAGCGCGTGTGCTGCTGTTGGGTTATCAAAGGCTATGCCACCGATACCACTTTCACCGGCAAGCATTCCCACCAGAAGAAAGAGCACCAGAACAGGTAAGCCCAGGCGGGCGGATAATTTACTGGATATGACGCCAATCAGGATCAAAATAGCGCTGAGCAAAATAATTTTGTCGACTACAAACATTATCAAAGATGTCCTTGGGTAATTCAGGTGCGATGTTCGTTAATTCAGGGGGTGGCGTCAAATAAAAAATTGCGTGAGCGGCTCACTGGCAGTAGTGATGATAGGAGTCATCCTTGATGAATCATGCCCCGAATTATTTTATCGGCGGACTATCGTGCTGCGATTCAATGCAGGGTAGACTGCATCTGATTCTGTCAGGTATGAATCGTTAATCATCTTATCTTTCACCAGGGCATGAGTAATCAACTGAATGGATACCATTTGGCTGTGGGTCGGTTTTAATCTATTTGTATTGGCATTGCTGGCACTCGATTTAGGGGTTTTGCATCGCGGCTCCAAAGAGATCACTGTCCGTCATGCGCTGCTGCTTAGTCTTGGCTATGTGTGTCTGGCGCTTATCTTCGCTGCCGGTATGTTTGTGTTTATGGGGAAGACCGCCGGCTTCCAGTTCCTCACCGGCTATCTGATTGAAAAAAGCCTGAGTGTCGATAATATTTTTGTTTTTGTGCTTATTTTTACGCACTTTGCAGTGCCGCCACAGTATCAATACCGGGTGTTATTCTGGGGGATTCTCGGCGCGCTGGTGCTGCGCGCCACGTTGATTCTGGTTGGCGCGGCGGTGATCGAAGCCTTCCACTGGGTGATCTATTTGTTCGGTGCCTTCCTGATTATCACGGGCCTTAAAATGTTGATCACCGTCGGGCAGGAACCGGATATCGAGAATAACCGCATTGCCGGATTTATGCGCCGCCACTTTCGCGTGACAGATGATTTTGTCGGCAACCGCTTTATGGTTAAGCAAAACGGCATCTGGTTTATTACGCCACTGTTTGTGGTGCTGGTCCTGGTAGAAATTACCGATGTGGTTTTTGCCCTGGATTCAATTCCGGCCATCTTCGCCATTACCACTGACCCTTTTATTGTGTACACATCTAACGTGTTTGCGATCCTCGGTTTGCGCGCCCTGTATTTTGCCCTGGCGGGCATTATCCATCGCTTCCATTACCTCAAGTATGGTCTGTCGGTGGTGCTGGTCATTGTCGGGGCTAAGATGGTTATTAACGCCTGGTTTGGTACCACGGTGATTCCGACCGAAATTGCCTTGCTGATTACTGCGTTGATCATTGCCGGTTCGGTGGTTATCTCCATGTGGAAAACCCGCAATATTCCGCCGGAAGAAGCAGCGCCGATTGCGCATAAATGGTGGGTCCCTGGCAGCTCACCTAAAAAGCCAAAGGGTGATGGACGAAAAGGTGATGGGCGTCAGTAGCGTTTATCGTCGCGCGTAACCTGAGCTTCGGAGAGTTGAATGGCGAGTGATCAAAACACAACGTATCAGACACAGCGAGAGCAGCAGGAATAATCAGCAGAAAAGACCAACAGAGAAAATAAACCAGGGAAGCGGAATAAGAGCGGAATAAAAGAACTCAGAGTGAGAAAAGCAGGGCAGCTTTAGAAAACAGCGTTAATAAAAAGCAGCAGGAAGAAATCTCAGGGAAAAACAACAGCACTGGCGCTCGCTTAGGAATAGAACACGCTTGCAGTAAAAAATGGCGCCTTCGCTGAAAGGCGCCATCCATCAACTCACTTCACGTGACCCAAATGCTTTTGTACGCATTGTAAGGTTGGTTTAAACACCTTGGGTGCACCGCAGACAATATGGCCGGTTTCGAGGTAGTCCTGGCCGCCATTAAAATCACTGATCAGTCCGCCCGCTTCTTTTACCAGCAGGGCGCCGGCAGCAAAATCCCATTCGTGTAAATTCATTTCCCAGAAAGCGTCAAAGCGACCGGCAGCAACATAGGCCAGATCAAGCGCGGCGGAACCGCACCGGCGGATGCCTGCCGTCTGTCCGGCAATTTCCTGCACGCAGGCGAGATAGGCCGAAATATGCTCCAGCGCATAACCGCTGAAGGGAATGCCGGTACCAATCAGTGCACCATCAAAGCTGCGCCGCGTGGACACCCGCAGACGCCGACCATTGAGGGCTGCGCCCCGGCCGCGGCTGGCGGTAAATTCTTCGCGGTTGATCGGATCGATAATAACCGCGTGCTCTAATTGACCGCGATATTTGCAAGCGATGGACACGGCAAAGTGGGGAACGCCGTGAATAAAATTAGTGGTGCCGTCCAGAGGATCGATAACCCATTCATAATCCGGATTTTTGCCCGGTTGAGTGCCGCCTTCCTCACCGCGAATGGTGTGGTCAGGATAAGCTTTGCGCAGGTGGTAGATAATTTCTTTTTCGGCGGCTTTGTCCACCTCGGTGACAAAATCATTGCGACTTTTGGATTCAACAGTCAGCAGGTCTACACGCTCGAAAGCGCGCTCAATCAATTCAGCTGCTTTGCGACCAGCGCGCAAAGCCATTGTCAGCATGGGTTCCATAGAAATACCAATCAACCGGTCGGGTTGTGAAAGAGTTACGGGATTGTGAAAGAGCGATGGCCGCAGGTCGCAACACGCTGGTTGCACCTCTCGCCGAAGGGAACGCGATTTTACCGATTTTACGGCGCAGTTACCAGCGGCGCGTTAGTGGTGATAAACTGCGCGCCCTTAAAAACCGGACGCCCCTAATCGGAATTTCTGCATGTCTGACACCTCTGCTCCAGAATCGGCCCCTGCTTCGCCCCTGACCAATATTCGTATTGTCCTGGTTAATACCACTCACCCCGGCAATATCGGCGGCGCCGCCCGCGCCATGAAAAACATGGGTTTAGCCCGCCTGTATCTGGTTGCGCCGAAAGAATACCCGTCTGACAAGGCGACCTGGCGCTCGGCCGGTGCTCTGGATGTGCTCGATAACGCCGTCGTGGTAGACACCCTCGACGAGGCCATTGCCGGTTGTGGGCTGGTGGTCGGTACCAGTGCCCGCGAGCGGCGTATTCCCTGGCCGTTGCTGGACCCGCGCGAGTGCGGTACCAGTGTGGTCAGCGAAGCTGCGCAGCACGAAGTCGCCTTGGTGTTCGGTCGGGAGGATCGGGGCTTGACCAACGAGGAGCTGCACAAGTGCAATTACCACGTCCATATTCCCTCCAACCCCGATTACAGCTCACTCAACCTCGCGACCGCAGTACAAGTGATCACCTATGAAGTGCGCATGGCATTTTTACAGGTGACCGAAGGCAAAACCCTGACGCAGCACCAATGGGATATGCCTCCCGCTTCCGCCGAATCGCTGGAAGCCTACTATCAACATCTGGAGCAGACCCTGGTGGAGCTGGATTTTCTTGACCCGGCTAACCCCAAGCAAACCATGACGCGCTTGCGCCGCCTCTATAATCGCGTGCGTCTGGACCAGATGGAGCTGAATATCCTGCGGGGTGTGCTCACCGCCATGCAGAATCACGTTTTCTATAGCAATAAGGCCTTAGAAGAAGCGCGTCAATTAACGCGTAAAGACGAGGTCTAAGTCCGGCTGTGACTGGCTTGAGCGGGATTACGCATTGAAAAGAATTAATAGTTGAGTAAAATAGTCGGTTATAGCTCTCGACCCGGCCAAGCGCTGTTTGCCGCCGTGATTTCACAGGAAATTTGCTATGCGACTGACGACCAAAGGCCGGTATGCGGTAACCGCCATGTTGGACCTGGCTCTGCACAGTGATGCGGGGCCAGTGAGTCTGGCGGATATCTCCACCCGGCAAGGCATCTCGCTGTCCTATCTGGAACAGCTGTTTGCTAAGTTGCGTCGGGTAGAGTTGGTTAAAAGTGTGCGCGGCCCCGGCGGTGGTTATTTGCTGGGCATGGATCTGGTCGATATCACCATAGCGCGGGTAGTGGATGCCGTTAGCGAGTCCCTGGACGCGACGCGCTGTGAGGGCAAAGGTAATTGCCAGGATGGACAAGTCTGTCTGACCCATCACTTGTGGGAAGACTTGAGCGCACAGATACACCGCTTTTTAAACGAAATTTCTCTGGCGGATTTGGTCGCACGACACGACATCCAGACCGTACGTCTGCGTCAGGACTCCAAGGCAGGCGCACTGCAAGAGCAGATCGAACGCATCGCCTGCAATGAAATTCTGGAGTAACGCCGCGTGCAACCAGCCAGCAACCCAGTCGCTGTTCAACAACTCACAATGCGCAAACCTGTATATCTCGATTACGCCGCTACCACCCCCGTTGCACCTGAGGTAGCTGAAAAAATGATGCACTGCCTGACGCTGGAGGGTAATTTTGCCAACCCGGCGTCACGCTCTCATGTCTACGGCTGGCAGGCAGAAGAAGTGGTCGAGGACGCGCGTGCGCAGGTAGCGGCGCTCATCAATGCCGATGCGCGTGAGATTGTCTGGACCAGTGGCGCGACGGAAGCAAACAACCTGGCCCTCAAAGGCGCGGCAGCAGCGTATCGTCAGGCGCACCCGAACGGCGGACATATCCTGGTGTCCGCTATAGAACACAAGGCGGTGCTGGACCCGGTTGCCTGGCTGGAGCAGCAGGGCTTTACCGTGTCACTGCTGGCCCCTGACACCCAGGGCCGCATTGACTCGGCAGCGGTGGCGGCCGCCCTGCGTGAAGACACGTTTTTGGTCAGCGTAATGCAGGTCAATAACGAGTTGGGAAGCATCAATGATATTGCCGCTATCGGCGCCGTATGTCGCGCCGCTGGTTGTGTGTATCACGTGGATGCGGCGCAAAGCGCCGGTAAGTTGCCGCTGGATGTGGGCGCGGCAAACGTCGATCTGCTGTCGCTGTCCGCGCATAAAATGTATGGCCCTAAAGGCATAGGCGCGCTTTATATTCGCCGGGCTGCGGACATAAGTGTTGTGCCCCAGATTCACGGCGGCGGTCATGAGCGGGGTTATCGCTCCGGCACCCTGGCGACCCACCAATGTGCAGGCATGGGTGCAGCCGCGGAGTTAGCGCAGGCACGTCTTATGGATGAGCCGGCACGTATCGCCCGCTTGCGCGACAAGCTCTGGCACGGCATCGCCGATCTGCCCGGTGTGCAACTTAACGGCGCACTGGAAAGTTTGGCTTGCGGCCATCTGAATGTGGCCTTTGGCGGCTGTGATGGTGAGATGCTCTTATTGTCTTTGCGCGATCTAGCCGTCTCCAGCGGGTCGGCCTGTAATTCGGCCAGCCTGTCGCCGAGCTATGTGCTGAAGGCCATAGGCTTGAGCGATGCATTAGCGCAGGCATCGTTACGTTTCAGTGTCGGGCGCTATACCACGGAAGAAGAAATTGATTTTGCGATCGCGCATATTCGGGAAGTGGTTGGAAAAATTTGTCGTTAACCGCCCGGTGCTACTAAGTAGCAGAAATTGCGTTCAGGTTGTTGAACACCAATAAACCACCCCGGCAGTTCCCAACAGTCTTCGACGACAGGTGGGTTTTAAAAAATCTGAGGTCAGTTTCCTCGGTGCCAAACGCATTCACCAAGGATGGCTTGTGAGTGTTCAAGGTCAGCGGAAACTGCCCGTGTAAACCGAGTTAGTTAAAGTGAATTGCAGCAGCAATTTCAACCCCGGATAACCGGGAGAGGTGAAAGATGAGCGACGAAGTTGCAGGCTTGATCAAGAAAGAATACGCCGCAGGGTTTTATACGGATATTGAATCCGAAACCCTGCCGCCAGGATTAAACGAAGACGTTATTCGGTTTATCTCCGCCAAAAAAGGCGAGCCTGAGTGGCTGCTTGAGTGGCGATTAAAAGCTTACGAGGCCTTCCTTGAAATGGGCGAGCCGGAATGGGCTCATCTGCGGTACGAGCCGATTGATTTCCAGTCAGTCTCTTACTATTCCGCACCCAAAAGTATGGCCGACAGACCCAAAAGTCTGGATGAAGTCGATCCTGAATTATTGCGCACCTACGAAAAGCTGGGCATCCCGCTGCACGAACAGGCAGCCCTCGCCGGTGTGGCGATGGACGTGGTATTTGACTCAGTGTCGGTGGTCACCACCTTTCGCGAAAAGCTGGCTGAGGCCGGTGTGATTTTCTGCTCTATCAGCGACGCCGTAAAAAAGCACCCGGAGCTGGTAAAGCGCTACCTCGGTACTGTTGTTCCGCAAAAAGACAACTATTACGCCGCGTTAAACTCGGCGGTTTTTTCTGATGGTTCCTTTGTCTATATTCCCAAAGGCGTGCGCTGCCCGATGGAATTGTCTACCTACTTCCGCATTAACGAGCAGAATACGGGTCAGTTCGAGCGCACCTT
>CAYTQQ010000055.1:15004-16984 GCA_964440135.1 uncultured Cellvibrionaceae bacterium | reverse complement strand
ACCGGCTTTTTCACAGGCACGCTTAAAGCGGCGCAGAGCAACGTCGAAAGGTTCGTTTTCTTTAAGTTTTACTGAAGGCATGTCGTTACCTGTTACTGACTTTATATAACCCTTAGTGCCGGAATGCATCCAGGGTTCCGAGGGGCGCAGATTCTATACATTTCTTCGAAACGCTGCAACCGTGAAAAGAAACAGATTTTATAGCGGGGGCTTTTTGACTGGTTCCGGCTGGCCGGCGGCTTTATCATAGCCGCCTTTTCCATCAATTCGAAGATTCTCTCTATGCGCGTTTTGGGTCTGGAAACCTCCTGTGATGAAACCGGCGTGGCTGTTTACGATAGTGAGCAGGGACTGTTGGCGCACACCCTTTATAGCCAGATTGCCCTGCATGCTGAGTATGGCGGCGTGGTGCCGGAGCTGGCCTCGCGCGATCACGTGCGCAAAATTCTGCCGTTGATTGAACAGGTGTTGCGCGACAGCGGTTCGACCAAACAGGATATTGACGGTATTGCGTACACCGCCGGCCCCGGTTTGATTGGAGCGTTAATGGTGGGCGCAGCCGTAGGGCGTTCGCTGGCTTATGCCTGGGGTGTGCCGGGGTTGGGGGTGCACCACATGGAAGGGCATTTGTTGGCGCCCATGCTTGAGTCAGCACCGCCGGAATTCCCGTTTGTGGCTCTGTTGGTTTCTGGCGGGCACACCCAGCTGGTGAAAGTGGACGGTATCGGCAACTATAAACTGCTCGGCGAGTCGCTGGATGATGCTGCTGGTGAAGCCTTTGATAAGGCAGCGAAGATGCTTGATCTGGATTACCCCGGCGGTCCTCAGGTAGCCAGCCTGGCTGAGCAGGGCACGCCTGGGCGTTTTGTGTTTCCGCGTCCGATGGTGGATCGCCCCGGCCTGGATTTCAGTTTTAGCGGTTTAAAAACCTTTACCTTGAATACCGTTGCCACCCATGCCCAAGCCAATGGTTTGCCTGATGATCAAACCTGCGCGGATATCGCCTTTGCTTTTCAAGAGGCTGTGGTCAGCACGCTGGTCATTAAATGCCGCCGCGCGCTGGAGCAGACCGGATTAACAACGTTGGTGATTGCCGGTGGCGTTTCTGCAAACAAGCGCCTGCGGCAAGAGCTGGAACTGGCCTTGAATAAAATAGGTGCGCGGGTGTTTTATGCCCGCCATGAATTTTGTACCGACAACGGCGCCATGATTGCCTATGCCGGGTGTCAACGCTTGCTTGCCGGTCAGGCGGAATCGCTGGCCGTAAATGTACGCGCGCGCTGGCCTCTGGAAAGCTTATCTCCTCTCACTTCTGTAATGGGCGCTGAATAGTTATGGACATTGTGTATATCCGCGATCTGCACATCGATACCATCATTGGTATTTACGATTGGGAGCGTCAGGTCAAACAAACGGTGAGTCTCGATCTGGAAATGGCCACTGATATTCGCAAAGCGGCGGCGACCGACGATATTGAGCATGCGGTGAATTATAAATCGGTTTCCAAGCGTCTGATTGCGTACGTAGAAAACCGCAATGCGTTGCTGGTCGAATCACTTGCCGAAGAAATTGCGGCGATAGTGCTGGAAGAATACCAGGTACCCTGGTTGCGCTTGCGTTTAAGTAAGCCGGGCGCCGTGCGTGGCGCGCGCGATGTAGGTTTGATTATCGAACGCGGAATAAAACCATGAGTGGTTCTAGTAAGTCTGTCAGGGTGTACCTCAGCCTTGGCAGCAATATCAATCGGCACCAGCATATTCATGCAGGACTCGATGCCCTGTTCGAACATTTTGGCGAATTGCAGATATCACCGGTATACGAAAGTAAATCGGTTGGTTTTGACGGCAGCAATTTTTTCAATCTGGTAGTGGGTATAGCAACCGAATTATCCATTCCCGCGCTGTCCGATGTGTTAAAAAAAATTGAGGATGATAATGGCCGTTCGCGTAATGGTCCCAAGTTCAGCCCGCGCACCTTGGA
>CAYTQQ010000055.1:13459-14904 GCA_964440135.1 uncultured Cellvibrionaceae bacterium | reverse complement strand
AAGATTTCTATTGCACTGGAAGAAATGGCTCTGCCTTATAAGTGCCGCGCACTTGACCTGGGCAAGCGCGAACAGAAAGAAGAATGGTTTCTGAAACTCAATCCCAATGGCCGTATCCCGGTCATTATTGATCATCAGCCTAGCTTTCAAGATGAACCCTTTGTGGTGTTTGAGTCCGGGGCAATTTTGTTGTATCTCGCTGAAAAAACCGGCTTGTTTTTGCCCAAGGATGAAGCCGCTAAAAGTCGTGTTACGCAGTGGTTAATGTTTCAGATGGGCGGGCTTGGGCCCATGATGGGACAGGCAAATGTCTTCCGTCATTATGCGGATGAAAAAATTCCTTATGCGATCGCGCGCTACGAAAAAGAAAGCCGGCGCTTGTTCGAAGTGCTCGAGCGGGGTTTGCGTGATCAGGAATACCTGGCGGGCGACTATTCTATTGCTGATATTGCAAACTTCTCTTGGGCGCGCGGTTACAGCTGGAGTGGCGTCAACCTGGATGGCCTGAACAACGTGACAGCGTGGTTGGAGCGAATTGCAGCGCGCCCTGCGGTAAAAGCCGGGCTGGAGATTCCCGGAACCATGTTGGGCGGCGATGAAAAAAAGCCGGAAGACCAGGCCCGGACAGTTGATCAGGCCAAGTCGATCCTGGTGTAAATCACTCAAGCCGGCTCTCGGCTTGATGCAAGTAACAACGGCAGTAAGGCGTGGCGGGTGAAAAAACGGCGCGCCAAAAAGTGACTTGAACAGGAATAAAATGAGCAGGAATAAAAAAGGATTCACATGCTAAATAACCCGGTGCCGGTGTTAACCCATTATTTGCAGCAAGCTGACGCGCTGTTGGTCAAGTTATCCACGGCCGGGGCAGAAGGGCGGGCACTGCTTGACGCGCGTCTGGCACCGGACATGCTGCCCTTTGCCAATCAAATTACGACTGTCGTTAATTTTTCACTGCGTATTGCCTGCCCGCTGGCGGGCAGACCCGTTCCGACCTGGGATCGGCCGGAGAGCTCGCTTGAAAGTCTGCGTCATTGCATCGCTCAGGGATCTACTTTTCTGCAGACGCTGACTGAGGCGGACTTTATCGGTGCGGAGGCGCGGGTTATTGACGATCGGGCGGGCTTTGCGGACCTGTCGTTACCCGCTGCAGAATTTCTCTACCATTACGCTTTGCCTAATTTTTATTTTCACTGGTCAATGGCGTTTGCTATCGCGCGTGCGCACGGGTTTTCTGTGGGGAAGATGGATTTTGATGGCTATCATCAATACCCACACGGATTTTCTTTTGAGAAACTACACAATGTGGATGATTGATTGCTCGTAGTTGGGTTCATTCGTCCTTTCATTTTTTATTCTTCGTGTTCCTTTTTTTTCTGTTGTTTTCTTTACGGCAGCTTCTTTTGGGTGCAAGCATGAGGCCGTTATTGCAGCCATTTCTTATAAGC
>CAYTQQ010000055.1:6917-13359 GCA_964440135.1 uncultured Cellvibrionaceae bacterium | reverse complement strand
GGCATGTTCAATATCCCCATCTTCTTCAATCCATAATGGCGGAATGTTTTTTAGCAGGTTGGTCACCAGGCGTTCGTGATAATTAAAAATGCGTTTGAGTTTACGCAGGCGTGACTGGTAGGCGATAAGCTCCCGCATCATCTCGTCGTTGGCGCCCTCCTGCATCGCATCTTCCAGCTCATTCAGTTTGGGCTCAAATTCGAGCAGCGCATCTAAATAGCGTCCAACCGAATACAGCATGATTTTTGTCGCCAGCAGGGCGGGACTTTTGAGCAGGTTTTCCTGTGCAGCATGTTCCCACCAATAGCGGATACCGGTAGATGAACGCGGGTGACAGCTGATCAGGTAGCGCTCGCCCGCAAAGAGTGCAATCGACATTTGTTCAATGGTGAGATCCATATTGAATTGGGTGATGCCGCGATACAGCATCAGGGTGTGATCGTCGAAGGTTTCAGTTTTTGGCGGATGGCGAAAGCGCTGTACGTCTTCAATAGCGAGCGGGTGGCAATCCAGTGATTCAAGCAAAGCACTTTCGCTGGAGGGTGTTTCATTTTCCAGATCAATCCAGATAAAAGTATCCGGTGATGCGCGCCATAGGCTTATTTGTTCGACGCCGCCGGTGGTGATTTGTCCTGTCGCTGAAAGCAGTTGCGTTTTAATCATCGGAGCCTCCACTGATGCACTCAAGCCGGGTTAATCAGGCATAAATACTACGACCACCGTCAACCGCAATAATCTGGCCGGTGATATAGGGCGCATCTTTTACTAAAAATAAAACCGTACGCGCGATATCCGCAGGGCTGCCGGTCATTTGCAGGGGTACTTTGGCCAGAATATCTTGCTGGGCGGCCGTGTCACTTTCCTGCTCTGGCCATAAAATAGCGCCGGGGGCTATGCCGTTTACCCGCACCTCCGGCGCCAGCTCGCGCGCTAAGGATTTGACCAGCATCTGATTGCCTGCTTTGGCCGCGCAATAAATCGGGTGATTTTTTAGCGGGCGCTCCGCATGGATGTCGACCAGGTTGATAATACAGCCGCGATTTTTTTTGAGCTCATCGGCCAGGGCCTGGGCAAGAAAGAAAGGCGCCTTTAAATTGCTGCTCATCAGGTCGTCCCACTCTGCTTCGGTGGCTGAGCCGAGCGGGGTAGGGTAAAAAGCTGAGGCGTTATTGATAAGCGTATCCAGTCGTCCCCATGCCTGTTTAGCTTGTTCGGCCAGCTCGCGCAGGGCGGCTGCGCAGGTTAGGTCGGCGCTGACCAGCTTAATGGAGTTAGCGCGTGTCTGGTTAAGCGAGTTAGCCAATGCGTGAGCGATGTCGGCAGAGTGGCGATAGTGCAGCACAATATTAAAGCCAGCGCCGTGGAGGCGCTTGACGATCTCTGCACCGATACGGCGAGCGCCGCCAGTAACCAAGGCAACAGGACGTAGTTGATCGGGCATAAGCAAACTCCTGTGTATTATTTTTAAAAGCGCGAGGCGCTTATAAATTTAGCTGCCGTGTTTGTTATTTTTTGCTCTTTCGTTGAACGCGCTTTTGGTAGGGTGAATTAAGTTTGAGCACATTTGTTTGACTGACTTTGTTTAAACTCGGACAGCCGTTCAATGCGGCGGCGATCCAGTTCATCACCAAACGCTTTTCCGGTAAAACCCTGTGCCGAAATCTCTTGCAGGTTAAGCGCCTGGCACTGCGTTAAGCCAGCACGCAGGTAATCTGCTTGCGGATAATCGCGGTCTTCAAAACCCGTGCGGCCACGTGAATCTGCTTCGCAGCACAATAAAAAATTTTCCCAGCGAGCGGGGCGGCGAAACGCATCGGCCTGTTTAAGCATTGTCAGCAGAGCGTCGGCCTCTAGCTCAAATGCGCGATGACAGGCTGTGTGCAGCTCGGCGACAAGCAGGGCCAGCTCGCGGTACTCCCGGGGCGCGGCAATGCGCTCACACAATTGTTTGATCAGCGGCAGGCTGGCTTGCTCATGCCCTGGATGATGGGGCCATTGAGCGTGTGGTGTCGTGGCCTTGCCCAGGTCGTGCACCAGTATGGCAAAGCGCACCTGGGTATCGTTACTGAAACGACTGGCTTGCTGGAGGCTCATGAGCGCGTGTATGCCAGTATCCACTTCGGGGTGATGCACGGGGTTTTGCGGAATGCCGAACAATTGATCCAGCTCAGGCATCAGTCGCGCCAGCGCATCGCACTCGCGCAATACCTGAATAAAGACCTGCGGTGAGCGTTCGCCCAACGCGCGCTCGGTTTCTTTCCAGATACGTTCGCGTACCAGGTGTTCGATTTCGCCCGCTTTAACAATAGAGCGCATCAGCGCCAGAGTTTCATCGGCGACCGTAAAGCCCAAGTGGTGGTAGCGCGCAGCGAAGCGCGCCACTCGCAGGATGCGCAAGGGATCTTCACTAAAAGCGGGTGAGACATGGCGCAGCTTACGCGCTGCCAGATCCTGCTGACCACCATAGGGATCAATAAGTTTGCCGTGCTCGTCCTCTGCCATCGCATTAATGGTGAGGTCGCGTCGTTGCAGGTCGTCCTCAAGGGTGACATCAAGACCGCAGTAAAAAGTGAAACCGCCATAACCGTGACCGCTTTTGCGCTCGGTACGTGCCAGTGCATATTCTTCGCGGGTTTGGGGGTGCAGGAATACCGGAAAATCTTTGCCGACCGGGAGGTAACCCAGAGACTCGAGTTCGGCAGGGCTGGAGCCGACGACTACCCAGTCGTTTTCCGTCCAGGGATAACCGAGCAATTTGTCGCGCACTGCGCCGCCGACGCGATAGATTTTCATGAGCATTCACAGGCTGAAATAAGGACGCAGGTACTTTACTGGAAGTATGTGGGAATTGGTAGCAAGGTGCAGCGCGAGGTATAGAGGACTGTCCAATTGATAAATTGTGGCGGTTGCCTGCGGCTCTGCCGGGCATTTTAAAAGCCTGATCAAATATTTTTGCTTTTGATTAAAAAACGGTTGTGGGTTTTTTTATTTTGATTTAGAGTCGATTCATTCTTAACCAAGGCCAACACATCATGTTGAAATTTTCCGCACAGCGAATTAACGCACTACGCCCCGCCCTTTGGCTGGTCGGCGGTGCTTTATCGTATGCGGATTTTAGTGATTAATCGGGTCTAGTTCCCAGTTCTAAAAAAGCCGCAGCGTGATTAACCTGCGGCTTTTTTGTTTCTGTCTTTCAAAAAAACCTCAGGGAAGTTTTCTACTTACCAATCGCGCTGCGCCACAACTCACAAGGAGTTTCTCGTGGCGGTCTTGCTTGCGTATCTCAGTGTTGTCCTGATTTGGGCCACGACACCTCTGGCTATTCAATGGAGCAGCGACAGCGTTGGCTTCGCCATGGCAGTGGTCTTGCGCATGGCTTTGGCTCTGGCGCTCGCGTTATGCATCGTGGCGATCTTTCGGCGGTCGTTGTTTGCGCACGCCGGTGCCTGGAAAGTGTATTGCGCTGCGTCTATCGGCATTTTTCCCAATATGCCGCTGGTGTATTGGTCGGCCCAGTTTATTCCTTCGGGACTAATTGCTTTGATCTTTGCCATGTCCCCGTTCGTGACCGGCATGATGAGCTTGATCATTTTGCGGGAAAATCCGTTTAACCTGCGACGGGTATTGGCACTGTTGTTGGCGCTGATTGGCCTGGTCATTATTTTTCATGATCAGTTACAGATCGATATTCACGCCGCCTACGGCATGCTGGGTATTCTCGGTTCGAGCATCCTGTTTAGTATCAGCAGCGTCTGGTTAAAAAGTCTCAAGACAGACGTGCCGGCCTTTGATCAGGCGACGGGGTCGCTTTTATTGTCGATGCCCGGCTTATTGTTCGTGTACTGGTTAAGTGGCGAAGCATTACCGACTGAAATTTCAACGAAGAGCGCGGCAGCAATTGTGTATCTCGCCATCGGCGGTTCGCTGCTGGGCTTTACCTTGTTTTTTTACGTATTGAAAAAATTATCGCCCAGCGCCGTATCGCTGATCACTTTAATGACGCCCGTACTCGCCATGATGGTCGGCGTGCTGGCGGCTGGAGAGCATATTACTCCGGCGATGATGATCGGCGGCGGCTTGGTCCTGTTCGCCCTGGTGGTTTATGTGGAGTGGTCATTCGGTCACTGGTTTGAACAAGCGCTGCGGCGGCCAGCGCAGCTCAATGCAACTTTAACGGATATTAAAGAGCAGGTAATTCGGTACAAATAATCAGTTGCTAATGCGCACTGCTATGGTGCTTGCCTGCAGCTTTGGTGCGTGCAGCGCGCACCAAAGCGGGGCGCGCCGCACGGCGACTAAAGTCTGAAGATTGAGCATTTTATTTCTAGGTTAATGATTTTTCTAAGAAAAATAAAATTGGCGTGGTAGCTGCACTAGCGACAGCAAGCTTGCTCGGAAACTATCGACAGCTGTTGTTAAAACGATCCGGCTTTACCTACCAAATAGAACCTGGAGAAACACATGAAGAAAATGCAAAAGAAATTACTGGCCTGTGCTGTTGCTATGTCGGCGTTTACTTCTTTGGCAGTCGTACCTGTTGCCAATGCAGAAGTTTCCGCTTCGGTCGGTGTATCTAATATGTATTACTGGCGCGGGCTGGATTTAGGTGGTGGTGCAGCGGTATCGGCTGATATTAATTACAGCACAAATGGATTCTTCGCCGGGTTGTGGACTTCATCGGGTGATGAGGGTTGGGGTACTGAATACGACATCTACGCGGGTTACGGCGCTGACGTAGGTGATTTTAATTTTAGCCTTTCGGTCATCAGTTATAACTACGCCGATATGGAAGTTGGTCCGGGTGATTTTATGGAAGCGGTGGTCAGTTTGGGTTACGGCCCTTTCACAGCGACTTATCACGATAACATCGCCAACAAAGAAGAAATCGGAGTCGGTTACGACGATTACAACTACTTCACCCTCGCACTCGACTTTGAAAAGTTCGGGATCAAGTATGGTCAACACGAAGACGATCTATCGCACTTGGATTTAACCTATAAATACAATGAGAACCTGAGTTTCACTGTCGGTAAAGTGCTTGATGATGTCGATGGTAATTACAACGACGAAGCCAAGCTGATAGTGAATCTTTCCCTGCCGATCAAATAACGGCTTATTGATTCTGGCCCGGATCTTCGATTCTGGTCAGGGCCTCGGCTTAGGTCAGGACGACCGCACGGGGCAGGGCAAACCTGCTCCGTTTTTTACCCTATCTTCCCCCGCCTGCAAATCAACTTGCTGCTCTTGCTCCCGGTTTTGCTCCATCCTGTACAGCCGCGCCCGCCTTTTGTCGCTCCAGCAGAACTCTGCGCCCATCAATATAATCCAGTATCATAGCCCTTAGCGGCTGATGACCCAGCCAGCCCCATTTATGTCTTGTAAGGAAAGAGCTAATGACATCGACTAGTGCAGGATCTACGCATTCTGAAATTCTGGTAACGGGTGGTGCCGGTTTTATCGGTAGCCACGTTTGTGTGGAACTGATTGCAGCGGGATATCAGCCGGTGGTGGTGGATAATCTGTGTAACAGCAAACCCGAAGCGCTTAAGCGCGTGGCAAAGATTGCAGGCGCCCACCCTGTTTTGTATGAAGCCGATATCAATGACAAGGCCGCCATGCGCGACCTGTTCGGGCGGCACTCCTTTGCTGCCGTGATGCATTTTGCAGGCTTAAAAGCCGTGGGGGAATCCAATCAGATTCCGCTGAAATACTATCGCTACAACGTCGCCGGTACGCTGACGCTCCTGGAGGTGATGGAAGAGTTTGCCGTACGTAATCTGATATTTAGCTCGTCGGCAACCGTGTATGGTGACCCGGTCAGGGTGCCTATCGATGAAACTTTTTCTACCTCGGCGACCAACCCTTACGGGCGCAGCAAGTTAATGGTCGAAGAGCTTTTGCGGGATGTTGCAGCGGCCCCGAACAACGCCTGGAACATCAGTTTACTGCGCTACTTTAATCCGGTAGGTGCCCACGAAAGTGGTTTAATCGGTGAAGACCCGGCAGGCATTCCTAACAACCTGCTCCCTTATGTGGCGCAGGTCGCCATCGGCAAGCTTCCTCACTTGAATGTATTTGGCAATGACTACAACACCGTTGATGGCACGGGTGTGCGCGATTACATTCACGTCGTTGATCTGGCCCGCGGGCACGTTGCCGCGCTGCAGGGTTTGGATAAAGTGGGCTCCGGCTGTCGGGCGTATAACCTGGGAACCGGTTGCGGTTATTCTGTTCTGCAAATTGTTGAGGCGTTCGAAGCCGCCAGCGGACGCAAAGTACCTTATCAAATTTCACCGCGCCGTCCCGGCGATATCGCCAGCTGCTACGCGGATGCCGCCAAAGCAAAAAGTGAACTCGGCTGGCAAGCGGAATACGATTTGCCGCGCATGATGCAAGATGCGTGGCGCTGGCAACAGAATAATCCGAACGGTTACGAGTAAGT
>CAYTQQ010000055.1:0-6817 GCA_964440135.1 uncultured Cellvibrionaceae bacterium | reverse complement strand
CGGTCGTGGGCTTCAGGCGGAACGCCGGGTCCATCATCACCAATCCGCAAGACCACACCTTCTGCCCTTGTTTCTGCAATCAGCTCAACGTGCTTTGTGCAGTATTTAAAGGCGTTATCCAGCAGGTTGCCGAGTACTTCCAGTAAGTCTTGTTCATCGCCCAAAAATACGGTACCGGCTGGAATATGTACGGCGTAAGCCACATTTTTTTCCCGGTACACTTTGTCCAGCGCCGTGAATAATCGTTGGGCGGCCAGTGCGACATCAACCTGGTGCAGCAGGCCTTGTTGTTGATCAGAGACAGCGCGCTGTAGCTGATAGGTGACGACCTGGTTCATCCGCGCAATTTGTTCGTTCAACGTATCCCGTAAATCTGTATCGTTCACGCTCGGCGAAGCTTTGCTTTGTAAAATCGCCAGGGGCGTTTTCAAACTGTGGGCAAGATCACTGAGGCTGTTGCGGTAGCGTTGGCGCAAGGCATTTTCGCGCGCGAGCACCTGGTTGAGATTATTCACTACTTCTTGTAACTCGCGCGGATGTTCACCGACGATGTCACTGGTTTCGCCACTCTGCATGGCTTTAAGTGCAACGGCGAGGTGATGAAGCGGGCGCAAACCCCAGCGCAAAATAACGGTTTGCGCGAACAGCAGGAGCAAGGCTGCGGTGCCGAGCCAGCGCCATAACTGTGTGCGGTAAGTACCCAGTGTCGCATCAAAAGTAGTGCGGGTATGGATCACGACAAAGCGAAATAAATGCCCCGCTCCACCGTTGTCTTCCCACACGACATCATAGTGAGCACTGAACAAGGGTTGGGCGGCAAGGGTGAGCGGTTGGGTAATAAGCTGGCCAATTCGGGTTGCGGCTGAAAAATCATTAGCATTGGGCGTGTTTAATAAGGCCGCCGAATTGGAGCGCCAGATCAGCTGTCCTTCGTGATCATAAATAAATGCATAGAGCCCGGAATTAACCCGCTCGAAATCTGGCTCCATCAAGGCGCCAGGCATGTGTAAAACCGGGCTGGTATTGTCTTCAACGAGTTCGGCGGCACTGAAGAGTAAATAGATATGGCCGCGCAGCTGGGCGTTTTCTGCTTCCGTTAAGCTGTGCTGAAATGCGTTTAATAAAAAGTAACCCGTCAATCCGAGAAACACGGGCAATAACAATGCAGAAGCCAGTAACAGACGTGAAGCAATGGAGTTTATTTTCACGTATTTTTTAATCCCAATTTGGTTCCACCACTTACTGACTGCCCATCCACTTACCGACTGTCCATCAAAGTTTTCGGCGATCAATCACATCCCGCTTATTCGGCCTGCTCCACTTGCGGATTAAAACGGTAGCCCAGACCGCGCTGAGTGGTAATTAAATTCAGACTGCCATCCGGGTCCAGCTTTTTACGCAGGCGGCCAATAAAAACCTCGATGACATTACTTTCGCGATCATAGTCCTGGGCGTAAAGGTGTTCCGTCAGCTCGCTTTTAGAAATATTTTTACCCGCGTTAATCGCCAGATAGGCGAGGGTGTTGTACTCGTAACTGGTGAGTTCGATGTCCTGTTCATGCAATTGCACTCGCCGGGCGCTGGTATCAATGGTCAGCGGACCGTAACGCAGTACCGGCGCGGCATGACCTTTGGAGCGGCGCAGCAGCGCGTTAATTCGCGCCCGTAATTCTTCTGGGTGAAAAGGTTTGGTGAGGTAATCATCGGCGCCGGCTTCAAGACCTTCTACCTTGTCTTGCCAGGAGCCGCGTGCGGTGAGAATCAAGATCGGAAAGTTGCGCTGCTTGGCGCGCAGTTGGCGGATCAGTTCACCGCCATCCAGAAGGGGCAAGCCAAGATCAATAATGGCCAGGTCGTAATCGTATTCTTCGCCCAGATAGAGGCCTTCGCGGCCATCGGCGGCGGTATCGCAAGCAAATTTTTCCGCCGCGAGTTGCGTGTGAATCTGTTCGCGCAAAGCAGGTTCGTCTTCAACAATCAGAATTCGCATAATCTTTTCCGCCTGTTAATTCACGATGGCACCGGTCTGACCATCGACCTGAACCGTGCGCATATGACCGGAGTTTTGCAGGACCTTAACGCTATAGATGGTGCGGCCATTGGTTTGCCGTGTTTGGACGCCGATAATCTTGCCACCGTAACGCTGCTCCACCGTCGCTGCGGCTTGCGCGGCTGAAATGCGTGCGCGGGCCGGTTGTTGGCGCTGCTCGGTCTGACCGCGCTGTTCGCGACCTTCGCGCTGCTCGCGCGGGTTGGCGTTCACATCCAGACTGGTAGCCAGCAACCCCAGGATTAGTAGCGCACACAGCCCCAAAGTCTTGCTGCGACTTTGGGGCTGCTGAAGAAAAGAGCGCGATAGCATAGGAAGATCCTGCAAAATCATGGGCGGTAAAAGTTGTCTGCACTATCGCGCCTGGGCGTAAAAACGTCAACGGTTGCGCCGCTAGCGGGGGTATCGCCAATGATCGGCAGCGGCGTCATCACCGCTTACCGATAGCTGTAGGTGCGGACGGTATGGCGCTGCGTCTCCACCAAAATACGGTCACCGGGATGACGGCTGCTGCGCGTCTGATAATACTGACCGCGATGTTTGTAAGTGACGTCGTAGCCCGTTATCCGCTCGGTAGATTGCGTGCGATAGCGGGTTTGACAGACCTCACGATCCTGATAGCGCACTGCCCCCGCATCGTTAGAGCGGGTCAGGTCGCGCCCGATCGACGCGCCCAGCACGCCGCCGATAACCGCTCCTACATCTTTGTTGCGCTTGCTGTTACCCAGTTCGTATCCGAGTGCGGCACCGACAATCCCGCCCGCCACAGTGCCGGTATAGGAACTGCTGCGCGAGTCGCGGTAGGCATGGGTTTCGTAATGACAATACTCCTCGGGTACCTGATGGGAGATGCGCTGGTATACCGGACGAACCTCCACCACTTTGGCATAAGTGCCATGGCTGCCGTGGCGTGGGCCAGCGACGGCGGAGGCGGAGAGCAATGAGCCAACAGCCAGACAAACAATCCAGGTTTTAACAGACAGGTTTTTCATGATTGTTACTCCCGATGCTGGGGTGGAAGGATAATTTCCACCGGTAGCCACAGGATAAGCTGGTGAGGCTGAATTAAAACTGAAGGGATTAAGTGGCCGGGTAATTTTGCCGACGAGTGTGTTCGATCGTAAAGAACCGTTTTTTTACGGCCTCAAAACCGCACAGATATAGCAATTTTTAGTGATTGCTGGCACTGTCTGACCAGCTCAGGCTAGCGCAACGCCGAGTGAGTGTATATTGTTGACTTTCATGTCGATTATATAAAAAACGCAGGGTAAGACGGACCTCAGAATCAACCGACACAATGAACGAGAAATCAGTGCGCCTCATACAGATCACCGACTGCCATTTGGGACCCGAGACCAGTGAGTCATTGCTGGGTTTGAATACGGACCAGAGTCTGGATGATGTCTTGCAGCTAATCGCGCGTGAGCAACCGGTGTTTGATCAAATCGTCTGCACCGGCGACATTGCCAGCAACGGCCACGATGCTTGCTATCAGCGTTTTATCAACAGCGTCCGCAGTTACTTTTCCGCGCCCTTGGCCTGGCTGCCGGGCAACCACGATTCAGCGGCGATCATGGCCAGCGTGCAACTGCCCAATCCACCTGAAGCGCGTCAGATTCTGTTTGATAACTGGTTAATCGTATTGCTCGATTCCGCTGTTCCGGGGCAGGTTTACGGTTGTCTGGCCGAGCACGAGCTGGAGCGCCTGCAGCAGGTTCTGGCAGCAAATTCGCACCGGCATGTCATGGTTATGCTGCACCACCAACCTGTGCCGGTCGGCAGTGCCTGGATCGACCAGTACATTTTGCGCAATGCCGATAGGTTGTTTGCGATTGTCGATCAACATCCCCAGGTTAAAGCGGTGGTGTGGGGGCATGTGCATCAGGACTTCGTCAGCGAGCGTAACGGCGTAAAATTGATTGCCACGCCGTCAACCTGTGTACAATTCAAACCCGCCTGCGATGATTTCACTGTGGATACCCAGATGCCGGGTTATCGCTGGTTTGATTTACATCCCGACGGCAGCTTTGATACGGGTGTGTTACGGGTGACGGGCAAGCAATACGCTATCGATTATAAATCTGCCGGTTATTAACCGACCTGCGTTTGTGCTATCGATGTCCTCACGTAGCTGCGCCTGCACGCTTTGGTGCCCTCAAATATCTGTGTCTTCAAGTATCTATGTCCGCACTTATTTATATCCACGGATTTCTTAGCACACCCCAATCGTGGAAGGCGCAGCAGGTGCGTGCCTGGCTGCTGCAGCATCGGCCTGATATCGCCTACCATTGTCCGCATTTGACACCCTATCCGGAAGCAACCCGCAATAGCCTGGAGGCGCTGGTAGAATCCCTGCAGCCGGGGCCGGTGTATTTAATGGGCAGCTCGCTGGGCGGCTTTTGGGCGAGCTGGCTGGTAGAAAAGTTTGATCTGCGCGCGGTATTAATCAATCCATCGGTGCGCCCGCAGGATTTTATGCCGCATTATCTGAACGTTGACCTCAAGTCGTATCACACCGATGATTACTATCGCCTGGACAAAAAGCATGTCGAGGAAATCATCGCTTGTCAGGTGACGATCGAGCGGCCCGAAAATTACTGGCTGCTGGTGCAAACCGGTGATGAAACGCTTGACTATCGACAGGCCGTCGAAAAATATCAGGGCTGTAAACAAACCGTAGAGCCCGGAGGCGATCACAGCTTTCAAGGTTTCGAGCGCTATTTAAAAGACAGCATTGAATTTTTGGAGGCAGGCCGCGGCGAGCGCTGCTAACACATGGGCAGCGGCTTGCGCCTTTAATCACACTTAATTAAATCAGTAGTTAATCTATGGCAAATTATTCCGCAGAAGATATCGAAGTTCTCACGGGGCTTGATCCGGTAAAAAAACGCCCCGGCATGTATACCGAAACCACTCGCCCCAATCATCTGGCACAGGAAATTATTGATAACAGCGTCGATGAAGCGCTGGCCGGTCACGCCAAATCCATCGAAGTCATTCTGCACAAAGACAATTCGGTAACGGTCAGCGATGACGGTCGGGGCATGCCTGTTGATATTCATCCTGAGCAGGGCAAGCCCGGTGTTGAAGTGATCCTTTGTACGCTTCACGCTGGCGGTAAATTCTCGAATAAAAACTATCAATTTTCGGGTGGTTTGCACGGCGTGGGTGTCTCCGTGGTCAACGCTTTGTCAGAACGGCTCGAAGTCACGATCAAACGTGACGGCAGTGTTCACCGCATGGGTTT
Source organism: uncultured Cellvibrionaceae bacterium (assembly GCA_964440135.1). GTDB lineage: Bacteria > Pseudomonadota > Gammaproteobacteria > Pseudomonadales > Cellvibrionaceae > Cellvibrio. The sequence goes on along the minus strand of CAYTQQ010000055.1, from coordinate 1,520 downwards.
TTCAAACGGTGACAAAGCCACCGACCTGGAAATTATCGACAGCTGCCCAAAGCGGCAGACCGGCACCAGCATTCGCTTCTTGCCCAATCCCAAATATTTTGACTCGGCCAAATTTTCGGTCAGCCGCATGCGTCATGTGTTGCGCGCTAAAGCTGTGTTGTGTCCCGGGCTGCAAGTCACTTTTATTGACGAACAGTCCGGTGAAAAAGATGTGTGGTATTACGAAGATGGCTTGAGAGATTATCTGGCCGGCGCCACCCAAGGCTGGGAAACCTTACCCGCGCAACCCTTTGTCGGCGATTTTAACGGCACCAGCGAAGGCGTCAGCTGGGCGCTGCAATGGTTACCCGAAGGCGGCGAGCTGGTACAGGAAAGCTACGTTAACCTGATTCCCACAGCGCAGGGCGGCACCCATGTGAATGGCCTGCGCACCGGCTTACTCGATGCCATGCGCGACTACTGTGAATTCCGCAGCTTGATTCCGCGCGGTGTAAAACTGGCGCCGGAAGATATCTGGAATAACTGCTGTTACGTCCTCTCGTTTAAATTATCTGATCCGCAATTTTCGGGTCAGACCAAAGAGCGTCTGACCTCCCGCGAGGCCGCCGCTTTTATTTCGGGCGTGGCCAAAGATGCCTTTGCCTTGTGGCTCAATCAGCACACCGAAGAAGGCGATAAGCTCGCTGAGTTCTGTATTAACAATGCTCAGAAGCGCGTGCGCACCAGCAAAAAAATTGCCCGTAAAAAAGTAACGCAAGGGCCAGCGCTGCCTGGAAAACTCGCCGACTGCTCAAGCGGCGACCCCGCGCGTTCGGAATTGTTTCTGGTGGAAGGTGACTCAGCCGGTGGCTCGGCTAAACAGGCCCGTGATCGCGAGTTTCAGGCGATCATGCCGCTGCGTGGGAAGATTTTAAACACCTGGGAAGTCGACTCCACCGACATTCTCGGCAGCCAGGAAGTGCACGATATTTCTGTCGCTATCGGCCTGGATCCCTGCAGTGAAGATTTAAGTGAGCTGCGCTATCACAAGGTCTGCATTCTGGCTGATGCCGACTCCGACGGCTTGCACATCGCCACGTTACTGTGTGCATTGTTTGTAAAACATTTTCCGGCGCTGGTAAGAAATGGCCACGTGTTTGTAGCCATGCCACCCCTCTATCGCATTGATCTTGGTAAAGAAGTTTTTTACGCACTTGACGATGCTGAGCGAAAAGGAATTCTCGACCGGATCGCGGCCGAAAATAAAAAAGGCAAACCCAACGTTCAGCGCTTTAAAGGTCTCGGTGAAATGAACCCGCTCCAGCTGCGCGAAACCACCATGGCTGCCGACACTCGCCGCCTGGTGCAACTCACGATCGATGATGTTGAAGGCACACATCAAATGATGGACATGATGCTCGCTAAAAAACGCGCCGCCGATCGCAAAGCGTGGTTGGAAGATAAAGGCAATCTCGCTGAAGTGAATGCATTGTTGTGAAGTAAATGTGCTCCATAAAAAAAGCCGCATGTGCGGCTTTTTT
>CAYTQQ010000054.1:15195-17212 GCA_964440135.1 uncultured Cellvibrionaceae bacterium | reverse complement strand
GCGAAAATCCTCGTCGATAATGACAATGGGAAAACGAAATTTCATGGAGACTCCGGTGAGTAGAGTAAAGTTGTCAATGCAAAACGGGTAACCCGTGCGACCCGGCTGGGGGCTCTCCCAACCGAGCCAATCATACTCCAGTACAAGGATTGTGGGGGGGCGATTTCTTATTTCTTTGAGTTAATGCCATCGGCGTTATTTCCCCGTTTCCTCAGCGGCGCCCTTACTGCCGGGCGATTTCATCAGGCGGCCGGAAGCAGGCCCCGGTGTTGTACGTTTCTTTACATTACGCCCTGCTTTCAGGTCGGTCTTTCAGCTAACATAACGCCCCTCACCACCCCACGCCATGCCCCTGTAAGGAGAATCTATGATCACTCACGAACCTAATCCATTGTACGTGGCGGACCCGCTGCGCTATACCCGGATGCCTTATCAGCGTTGCGGCAAGAGTGGTTTGCGTCTGCCAAAAATGTCGCTGGGCCTGTGGCAAAACTTCGGGGCGGTTGACTCCCTGAGCAATGCAACAGCAATGATCACCCGTGCGTTTGATCTCGGGATCACCCACTTTGATCTGGCTAATAACTATGGACCCAATTTTGGTTCTGCCGAGGTCACTTTCGGTAGGATTCTTAAACAACATTTATTACCCTATCGCGATGAATTGATTATTTCCAGCAAGGCGGGCTATGACATGTGGCCCGGCCCCTACGGCATCGGTGGATCGCGCAAGTATCTAGTGGCCAGTTGCGACCAGAGTCTGAAGCGCACCGGGCTGGAATACTTTGATATTTTTTATTCTCACTGTATGGACCCGGAAACCCCGCTGGAAGAAACCATGCAGGCACTGGACTACATCGTGCGCTCAGGCCGTGCGCTGTATGTCGGTATCTCCAACTACAGCCCCGAGAAAACCCGCGAAGCCAGCGCCATTTTGAAATCCCTGGGCACCCCGCTACTTATTCACCAGCCACGCTACAACCTGTTTGATCGCTGGATTGAGGATGAACTGACCGATGTCCTTAAAGAAGAAGGGGTGGGAGCCATTGCTTTTTCACCCTTGGCTCAGGGTTTGCTCACCAATAAATATCTCAATGGCATACCAGTGGATTCGCGCGCGGCGCGCAGCGAACAGATTTATCTCGGTGACAAAGATATTACGCCGGAAAAAATTGCCACAATTAAAGCCTTGAATGAGCTGGCGGTGGCCCGGGGTCAGTCGCTCGCACAAATGGCGCTGGCATGGGTGCTTAATAACGCAGCCGTCACCAGTGTGATCATTGGTGCCAGCCGGGTTGCACAAATTGAAGACTCCGTTGCGGCCCTGCAGAAGCAGGAATTCAGCGCAGACGAATTAGCCAAAATTGAAGCAATCTTAAAATAAACGCAACGGGCAGCGGTGTCAGCACATCGACTGCCCGTTTGACTGAGGAATGATCTACGGTTCTTTTTTCAACTCGCACGTTAGCGCCACCGCCATAAGCACCAGCAACACACAAAATGGAAACCCGAGTGAGGTAATGACATTTTGTAACGCGCGCAAACCTCCGCCGAGCAGTAGGGTTGCCGAAACTGCCCCCAATAACGATATCCAGAATATTCGCTGGCCGGTACGCGATGGCTGATTAGCGCGACGGGACAAGAGATCCATCACCAACGCTGCGGAGTCAGCAGACGTCGTTAAAAACACAATGATAATGATGGCGCTCAATACCGACGTAAACGTAGCCCACGGGAATTGCTGTAAGAACGTAAAGAGCGCTACCGAAACATCTGCGCTGACCTGTGCTGACAAATCAACACCATGATTCAACTCCAGATCAATCGCTGATAAGCCAAAGACTGAAAACCAGACCAGGGTAAATAAAAATGGCGCGCCCAAGGCGCCTAAGATTAACTCTCGCAGCGTACGCCCTTTCGAAATACGCGCAATAAACAGACCCACGTAAGGCGCCCACGAAATAGTCCAGGCCCAATAGAAAACGGTCCAGCTCTGTTGCCAGCTGGTACCTTGATAGGC
>CAYTQQ010000054.1:3045-15095 GCA_964440135.1 uncultured Cellvibrionaceae bacterium | reverse complement strand
TCCAGGCCCAATAGAAAACGGTCCAGCTCTGTTGCCAGCTGGTACCTTGATAGGCTTCGGTCCACAGCGACATCCACGGCAAATTTTGAAGGTACATACCCAGGTTTTGTACGGCCCCTGAGGTAATAAAAAGCGTTGGGCCAAAGACCCACACAAAAAGCAGTAAAAGAATTGCCAGAACAATGTTGACGTAGGACAGCCGTTTAATCCCGCGATCCAAACCCAAGGCGACCGACAAGGTGGCTACCAGTGTAATCACCGCCACAATCAGCACCTGCGCCAATGCGCCGACGGGAATACCAAACATATACAACAAGCCGGAATTAAGCTGCAAAGTGCCCAGCCCAACCGAAACCGCGACACCGAATAAGGTGCCCAATAAAGAAATAATATCGATCGTCCAGCCGATGGGCCCGTAAATGCGCTCTTTTAACACACCATAAAAAACACTGCTGATGCGCATGGGTAATTGTTTACGGTAACTGAAATAACCGATCGCCACTGCCGGCAAGGTAAAAATTGTCCAGGTGTGCAGACCAAAATGATACAGCGCGATATTCATCGAGGTTTTTGCGGCAGCCAGCGACTCGGGCTCCACCTCGGCAAACGGCGGATTGATGTAATGCGATAGGGGCTCAGCCACGCCCCAGAACATCAAGATGGTGCCAATGCCCGCCGCAAAGAGCATGACAAACCAGGTAAATGAACTGTATTCCGGTCTTTCGTGATCCAGCCCTAAACGTATCTGCCCGTAATGACTCAACGCAAGCCATAGCAGAAACACGAGCAGCCCGGTCACACTGAGAACATAAAACCAACCAAAATAGGTAAAGGTAAAATCGCCCAAGGTGCCAAAGAACGCCGCGTACTGGGTTTTAAAGGGCAGCGCAAAAATGACAAAGAAAATAGCCACGGCGGCCGAAATAAAAAATATCTGGGGAACGGCACTGATAGGAAAACGTTGAGCCAGTCGATCAAACATGAGTCGATCCTTTTATTTTTTCTCTTTATTATTTGCGTTAATTATCATCCAGCCGCAACCCAAGTACTTCCTTAAACGCCGGCATGGCGTGGAGTGGTTCCAGCACTGGGTCTTGCAGAATTTGATCGCGATAGGTGTCCGCATGATGCAAGGTTTCACGCAAATAGTTCAGTGCTTCATCATACTGATGCAAGACAGTATAGGCACACGCCAGCTGATAAAAAGCATGGGCATTGTTGGGATCTTGCGCCAGGGCCTGCTGGCATAAATTAATGGCCCACTGGGTCTCGCCCAGTTCCAGTACCGCATCGGCTTTATACGTCAGCGCTTCGCAATCTCCCGGCTTGAGCGAGAGAATCTGATCGTAAATAGCAATTTTGCTGGTCGCCATATTTTCCTGACCAGCACGCAGCCACAAGGAATGGATTTCCTGCGTGCGTTCAATTTGCTCACGGTTGGCATCTATGTGTCGGGTCTTGAGCGTCAGCTGCTTTTCAATTCCGTGCAAACGCTTTTCGTAAACGGTCACCAGCTTTCGCACTTCTTCATCGGCCAAGGTGCCCATGCGCTCTTTGATTTCGCGGATCGAAGTCCATCCGACGAGCACCAGAATAGAACTGACGCCGGCAATCAAGTAGAAAAAATAGGTGATGGTATTGGTGGCGTAATCCACGCCCCGGTCTACAGAAGCGACGTGGCGATCAACCACCTGCTGCAACAGCTCTACCCGTTGAGCAGCCAGATCAGTGCGCAACTGGCGGAGTTCATCGAGGATGTATCTTTCTATAAAGGGCGAGTAAAGCGGCTGCTCCAGCTGCTCTACCCGCTCCTCGGCTTGCTGGTGCTGGTGCTGGTGCTGGTGCGCAAGTGAATCATTCGGGCTGTGCTCCTGTACTGGCACATTATGCTGTGCTGCGCTGGCCGTCGCCCATATCAATCCCAGACAAAAAATACTCCCGCTGACATAATTAATCAGGCGGCGCATATAGCAGCACCGTGATTATGCACTTCGACCAGGCAACGATGCAGCTGTTGGACCGCCAGGTCGTAATCATCTTCGTCAATCACAAATTGCATATCCACCTGACGCAATGACTGGTGCATCGCCAAGATACTGATGTTGACTTCAGCCAATGCCGCCACCGTTTTGGCCAACATGCCCGGGACTTTGATGTCACTGCCGATCGCAGAGACGACTGCCACTTTGCGCACACTGATTTCAGCACCGGGATACTGCTCTGCAAGCGCCTCGCGAATGCGCCTTACGGTTTTTAAATTCGCCGCCACATAGTGCGTAATGGTATTTGCGTTCATGTCTTTACTGACCACGTAGGCTTTAAAACGTGCAAGTACAGACAGGATGCTGGAGTCGAATTTATCAATGCTGCCCATCATGTCCTGCTCGAACAGCTCAATAGCGTACAGCCGTTTACGGCCGGCAATAATTTCTACCCGCGGGGTATCGCTGACGTAGTCACCAGTAATCAGGGTGCCGTGGTGATCCGGTTCAAACGTATTTTTAATGCGCAAGGGAATTTCTGCCTGGCGCAGACCTTTCGCCGCACGCGGATGAATGGCTTCCATCCCCAGGTTGGCCAGCTGATCGGCCACATCATAATTTGTGCGCCCAATCGGTACCGCATTGGGCTCACCTACCAAGCGTGGATCGGCACTGCTCAGATGATATTCCTTATGAATAATGGCTTCCCGGGCACCGGTTAATACCGCAATACGACTAAAGGTCATTTCACTGTAACCGCGATCAAAACTGGCCATCAAACCTTCGCTGCAGTGGGTGTAGCCGGTAACGATAGGCAGCTCGGTAGCCAGATCGACCGAGGCGAACTTGCGGCCAATCATTTCATCGAGATTTTCGACTTGCTGTGATTGCCAACCGGTGAGATCGACAAAGCGAGCATTCACGCCATCCGCTTGTAATAGCTGGGTCATATTCCAGGCGCTATGCGCCTCACCAATACTGGCAAGCATTTCGCGCACCGTAAATAAATGCGCCGTCAATTCAAAGTGACCGTGCTGACATAAGCGCTGCAAGTCGCTCAGACAACGTTCAGCGTCCGCCAACCGCTGCCCTATAAATTCATCCGCCGCTTGTCTCAGTGCGGTAGCGCCAAAGAGTTCTTCATTGATGGAGAAAATGCGTTTACGCAGAGTGACAAACGCTTCCTGCCAAGGGGTGTCGCTATCGGTGCTGGCGAAAAATCCGTAGACGCCCGGCTGACCATTGCGTTTGTTTTCGAGCAACAAGTCGGTTAATCCGCCATAGGCAGAAACCACAAAAATGCGTTGATAGAGCGGCTCTTGTTTGCCTTTTGCAAGGATGATGTTATCTCTGACCGCAGCATATTCCGACATGGAAGTGCCGCCAATTTTTTCTACCGTGTGTAACAAAACAATTCTCCGGTTGTTGCTATTTCTTCCACTTACTGATTATTTCACTGACTTCTTTCCACTGGCTCATTTTCTGCTCAGGTGTCGGCCTGTTAATCATTAACAGCTTCAGCTTCCAAAGGATAAACCCCATCAGCGTCATGCACTTCTTTTCCATGCAGCGGTGGGTTAAATACACACACCATTTTCATTTCTTCTTCAGCACGCAAAATATGTTGGTCATGGTTATTGAGGACATAGAGGGTTCCCGGGGTAATCGGATGCACCGTGTCAGCCGCCAGGTCTTCGATTGTTCCTTTACCGCTCATGCAGTAGACCGCTTCAAAGTGATTTTGGTAATGCAAATGCAACTCGGCATTTTTATAAATAGTGGTGATGTGAAATGAAAATCCGACGTTATCGTTTTTCAGCAAGAGCCGGGTACTTTCCCAGCCCTCTGAGACGATGCGTCGTTCCGTTTTCTCGGCTTCTGGTAAATTTCTTACAATCATTGCTTAACCTCTGTTTAATGATCAGTGTTTGATAATCGGTATTTGGTGATCGGTGTTTGAGTGACGCGCTGGCTTATGGATTAACCCACTTTGCTTAAGGTCTTTTGCTTAAAGACTTCAGCAACGCTTTCGCTAATAATATCCAGTCCACGATTTAAATCTGCCTCGCTAATGGTGAGCGGACAAAAGCACTTAACCACTTGCCCACGGTTACCTGCGGTTTCAATAATCAGGCCACGTGCAAAGGCGGCGCGAGAAATTTTTTCGGCGATTTCTCCTGAGCGACATTCAAGTCCCTGCATCATGCCGCGACCTTTCACACGCAACTCGGTTACACCGTACTTATCACTGATGTTTTTGAATTTCTTATGCACCAGCTGCGCTTTTTGCTGCACCTCTTCGGCAAACGAATCATCGTTCCAGTAATGCTCAATGGCGGCCGCAGCAGTAACGAAAGCATGGTTATTTCCGCGGAAAGTACCGTTGTGTTCACCCGGTAGCCATTGATCCAGCTCCGGCTTGAGCAGCACTACCGCCAGCGGTAAGCCGAAGCCACTCAGGGATTTAGACAGCGTGATAATATCCGGCGTGATGCCACTGGGCTCAAAACTAAAAAAGGTGCCGGTACGACCACAACCCGCTTGAATATCATCAACGATCAGCAGAATGTCGTATTTCTTGCACAGTTTTTCCAAGCCCTGCAACCAGGTTTTTTCGGCGACGTTCAGGCCGCCCTCACCTTGAACGGTTTCCACAATGACGGCGGCAGGATGATCCACACCACTGGAGGGGTCAGCCAGCAATTTATCCATCATTTTTAAGGTATCGGCATCGCGTCCGTGATAACCACAAAACGGCATCCGCGTTACATTATCAAGCGCGATGCCGGCCCCGCCGCGATGGTGTTGATTACCGGTTGCGGCGACGGCGCCCAGCGATACACCATGGAAGCCATTGGTAAACGAAATAATGTTGCTGCGCCCAGTCACTTTGCGCGCAATTTTTAGCGCCGCCTCTACCGCATTAGTGCCGGTCGGCCCGGTAAACTGCAGGCGGTAATCCATTTTTCTGGGCGTTAATACCTTATCGCGAAAGACCTCGAGAAAATGCGCTTTCGCATCCGTGTGCATATCCAGGCCGTGAGTAATGCCATCGCGCTCAATGTATTCAAGCAGCGCTTGTTTTAATAAGGGGTTGTTATGGCCGTAGTTAAGTGAGCCTGCACCGGCGAGAAAATCGAGATAAGCTTTGCCGTCCGCATCATAGAGATAACTGCCGCGAGCGCGATTAAACACCGCGGGAAATGATCGTGCATAAGATTGAACGGCTGATTCCATTTCATTGAATATGGTCATGAGTTTTCCTCAAGTAAGTTAATCGTCAGTTCAGCGGTGCTATTAACTAACAGCCTGTTATTACTATTTGCCTGTTGGATAAATAACATCACCGGATACATCAACCAGTGCCTGCTGGCATTCACAATTCGAAAGATAAAAAAGATAGCGAACGGGTAATTGCATGGCGAATAAATGAATTAGCGCTCCAGGTGTAACTCGTTTGCGCCAGCTGCTTGTTCATTTAATGCCGCTAGCTGTTCAGTAACAGCCGCAGGTGAAATTGGCCCCAGGCGCAACAGATGCTCATCCTCATGGGCGCCACCAAAATGTGCGTCTCGGGCGAATATCAACTCGCTGTCGAGCGCACAATTGAGCTGCCGCGCCAGACTGCGAAATAACGCCCATGAGGCGTGATTATCGGGAGTGATGGTGGTGTGGATATATTGCGTATTTTTGCTCTGCAGATCGCTTAACAGCTGTAATAACATCCGCTTGGCAAGCCCTTGACCGCGCATCATTTTCGCGATCACTACTTGCCAGACAAAGAGAGTGTCGGGCTGAGCGGGAAGGAGATAACCTGAAACAAAACCAACCAGTTGGCCATCAAGCTTGGCGGCTATAGAGGTGTCTTTGAAGTGGGTTGCTTGCAACAGGTTGCAATAGATGGAGTTGGTATCCAAAGGAGGACTGGCGGCAACCAGCTGATGCACATGGTAACCGTCTTCTGGCACCGGGCGGCACAAGCTCAGCTTGCCCGCCCGGTAAGAATGTGAGATGTCTGATGCTTCCGTAACGCTAGTCATAAAAAATAAAATGATTTGTGTTGAAAGTATTTATACGCTTTAGCTATTAAATCATCACGTTAATTATGCATAATCAGCTAAATGCGATCGATAAATTGCATTGTACACTAACCATTTTTTCATTTCCAGAGCGCTGTTTTATCGTGCGCCGGTTTTTGAGTTATGTTGTTTCACACCTATAATCACGCATTCATCACGCACCCACACGGCTTGGCGAGATCTTATGAGTAACGCAGAAAAAGTATTAGTAGCCTTGCGCCGCGTAATCCGCGCCACCGATTTACACTCCAAGCAACTGGTAAAAACGGCTTCAGTAACCGGCCCGCAATTGCTGCTAATGCAGGCCATCCAGCGCCAGGGCGATGCGATTATCAGCGAGCTTGCGCGCGACGTTAGTCTGAGTCAGGCCACCGTCACCAGCATTCTTGATCGCCTGGAAAAACGGGAGCTGATTTTGCGCCGACGCTCCAACGAAGATAAACGGAAAGTGCACATTCACCTGACCAAATCTGGCCAACAACTTTTAGAAACGGCGCCCACGGCGTTGCAACATGAATTTGCGCAAAAATTTGACGCCTTGGCGGACTGGGAGCAATCCATGATTTTGTCATCGCTCCAGCGTATTGCCGGCATGATGGATGCCACGGACATTGATGCGTCTCCCTTCCTGGAGACGGGAGAACTCGATCGCTAATGCCTGGCACCAGCGCCGGTTCGCCTGAGGGTTGGCGGGCTGGTTAAAACAGGGGATTGTGCGGCTGGGTTCGAAACCATCCAGCCACGCTGTGGCGATCATTAGCCGTTGGCTTTACTTCGTGAGGAAAATTTTCGCTGAGAAAAACCACCAGCTTGCCATACTCCGGGGCAATTGATTCCAGCAACCGGGTATCTTGCGTGTCGTACATAAGTAACTCGCCGCCATCCCCCGGCCGCCAATCGGGATTCAAATAGAGCACCGTCGACAGCACCCGATTTGCCTGAGACACCAGACGCTGATCTTTAAACGCATCAACATGCTTTTTATAAAATGCGCCGGGGGCGTAACTGGCGTAATGGCATTCGTAATCAAATAGACCCAGAAACAATCGCTGATTCAGCCCTTGGCGCAACGCTTCCATCCACGTTAGAAAGTCAGCCTGCGGGGCACTGCTGCCATCAAACCAGTGGATTCTGTCACGGCGAATTTGCCGATTAAGTTGGAAGTCATCTTGTCGACCGATTCCGGCAACTTTTAATTCGGTCTCTGGTAAAGTTTGCAGCTCACGCCATAGCGGTTCGATCAAGCCAAGTGGCAAAGCATTACTTATGATGTGATAGCCGGTTTCATGCAAGGCATCAGCCAAGTCATTAAGGATGAACTCTGCGGGTTCAGATGTGGTCAAGATACGCGCTCACGCGAGGAAAGAAGTCGCAGCTATATACTATAAAAATGGTGTATTCACCATTTTTTTCTGCGCCTGCCGGTGATTTTTTTGCCACTTGAAACAGTCGCTATCACAACAGCCTTAACCCTTGAATTGCTCCACCTGTTTATTGACGAATCAGCCCATGCACGCACGCTACAAATCTTTATATAAAACACTTATGGCAACACCCTTTGACGTGTTATTCCGGCAGTTTCGCTTAGGGGTAAGCTTGTTCTTTTGTGGCCTGGTTACTATTTATGGTGCGAGCCAGCTAATGGCGCCGTCGCTGCCGCAAGAGCTGGTGGTATTGCTGGGATTGGTGGTGGGCGGCGTTGGTTTTATCATTGCCATGGCTGCTCAATTGCGCATGACCATCAGCCGAATTTGGCATTTTTTTAACGATAAGAAAAACTAAAGAAACGCGGAAAGCTATCCTGCACTATTGATTGCGTCGGGCAGTTTTTTTAACGCATAAATATCATAGCGACTGGATTTACCTTCCAGCTGATAGCTGGGTGCCTGCCCCCCCAGAAACGGCGCTTTGCGCGGACGCTTTACGACCACGCGATAGCGTGCGCTGCGCAAGGCAGAATGCAGTAAGTCTCCGGCGTCTTCATCCTTCCCCACGATCTGATGAAAAGCGCGCATCTCTTTTTTAACATCGGCCGCCTTCTCGCGCTCAGGAAACATGGGGTCAAGATAAATCACATCGGGGCGCTCAGCCTCCGCCAACCCGACCAGATAATCACGACTGTCCGCCGCCAGTAACTGCATCCGCTGGAGAATATTCAGCAAATCTTGATCCTGTGCAGCGGCAACCAGATTGGCCCGCTCGAGTCCATCGGCCAGCAGCGCATGTACAACTGGCGAGCGCTCCAGCAATTGCACTCTGCAACCCAAACTTGCCAGCACAAATGCGTCCTTACCCAGACCCGCCGTTACGTCAAGAACGTGGGGCAACACCCCCGCCTTAATCCCAACTGCCTTGGCAATCATCTGGCCTTTGCCGCCGCCAAACTTACGCCGATGATCGACCGCGCCTGCGGTAAATTCCGCACGTATAGGGCCAGGCGCTTTACGTCCGGTTTGCTGCAGTGCAATGCCCTGCCCATCCACCATTAATACAAACGCGGTTTCAGTCAGCGCGTGTAGATCGCACTCCACTAATAACGGCTGCTGCAGTTGCTGCGCAAGTCTGGCAGCTACTTCCTGATGCGCCGGTTGATTACACACCACTGGCAGCAAGAACGGAGCTGAAGCGGGCAAAGCAGTGGACTCCATAAAGCGCTCGCAGACTGAATTTGTTTATGTTGAAAATAAAATATGAGCGTGAGCGTAATTTCATGGACCGGTGTTAACAGAAACCCGGCATACGCTGCCGCACTATACCACTCTAAAAAAATGCCTATAAAAACTGTTCATAAAAAAGGCCACCCGAAGGTGGCCTCTTACACTGCGCCCGGCAGATAAAACTTACTCGATGGGCACCAGCTCCAGCTCAACACGACGGTTGGCCTGACGACCAGCTTCGGTGGAGTTTGATGCAATCGGATAGCGCGGACCATATCCATAAGCCTGAATCCGGCCAGCCGCGACGCTCTGAGTAATCAAATAAGAACGAACACTTTCTGCGCGTTGCTCACTGAGGGTTTGGTTCAGTGAATCACCACCGGTGGAATCCGTGTGACCGCTAACACGAATGGCGGTCTTGTTAAATTCTTTCAGGACCAGTCCTACAGAGTTCAACACCTCATAAAAGTCCGCGCGGATTTCTGCTCGTCCGGTAGCAAAAGTAATATTGCCTGGCATCACCAGATACAGGTTGTTACCTTCGCGGCGAACCTGCACACCACTGCCCTGCAAACGCTCACGCAAGACAGCTTCCTGCCGATCCATGTAGTTGCCCACTCCACCACCGATCGCACCACCGACCACTGCACCGGTCAGAGCGCCTTTTTTGCGATCGCTTTTGCTCGCGGATGCAGCACCAATAACAGCACCAGCAACAGCACCAATGCCCGCACCTTTTGCGGTGTTACTGGTTTTCTGCTCCCCTGAGTAAGGGTCCACCGTGGTACAACCCACCAGCGTCAATGTCAGAAAAAATTTCAGAAAAAATTTCATGGTAGCTCCTTTTAATCAATGAATAACCAGCCGTTTCACATGTGCAACCAACTGATTTACTGCTCAACTAATTTTTAAAGTTTGCCGCGTCACTTAAATACCGCATAATTAATGAACGTTGTACGACCCAACAAAACTATTAGGTTTCTAACACAGCAGGAGTGATTATGCACAGCAAACTTTTATGGAAGCTGAACGGACTACTCATTATCCTCCTGAGCACGGCCTGTGGCTATTCAGTTAGCGTCAATGACCGGGTGGTATACACCCCGCCCTCACTGTTTACTGACTATCAAATTGCTGATCAATTCCTCGCCAAGTGTGTCGAGCAAACCATCCTGGACAACTCGGTTCATCAAGCCTCGGCGCTAACCCGCCTGAATTGCAGCAGTGCGGGCATTCAATCCTTAAGTGGACTGGCGGTTTTCTCTGCTTTGGAAGAAATTAATCTGGCACACAACGCGTTACGCACTGTCCCGGAACTCGCTCAAATGCCCCGTTTGCAGGTGGTTATCCTCAGAGACAACCAGCTGGAAGACGTGGCGCCATTACTGGGGCTGCTTAATTTGCGCATGCTCGATCTGAGCGAGAATGATCAGCTGCCCTGCACTGACGTTGCCCAGCTGGAAAAAGAAGGGAAGACGCTCGCCACCACCCTGGTTAAACCGCGTCAATGTCACGCCGCTATTTGAGGAACATCAAACCGATGGTGTTGCGGAAGTGATGCATTACGCGCATCCGCACTGGCTCAAGGTTGATCGGCCCCACGGCTTTTTTGAAGCGCACCTCGACTTCCGTGCCGACTGGCGGCGTGGGCTGATTATCGATTTGCACCAGGGCACCGCCCTCGGATATATCTTTGGTAAAGCCCACAATAGTGCCGAACCCGGGATGGCTCATTTCCACCCTGACGGTAGCCGCAGTGCGCTCATAGCGACGACGTTCAATCACAATAATCTCCTTTGCCGATAATGGCTGTCCGATAGCTGGCTGGCGCCGACAGTAGCCTGCAGAATAGATCAGAAAAATCGGCCCGGACAAATTACCCTATTTAACCGCCAGCCAATCAAATCCTCTATCCTGACAAGCGTAAGTTACCTGCGCAACATCCGTTATGACACTGGCTAACGCCCTTTGCGCGACCTCAACAGAATTATTTTTCTGACTAATGTGCGCTACCACCAGATGTTGCAGGCGGCGCACATCAATACGCTCCAGAAATCCTGCCGCTTGCTGATTGCTCAAATGGCCCCACTGCCCACCCACCCGTTGTTTTAATGAGGGCGGATAAGGGCCCGAGGCCAACATCAGCGGATCATGGTTGGCTTCCAGCACCATGGCATCGCAGTTCTGGTAACTCGCTTCAACATGGGCGGTAATACTCCCCAAATCGGTGAGCACGCCCAAGCGGCGTTGGCGATAGTGAAAAATAAATTGGCAAGGTTCACGGGCATCGTGGGGTACTGCCACCGGTTGTACCTGCAAGCCGTTGAGTTCAAACGCACTGTAGCCATGGATCAACCGCAAATCGGGCAGCTCGCCCAAATTGCGACTGTGGTAGGTACCGGGAGTCATATAAACCGGCAATTGATAGCGACGGGCAAGGGCTGCTACACCCTTGATATGGTCGCCGTGTTCGTGGGTGACGACGATAGCAGCGAGATCGCGGGGCGACTTGCCGAGGCGATGCAGGCGCGCTTCCGTCTCCCGGACACTGAAACCACAGTCCAGGAGCAGGCTGCCCGCGTCCCACTCCACTAACAGGCCGTTACCGCTACTGCCGCTACCCAAAGATGCAAAGCGCATGATAACGAACGGTTAAATCAGGTTCTTGCGGATAACCGTCAGCAATTCCCGGGTCTGGCGTGCCTCCAAACGTTTGCCGTAAGGATCGCGTATCCGCACCACCAGATCCTGGTCTTCACCCGTAACGATGATCAAGTAACCAGGCGCATCAGGCAGATTCTTCTCCTGCTTGCGATTAGTCAATGGCGGATTTTCAAAGGCTTCGCCACGCGGCAGCTGAGCGGACAGTTCCGCCAGTGTATAAGGGCTTTTGAGCGTGATCGCTTCATCTTCCGGGACCCCAAAGACGCCAGTGATGGCTTTGGAGTTGCGGAAACCGCTCCACTTGCGCGCAAACCAGCCCGGACCATCCGGATCGAGCCTGCGATAGTGAACGTAAAAGATGCCCTGCGCAGCATTGCTTTCGTAAAGTGAAAAACCTTCTTGTTTGGCCGCGTGGGACAAGGTACCCAACGCCCGGGCACGCTCCAGACGTAATCGGAGCACTGGCTCACCATTGATGGAGGCTAAACCGGCTTTTGCGGCACCGCCGATGGTTTGGGCAAGCAACGAAGTACCGCCTTCGCTGGTATCACTGGCCAAAGTCGCTGCTAACTCATCCAACAGCCATCTTTCCCGCTCTGGATTAACAGATGCGGCTGGCCAGGAAAGGGCCGACGACGGCTCGGTGCCGCTCGGAATGCTCATATGAG
>CAYTQQ010000054.1:0-2945 GCA_964440135.1 uncultured Cellvibrionaceae bacterium | reverse complement strand
GCTGGCCAGGAAAGGGCCGACGACGGCTCGGTGCCGCTCGGAATGCTCATATGAGTGATATGAATTTCACTGGTATCCGGCTGGACACCCTGATCCACCTGTAAGCGATAGCGGTCATAAGTGCTCAAGTCGGTTTTAAATTGCACCCAATCGGTTTCGATGACACCACTGCTGGTATCGGCCCGGATCACAGTCAAGCCGTTTACGGTGAGGAAGCTGCGCAAACGCGGCCAAATTTCACCCGGTGCGACGTTCATTAGAATCCATGTCTCACCCCCGAGGCGCTGAATTTTTACTCTCTCCTCGAGCATGTTGGCCGACAGCGGAAGGGGGCGCGGAACATCATAAGACTCCGGCAGGGATTCAAGCTCAGACATTGACAAAGGCGCAATGGGATAAAGCTCACCGAGAGCACTCTTATCGAGATTTTCATCCAGTTTCAGCGGCGCAATATTGTCTGCCTTCAGATAATCGCCGCTGCGATTTCGAAACCAGCCATCGTCACCAAAAAATATGCCGCAACCGGATAGCGGGAGGGTCAGCGCGACCAATAACAGAGGAAAAATCGCTTTTGTTTTTACAGTCATTATTGTCATGAAAAATCTCTACAGCAGTCCAGCGGCGTGTAAGGCAGATTGAACCTGTTGGTGATAGGGTGCCGATAATGGCGTTAACGGCAGACGAATGCCCGTATTAATCAGGCCCAGTTGCGCTACCGCCCATTTGACCGGAATTGGATTCGACTCCACAAACATCGCCTGGTGCAAAGGCATCAAACGCTCATTAAGTTCCCTTGCTTGTGCAGCGCTACCGGCCAATGCCAGTTCACACATCTGGGCAATAGCACGGGGTACGACATTCGCAGTGACGGAAATATCCCCGCGCCCACCCGCGAGAATAAGTTCTACCGCAGTGGCATCGTCACCGGAGATCACGGCAAACTCTTTAGGCGCCCGTGCGATTAAATCCCGGGCGCGGGGAATATCACCCGTAGCTTCTTTGATACCGATGATGTTCGGTACCTGCGCCAGGCGCAGCACTGTGTCGGTTTTCATATCGACGCCGGTACGGCCGGGAACGTTATAGAGAATCTGAGGAATGGCCACTGCCTTGGCAATGTGCTCATGATGCAGAAACAAGCCCTCTTGGGTGGGCTTGTTGTAATAAGGCGTAACCAGTAGACAGGCATCAGCGCCTATGTCTTTGGCCGCTGACGTCCATTCGATCGCTTCAAGGGTGGAGTTGGCGCCGGTACCGGCAATAACAGGGATGCGACCATTGACCTGATCGACCACCCGCTTGATCACTTCAAGGTGTTCTTCAACGGTCAAGGTGGGCGATTCGCCGGTCGTGCCGACCGCCACTACACCATGGGTGCCCTGCTCCAAATGCCAGTCGACCAGTTTGTGCAAACTGTCCCAATCCAGGGAATTATCCGGGTTCATCGGGGTTACCAGGGCAACCATACTACCTTGAATCATCAACTGCTCCGTTGAGTTGTGTCGCGCGCGACATTAACGCCCTTGGGGGTCGGAAAGCAAAGCGGCAATGGTACTGACAGGCGACACTGGAAACAAGCAGACTTGGTGCGGTTTTTTCTCTCTGCCCGCCGCTCTTCGACACTTACTTTTTGAAATCCAACATCCGCTGCAAGGGAATCATCGCCTGCCGCGCCAATTCGGGAGCGACATGAATTTCGTTGTCGGCACGCTCAAAAACTGATGCAAGATTATCGAGCGCGTTCATGGCCATCCATGGGCAATTAGCACAACTGCGGCACGTCGCTCCGCTGCCGGCCGTGGGGGCAATATGGAAGACTTTATCCGGATTCAGTTGCTGCATTTTGTAAAAGATGCCCTGATCCGTGGCCACAATAAATTCTTTATGGGGCAAGGTTTGGGCCGCCTTGATGAGCTGAGACGTCGAGCCCACCATATCAGCTAACTCAACCACCGCCGAAGGTGATTCCGGGTGCACCAGCACCGCCGCCTCCGGATAGAGAGTTTGCAAATCAAGAATACCTTTGGCCTTGAACTCTTCGTGCACAATGCACGCGCCATCCCACAGTAGTACATCAGCGCCGGTTTTTTGCTGCACGTAGGTACCCAGGTGCTTATCGGGTGCCCACAGAATTTTCTTACCCTGGCGATCAAGGTAATCCACCACATCCAACGCAATGCTTGAAGTCACCACCCAATCAGCCCGGGCTTTTACGGCTGCCGAGGTGTTGGCATACACCACCACAGTGCGGTCGGGATGCTGATCACAAAATGCGGCGAACTCATCCGCCGGACAACCCAGATCAAGCGAGCAAGTCGCCTCCAGTGTTGGCATCAGGACACGTTTTTCAGGGGTGAGTATTTTGGCGGTTTCACCCATAAATTTAACGCCGGCTACTACCAGCGTGGTGGCCGGATGATTTTTACCAAAGCGGGCCATCTCCAGTGAATCCGACACACAACCACCGGTTGCTTCCGCGAGTGACTGGATCAGGGGGTCGGTGTAATAGTGAGCCACCAACACCGCGTTGTGTTGCTTTAACAGTTCGGCAATACGGGTTTTATAGGCAGCCTCTTCCGCAGGCGTGTATTGAGGTGCACTCCAGGCACGCGCGAGATGCTCTTGCACCAGAATCTGGGCAGATTGAATATCGTTGGAAGCGAGCGTTACTGATTTGGACATGCTTACACGGAGCTCTAATAAAAGGCAGGGGATTCTAGCACAAGACCACCACCGGTTTTACTCCCTGCTCACGCGCACCGACGGGTGGTCTCAGTGCTCTAGTAAATAAGGCCTAATTATAGTGCCCTAAAAATAGCGGTCTAAAATAGCGACCCAAAAAACAGGGCCATAAAAAAAAAGGGATACCAAACTGGCATCCCTTTATTGTTGTGGTGGGTCGTGCGCGATTCGAACGCGCGACCAATTGGTTAAAAGCCAACTGC
>CAYTQQ010000053.1:0-17351 GCA_964440135.1 uncultured Cellvibrionaceae bacterium | reverse complement strand
AGGGAATGGCGACTGCCGCGAGTATCGCGACAATCACCACTACTATCATTACCTCGATCAGGGTAAAACCTTTTTGCTTTTTCATAATAGCTGCCGCTAGCGCTCAATGAGCTTTGTTAACGAACGATATCCAAGGGTATTTCAGTCCACGAGCGGCGTCCGCCAGGTGTTGGAGCCGCCCCGTAATCATATTTCGTTAGCTCCCCTGGGGACGTAGGAATAGTGCCAGTGTCATTACCCGTAAACGTGACGTTCATTGCAACCCCAGCCGTCTCACCGTAGATCTCTTCTACCTTTTTATAACCAGCCTCATCCGCTGTGCCGCGCACCAAATTGCCCAAACTGGTATCAGCCAAGCCGTTAAATGCATTCAATGCATATAAGTAGGATGTCCCTAAAGGCTCACAATCTGAAATACCCGGTGTATAGGTATTAATTAAAAGCGCCGTTCTAAGAAGTGACGTTGGTACAAAATTCGATTCATTGCTACGAGCAAATGTTCGATACCATCCCCTGTTGCCATCAACATCTATATTATCTCGCTGAAACTCTTCTATGGTTCCCAGATTGGCCCCGCCGTTGCGCACCATGGTTGCGCCGAAAATCTCTTTCTCATACACAGAGTGGTCAGTCACATTGTAGAGGTCACTAGTGCGCACAGGCGTCTCAAGTCTTTCACCATCACTCTGAACTTGACTCACTTTAATTCCGTAATAGGCGCCCTGGTAGACATTATCCAAATCATCACTTACCAATAAGCGACCAGAGCCAGCGAAAACCCAAAAGTCACCTGTTTCCAGGTTTCGTACTGGCAGCACTGGCACACTGAAAGGAGCATTAACATCAGTCAACAAGGACCTTACCGTTCCAATTACGTTATTAGAAGCTAATGGCGCATCGTGCAAACTCCCCAGATTGTTACTAGAGCCATCACCCACAACGCTGATGTAAAGTCGGTCGTCTTGGTAGTCACCATTCCAGTCTACTGCTGTGATGCCACCAATATGTCCATTACTGGTAGTTACTGTTACCGGTTTTAGTCCATCACTTACATTCTTTAAATCCAAATAGAAAAGCTTGGCAGGCTTATCACTTATACCCTTATCAAGACTCGTTGGACCATTGCCAAAGACCAAATGCCAATCGTTACGCTGCAGCTGCGGCTGCTGCTCGCCCTCGGCTGTAATAAATCCGCCCGCTGTCTTGCCTTGACGAAAATGCACCAACTCCGGTTCGGCTATGGTGAAACCCATATCTTCGTCCGTAATCTCGGCGATCAACCTCGGCTTTTCTTCTGGGTTGGTTACGTCAAAAATCATGTAGGCAGAGCGTAATTTACGAAGGCCACTTTCTCCGTCGATATTTACCTCATACTCACCACCGCCGAAGCGCATACCCACCACAATAATCGTTCCCCAGCCGTAAGGATTTCGTCCCGTGGCACCGGTGCTTGGGAAAATATTGACGTCGTAAGCTTTAACTGAGGAGTCCACATAATAAACGTGGCTGTAATCTGGTTGGGTAAGCCATTTAAGGTGGGGTAACAAGTTGTAAGGGACATATGCCCACAACTCCGCACCCAGAGGATGGCCACTGGGTGTAAACGAGCGATTCATTTCGTCATACACACCCATATTAAACGCGTGCAACATGCCATCGTTTGCCCCCACATAAGCTACCTGACGACGATTACGATAGTGGTTACGGAACGCAGTGTAGGTCTGATCGCTGTAGGACACGTTGTAGCCGTCCGATGGACGACCAACAACGGCAGGGGTGGAATGCACAATATCACCAAGAATCCATGGCTTGCGTTCACCACTGCCATCGTAATCGACAGTGCGATTACGGAAGCCTTCAATGCCTTCCACACCTCTTATAAAGTCCACCACCTGGCCGGCCACTTCACCATTCGCAACACCAAGTAATTTATAGTTTTCGCTACCCAGGCCATCCAACGCGTTGGAGCCATTGAAGACAGAGGCAATGAAGTCGACCACATCACTATTTGTGGTGATGCCATCAACGGGTGTGTTCGTCCCAGCTCGATCAATGGATGTGAATATATGTCGCCCTTTACTCGCAAGTTCGCCACTGGCAGGTACACCATAAGTTCGCTGTGTCCGCTTTTGGTCGTCGGTCAAGCTCGCCAACTCATCACGCGCACTCCAAACGGGCTTGATAGACTCCAAAGAAAGGCCAGAAACAATCGAGTCAGACGGAATATTTTCTGGGTCCTCATGGAACGGCATACGCCTTACCAACGTGTCTTTAGCGTTATCGTCATAATAAATTTGGATAATATTGTCTGCATCATCCAATTGTTGGTTATTATTCGAGTCCTCCCGCATATTGCCAAAAGAATCAAAAAACAATCCGTTTAAAATACCGACCCAACTGACGACATCATCACCCGAGGCCACCTCCGGCTTATACGCCGCCTGAAGAAGGAGACCTTCACCCGTCAGCGTATTAGAGGCAACAGCTGCTCCAGATCCAGATGCCGGGCGCTTGATAAGGCCTTTAATGGATTCACTAAGCCGTTCGCTTAAATCCGCAGGGTTGCGAACCAGGGTATAGCCGACTGGATTACCATCCGAGCCTTTCCATTCGCTATCGAGGTCTGGGATCGGAATAGCATTACCCTGAGTGTTGGAGTCTGTAAAGCCACCCCACTTAGTGGCATACCAGAGCGGGTCTTCCAACATACCTCCAGCGACCGATTCCTCATCGCTTGTAAGCTTAAAGTCTTCGTACACCCAGTCGTTTTGCTGAGAACAATTAATACCGCCCGGGCAGTAGAAATGGTGCAACGTTTCTACGTAATAGCCATCGTTGTTTCTATTAAGCTCCACTTCCGTTTTTACTTGCACCGCAGGGTTATAACCATTTTGCTCTTGGGCGCCGGAAACAATGTAGCCAAAGTTTAGAACTTTCCGAGATGAAATCTGACCAACCCGAGCGCCTACGGTAACCACATCCCCGCTGACATTTATACTAATAACGCCATTTAGGTCTTGGTCGTAATCCCCCCCTTGCTCAGAATCTTCCCACGATACAAAATAGAAATCTGTATTAGGAGCATCTTCAGGAGACTCCAATTTACGAAAATCCACTAAAGCGCAATTAACGCCATCCGTTACGTTATTACAAGCCGGAATTATCGTGATACCCATATCCTCCAGTTCAATATTTGGCAAATCCCCGGCCAATCTAACCCCAAAAGTTGAAATGGTATTTTTTCCTGGAACGTGTGCTAAGACATCCCTCGTTTTAACAAAGTGAGCCAAGCCAGATACCAAATAAGAACCTTCCAGACGCGGTGCATCAGGGCAAGTACCCCTAACATCAGCTAAGTTTGTTACCTGCTTAGCCGTGCACTGCAAGTTGTCATCTCCCCCTCCCGAAGACCCAATAAAATACAAGCCACCCGTAATTTCCTCATCATCGCCAATAAGCTTGGTCAGGTTCGCAATACTTTCATCGTCCTCTTCCTTGCCTATACGTAAGGAATAGGTCGTTTCCGTAGCTAATTCATCACCATCATAAGAGACTGCACTAGCATTAAAAGCCAGAACATTCATATTGATACACGAAAGATCTCCTGCAGCAGCTACTGCTTCTTCGTCATCTGGATCAGGGGCACGTGTAGGCGGGTTCCAGTCTGCCACCCTCAAGCCGGGAATTTCGTCGTCATCTAAGCGGTTTGGGTCCGTTACTTTTGGATCAGGTGCTCCAGCCAAATACCGGTAGGCTTCCGCCATTAACTCGCTAAAAGGGTTACCCCAGTTACGACACTCTCCATCAACAAATGACTTTCTCCCCCACGTACAATCGTATGGTGCATTGTCCGGATCGAAAAAATTGTATCGGTTATGGGCAGTTCCTGGATTGTCGCTACCAGTTGAAGTGGGTGGAGGACCAAACTCAACGCCAGCAATTTGTCGCAGATAGGTTCCTCGATAGTAGGTATCTCGCCAATCACCATTCGCCTGATAGTTGTAGCGGTAATCAACCAATCGAAGCGCATTCAGCGTGCCAACAATTGATTCAGGAACATCCTGTGGGGTTTCATAAAGCTTCCCCACCGGCGGCACTTTGAAGGTGCCATCTGGATTGATTTCATCCTCAAAAGAACTGATGTTTTTCCGCAAAACCCCAAAGGATTTATTGGTGTTATAGCCTCTGGTTATCAAGCCGAATTTAATCGTACCGTCTCCACCGACTTCTTGAAGCACCCCAATCGGCTTTCTACTCTGACCATAGGTTTTACATTTATGTACCCCGCCATCAGAGTTCGCACCACACACCCTGACCCTAACATCAAAGTCCCGCACGTCACTTTTTAACGGCGACCTAGACTTAATCGCTAAACCCAATACCTGCGCCCCCTCCGCGTTGACACCCTGTGTCTTTAATCCATTAGGCTGAAGGTCTGCAACATTGGGGTCTGGTTGCACCTGGTCAAGCACATTGTTTTCGTTAGTCTCTCCTCCTGAAGGCAATGTCAAACACTGATAACGCTCACTACTCCCCCATAATGAGTAATTTCCTTTGACCACCCTAAGCAAAGGCGGCTGAGTTGCACTTAGCCGGTGATGGGACAAATGGTTCCCATTCACCGGTCGGGATGTATTGCAAAAGGTAACCCCCTGGCATATTCGCTCGCCCCCCCTACAATTCGGGACAGTCCCTAAATCGCTCGATCCCATTAAATTGTCAATATCATCCCCGGCATAATATTTCGCAAAGCTATGCGCATCACTGGGTAAATAAGCGCGCTCCAGAACAGTCTCTGTCGGTGTATCGGTCGATCGATAACCCCCATAAAGCACCATTCTTACGATATCTGCGCGGGTCATGGTCAGCCAGTTTAAGAAGTTACCGCTCCATTCGTTCCCTGAGCAGTACTGGAGAATATCGCGATTGCCAGCCGGAGTCGGTGCTGTCGCTGTTGGTGAAAAGATACCGCCATCGTAGGCATAACATTTTTTATTATCGAAATAGCCGACATAAGCAAAATTATGGCTATAGCCAGAATCGGGTTGGCCGTCGCCATCCAAGTCATCAAACTCGTTATAGGCGCGAATAAACAACTGGTGATCACTCGCGAGTGCGAGCATGACCATGGGGTCATTGGAAAATTGCTGCGATAGCGGTGGTGTTGCGGTGTAGTCGAGGTTTGATCGGGCAAACGAGGTGAGCGCAAGACTGCTTAACAAAATGCCGCAAATACTCCTTCGCATAAGATGAGCTCTAACACTGTCCAGAAATTTCATTTCGACACCCCTAGTTATAAACTTGCCGTTTGAATGACAGATTGGAGCATAACGCTGGCGCGCCCCGACTCCCCTTCGGCTTTTGTTGTAATTCGGAAAAGTGGCACCCAGCCAGTGACCCCCGCCCCCGCTGCTGGTGAATTAATCTTTTCGTCAACTGGCACATAGCACAAAAACTCGATCATATACTTCACAGAGTTGACTGCTGTGTCGCCAGCACTGCTGGCAACATTGATTACATCGTGGTTAGCTGGCGTCTCCCAATTTGTCTTTTTCTGCCAAGGGTAGTCTGTAATACCGCTGCTGTTTGCCAATTGGCAATCGCTGTAATCCTGCGCGCCAACGAAGTCTCCGGTGAAGCACAAGCCCTTAGGGCAAGACGATTTAAAACAAGCAGACGCATTACAGGAAGGGAGCAAATTCTCTGTCCAATAGAGCGGAGGCGTTCCAGGACTTCCCTTCAAGGACTTTTCCAGACTAATCAACGCCGCTTCTGCCGCTTGGAATGCGACACTGCGGTCTCTTGCGCTAGCGGCCATACGCAACTCGAGATTCGATGATCTCATGCTGGCCACTCCCAATAAGGTAACCACCGCCAGTATTACTAAGCTCACGATCAGAGTCGCACCGCTCTGGCGCCATTCACTATTTATAGTGTTTGAATTACGCATAATTAAATCCGATTTCGTAGCCGAAAAGTGCTGGAAACTAACTGACGCATAAAACCGTCGTTATACGTCTTTCCTAAAAATTCCTGCTCAACTGCACGCTGTGCAGCAGCAGATTGAGAGCGAAAGACCATCTGAACTTGCACGGAGCCGATCTGGGGCCACTCTGCCGCACCCACGTCGGAAGCTGTTTTGTACTGCACACTTCCACCGGCAGACATTACACCGTACAAAATTTGCATATCTTCAACCCCAAGGGCCAACTCTTCCTGCTTAATATCCCCGCCACTGAAAATCAAACGCTTTAAAGCGGGAAAGCCACCGATAGCAGATGACTCACCAATAAAATATGCCTTTGCGCCATATTCCATAACGGTGGCGCCGGACAAGTAGGCTTCGTATGGCTCGGTACAGTCGTAAGTTTTCTTTAGGAGAGATGGCTTAATCGCGGTGGAACAATTATCGGCTCCAGCTCCGTAAACAATTTCCGTGTCTGAAACCGTAGCCGCCTTAACAATCGATAATCTTCGGCAATCGTCTCCAATAACGACAAAATAAGAGTTCTCTTTAACGCTATGTTCGCTATCGGTGGTGATCAAGGCTCCATCGTGATTTTTAATTCCCACCATTGCGCCTTCCGCACCACGAACAATCAGCACATCTGGAGACTCTGTAACACCACTAGGGAGCGGCATTCGATCTTTCAAGTACGTCGGCATGCTGCTATAAGATGTGCCGTCATAGCCTCCCACAGACAGCGTACTCAGCAGTTCAGGTGCCACTGTGCTCTTCGCGGCCAAGGCAGCTCTAGCGTTACTCCCCGCACACCCCCAATACCCCGCCGACTGTATATCTTTACCTATCACGTCGACGGCATAGCGGGCGTTCTCCTGAATAAATGACATTTCCTCTTGACCAAGGAACGTTGTTTTACTGGTCACCACTACCTGAATCACACCCGCCAAAATAATCAGACCAATTAAAATGGCGACCATTAATTCGACGATAGAAAAGCCTTTATTGCGTCGTTGTTTCATACTTTTGATTTCCATAACCGGCCTCTTAGAGTCCAACGACTAACGCATAGGTTTTACGAGTTTCTGTTTCACTGCCTTCGGAGCGGCTGTCATCGAAAGATACTTCGATTTTTACTGCTCCGGCGTCGAGTGAAATTTCGGCTTTTCCTGCAGGCAAGATCGTACCTATGCGATTATCCCACTCTGTCTTGTCCCATGTTGCCAACGCAGCACCATCGCAACCGCCATCTGTGCATACTGTAGAAGGATCAGATTCACCGTCATAATCGCCGGCATAAGCTGACGCCTGGCCCGGGTTCATCCGAATCCGCTCCGCCATATCATTCGCCAAATAAACCGCCTGGGAATACACATGGGCGGATTGGTTGAATTGCATGGATTTGGACTGCATGGCGAGGATGCCGAGTAGCCCTATGGCCAGCACAAAAAGTGCGACCATGACTTCCACAAGAGAGGAGCCGGCTTGTTGTGTTGTCCTCATAATGGTTCTCCGTGACTTCATTATTATTTGCGTGTTCTGTTTACGGTGTTGGGCAGCTTAAGTTGCTTGCGGCGTCGGTCGATGTTGGGTCGTTATGTATTCCGTCATTATTCGTGTCTCGAGTTTTCATCACCAAGCCGCTTTTATTCACAAATAAGCCGCGAGCGTATATGGCCTCTCTATCCGGGTCACAAATAATAAAAAGCCGATTATCGGCATTTCCCGCCATAAACCCTTGGGAGTTAAAGGCGATGTGATTTGGATCTGCCGCGGCCTTTGGCGAGATGGTGTATTGCGAGCTGTTGCGATAAACGTCGATTAATTCTTCACCAGCATCGACCGTGCCGTTGGCATTGGCGTCTTCAAAAACAACCCAACCGCTGTTCCAGTTGCCGCCGGTACAGTTGGTTTCATTGACGCTGCCGCAGATGGAAATGACTTTATTCCGCGAAGCGGCTTCCGTTCGCGCTGTCGCCAAAGCGCTGGCGAACTTGGATTGCAGGCTATCGACGTTGTTGCGTTTTATTAGGGTGGTAAAGGAGGGAACGGCGATGGTGAGCAGGATGGCGGCAATAATGATAACCACCATGAGTTCGATCAGGGTAAAGCCTCGATTTTTATTAAATTGGCCTATCACAATGCGTCTCTCTTCTTGTTAACGTATAAAAGAGCCTGCTTATTCGAAAGCACAGTAAAACAGGCAGATTGGGTTGTCATTGGGGCAAAGATAAGTGGGCAGGATCAGCGACGGGCGGCATTGAAATAAGCGGGAGTTTGTGCAAGCGTGAGCCGCATCACATTTTTATTTTTATCCGCTTGCCGTCGTACTGATGCCTTAGTTGGCGGGCCCGGAAATGTCTCCGAACCCGCCATTATTCATCGCACACCAAATCAGGTGCTGGTTTCGTTAAGCCGCAGCTCTTTTGGCAAAGTAAAACTGACATTCTCGGGGCGGCCACTCAGCTCCACAGGTGTGGAGGCTCCGAGCTTGCGCAGACCGTCAATGACATCGCGCACCAACACTTCCGGTGCCGATGCTCCGGCGGTAATTCCCACGGCTTGACTACCGGAAAACCATTCCTCTTGCAGATCATCTGGGCCGTCGATCAGATAGGCGCGTGCGCCACAGCGCTCGGCAAGCTCGCGCAGGCGGTTGGAGTTGGAGCTGTTGGGGGAGCCGACAACCAGCACCACCTCGCACTCCAGGGCCAGTTGTTTAACGGCGTCTTGGCGGTTCTGTGTGGCATAGCAGATGTCGTCTTTGCGCGGTCCCTGGATGGCGGGAAAGCGCAATCGTAGGGTGTCGATGACGCGGGCGGTGTCGTCGACGGATAAGGTGGTTTGGGTGACGTAGGCGAGTTTTTCGGGGTTGCGCACTTGCAGCTTCGTCACATCGCTTTCGTTTTCTACAAGATAAATAGCGCCGCCAGTGCGGTTATCGTACTGGCCCATAGTGCCTTCGACTTCGGGGTGACCCGCGTGGCCAATCAAAACGCACTCCCAGCCTTCGCTGCTGTATTTTGCTACTTCCAGATGCACCTTGGTCACTAAGGGACAGGTGGCATCGAAGACTTTCAGCCCTCGGTCAGACGCATTTTTGCGCACTGCCTGGGAAACGCCATGAGCACTGAAGATGACGATTACGTCATCCGGCACGGCGTCCAGCTCGTCGACAAAAATCGCTCCGCGATCGCGCAATTGCTCCACCACAAATTTATTGTGGACGACTTCGTGGCGGACATAAATCGGTGCGCCGAATACGTCGAGTGCTCGATTGACTATGTCGATGGCGCGGTCGACGCCGGCGCAGAAGCCTCTTGGATTAGCGAGTTTTATCTCCATAAAAAATCCCTCAGTGGGTGATTGCGGGATTGACGTCGATGATGCGGACACTGAATTCAATGTCGCGCCCAGCCAGGGGATGATTAAAATCGACGGTAACTGTGTTTTCGTCAAACTCCTGCACAACCCCCGGCATTTCATTACTTTGGGCGTCGGCAAACGACAACACCAACCCTTCATTGAGCTCGACATCGGCGGGAAACTGGTCGCGGGGAAACTCTTGAATATTCTCTTCGTTATAGCCGCCAAAGCCTTTTTCGGGAGTGATGGTAAAGGACTTTTCATCACCTGCCTGCAGCCCCAATAGCGCCT
Source organism: uncultured Cellvibrionaceae bacterium (assembly GCA_964440135.1). Classification (GTDB taxonomy): domain Bacteria; phylum Pseudomonadota; class Gammaproteobacteria; order Pseudomonadales; family Cellvibrionaceae; genus Cellvibrio. Next base: position 7,732 of record CAYTQQ010000053.1, on the reverse strand, counting down.
CTTCAAAGCCTGGCAGCAAATTGCCATCGCCCATAACAAAGGTCACAGGGTCTGCGTCGAAATTGGAATCCACCACAGAGCCGTCATCCAGCTCCAGAGCGAAATGCAGCGTCACTTGAGTACCGGGGCCAACTGTTAAATCATTCATCTTTTACTTTACGTCCTTTAAACATATCCAATATCAGCAGAACGGCGCCAAGGCATATGGCGGAATCCGCAATATTGAAGGCAGGCCATTCGGATGTCTGATAGTGCAGCACAATAAAATCCACGACATGTCCGAGCACGACGCGGTCATAAAGATTGCCCACCGCTCCCCCAAGAATAAGAGCCAGGGCCAAAGCTTCTAGGGTATTACCTTTCTCGCGGTAAATTCGTGCAATCCAGATGACCAGCACGATGCTGATCACAAATGCCAAGGTGGCAAAAAACCAGCGCTGCCAGCCGCCGGCATCTGCTAAAAAGCTGAAGGCGGCGCCTTCGTTAAAGCGCAGAGTGAGATAAAAAAACGGCGTTACCGGGGCGACGTCCAGGTACTCCAAATAGGCCACGGCCAGATGTTTGGTGAGCTGATCCAGCGCTATGACGATCAGCGCTAGCGCAAACAATAACCACGGCAGTTTGTGACGCGCGACGAAGGAATTAGGCATAAAGACGTCGCTCCCCATTGCCATCAATATTTTGCACACAGCGCCCGCACAGCTCGGGATGCGTACTATGCGCCCCAATATCTGAGCAGTGATGCCAGCAGCGCACACACTTAGGCGCGCTGGTGCGCTCTATTACGACGCGCAGGCCGGGGACTTCGGTTTTTGCTACGGGTTGCGCGCCGTCATCCGGCCGGACGCTCACTTTTGAGGCCATCAACACAAAACGCAGCTCCTCACCGAGCAAGGCCAAATTCGCGTGGTGCTCATTACTGCACAGTAAGGTCACCTCTGCCTCCAAACTTTTGCCTAACTCACCGGCACTGCGCTTAGCTTCCAGCTCTTTATTAACGGCGGTTTTCACCTCCGCCACCAACTGCCAATATTTTGCATCCATGCGGCTGGGCTCGCGGGCTTCCGGTAGGGTGTACCACTCCTGTGCGAACACCGGCACAGTGCGATCCCCCGGTAAGGTCTGCCAAATTTCATCGGCGGTGAACGACAGAATAGGCGCGATCCAACGCACCAGAGCTTCGGCAATATAGAACTGTGCGGTCTGCGCGGAGCGGCGTGCGTGGCCGTCGGTTTTGGTGGTGTAGACGCGGTCTTTGGTGATATCGAGATAGAAACTGCCTAAGTCCACCACACAGAAGTTATGCAGCTTCTGATAAATCAGGTGGAACTGATAGTTGTCATAACAGGCAATAATCTCGTTTTGCAATTGCGCGGTGCGCTCCACTGCCCAGCGATCGAGCGCCACCATTTCGTTGATATCCACGGCAAGTTCCACTTGGAAATCCGGCAGGTTGGATAACAGATAGCGGATGGTATTGCGGATGCGGCGATAGGAGTCTGCGGTGCGTTTGAGGATTTCATCGGAAACGCTCATGTCGCCGCTAAAATCCGTGGCGGCAACCCACAGGCGCAACACGTCTGCACCCAGGTCGTTCACGACTTTTTGCGGCGGCACCACATTGCCGAGGGATTTGGACATTTTGCGCCCTTCCGAATCCACGGTGAACCCGTGGGTCAGCACCTGTTTATAGGGGGCGGAATTGTTGATCGCTACAGCGGTTTTTAAGGAGGATTGGAACCAGCCGCGATGTTGGTCGGAACCTTCAAGATACAGATCGGCGGGGTAAGCCAGGTAATCGCGCTGCTGTAAAACAGAAAAGTGGGTGACGCCAGAGTCGAACCACACATCAAGAGTGTCGCTCACTTTGTCGTAGTGGGCGGCATCGTCGCCGAGCAACTCGCGGGCGTCCATATCAAACCAGGCGTCCATTCCCTGCTCTTCCACTTTTTGCGCAACCTGCTCGATAAATTCTGCGGTGCGAGGATGCAGTTCTTGAGTTTCTTTATGAATAAATAAGGTGATTGGTACACCCCAGGTGCGCTGACGGGAAATACACCAGTCGGGACTGGCTTCCAGCATGGCCTGGATACGCGCTTTACCCCAATCAGGCACCCAGCGCACTTGGTCGACGGTTTTTTTCACCCGATCGAGCAAGCCGTTTTTGTTCATGCTGATAAACCACTGGGGCGTGGCGCGGAAAATCAGCGGTGTTTTGGTTCGCCAGCAGTGCGGGTAGCTGTGGGTGATTTTTCCTTGATGCAGAAGCTGGTTTTTTTCCTCCAGCAAAGCCACGACTTTTTCGTCCACTTTGTAAACATGGTCGCCGGCAAATACCTCGACGAAATCGCGAAAGCTGCCGTTGCCATCCACATAATTGAGTGTGCCTAGGCCGTATTTTTGACCTACCACAAAGTCGTCCATGCCGTGATCGGGCGCTGTGTGCACACAGCCTGTGCCCGCCTCAATGGTGACGTGATCACCCAGCAGCACGGGGACTTGTCGGTCGTAAAAAGGGTGCTGCAACGCGAGATTTTCCAGCGCCTGCCCTTTGAATTGCAGCAGTATTTGTGGCGCATCTAATGCCGCTCGCTTGCTCACTGCCGCCAGCAATGGCTCGGCTAATAACAGGCGCTCACCGCCGGCCTGAACCAGCACATAATCCAGCTCAGGATTAACGCTTACGCCTTGGTTGGCCGGTAGCGTCCAGGGAGTCGTGGTCCAGATCACCACTGAGACCGCGCCGCTGCCGGGTAATTGGTCGACACCGAGGCGACCGGCAAGGTCTTTTGCTTCTGTTACGGGAAAACGGACATCAATAGAAAAGGAGGTTTTTTCATGATATTCCACTTCTGCTTCGGCGAGAGCGGAACCGCCAACCACGCTCCAATAAACCGGTTTAAAGCCGCGTTGCAAATGGCCACTTTCGGCGATGCGCCCAAGTGCGCGAATGGTGTCCGCCTCAGTTTTAAAATCCATCGTCAGATAGGGGTTGTCCCACTCGCCCAAAATCCCCAAACGAATAAAATCCTGCTTTTGCCCCGCGACCTGTTGCGCGGCATATTCGCGGCATTTACGACGAAATGTCGCGTGGTCTACCTTGACGCCGGCTTTGCCGATTTTTTTCTCGACATTGTGCTCGATGGGCAACCCGTGACAATCCCAGCCGGGCACATAGGGCGCATCAAAACCGCTGAGTGTGCGCGCTTTGATGATGACGTCTTTAAGGATTTTATTGACGGCGTGGCCGATATGAATATTGCCGTTCGCATAGGGAGGGCCGTCGTGCAAAATAAATTTGGGCCGGCCCGCACGCGCATCACGAATCGCTTGATACAGATTTTCCTTCTGCCAGCGCGCCAGGGTTTGTGGCTCGCGCTGCGCCAGATTGGCTTTCATGGCAAATTCGGTCGCCGGTAGATTCAGTGTGCCTTTGTAATCGGTCATCGCATTCCGCTTCTGTTTTACGCCTGATCAAAAATGAGTGGTTGCCTGCGCGGCCTATTTTGCCTCGGCAAAATATTGGCGCGCAGCGGTTATGTCTTGTTGAATCTGTTGTTTTAATTCTTCCAGAGAATGGAATTTTTTTTCGTCGCGCAGCTTGTGGCGAAATTCCACGCTCAGACACTGGCCGTAAAGCTCGCCGGAAAAATCCAGCAGATGCACTTCCAGCAGGGGCTTTGCCCTGCCATCCACTGTCGGCCGCACCCCCACGTTGGCTACCGCCTGCCAGCGCTGACCGCCCGCAGAGAGGTAGGCATCTACCACATAAACACCGCGCACCGGCGACCGGTAGCGGCCCAAACCAATATTGGCGGTGGGAACATTCAACGTGCGTCCCAAGCGTTTGCCATACACCACTGTGCCCTTCACGCTGAAGGGGCGTCCCAGCAGGGTCGCCGCTTCTGCGAATTTATCCTGTTCGAGTAAATGGCGCACGCGGGTGCTGCTGACGCGCTCGCCATTGAGCAAAAACGTGCGTACATCACGCACCGCAAAGCTGTGAATTTGGCCGGCGTGCTGCAACAGCGCAAGGTCGCCGGCGCGGTCGCAGCCAAAGCGAAAGTCGTCGCCAATCTCCAGGTGCGCCACGGCCAGTCGCTGCACCAGAATTTCCTCGATAAACGCCTGGGCAGAAAGGCCGCGCAACTGCTCGTTAAAACGCAGGCATAAAACCCGGTCGACGCCGTGGGCAAAAAGCGCGTCTACCTTTTCCCGCAAGCGCATCAGCCGCGCCGGTGCGCGCTCGCGAGAAAAGTATTCGTGGGGCTGTGGTTCAAAGACCGTTACCAGGGTCGGCAAACCCAACTTTTGCCCCTGTTCGCGCAAGCGGGCGAGAATCTCTTGGTGGCCGCGATGAACGCCATCGAACGATCCAATGGTGGCCACGCAACCGCGATGGCGGGGTTCCAGCCCCGCGAGACCGGCGATAAATTCGTGCTGAAAGTTGTTCAAATCGAGGCCAACCTGATGGAAACGCGAGGGCGCGAGTATAACGCAGGGGCCGCCGGGTATGAAGTTTGCCGAAAGGCTGGTAGAGCCACCGCTCCGGCGGGGCTACTCGGTGAGCACAAAATCCGGCCGCAGGTGCCGTGGTCGCCAGCCGCCGGCGATCAACGTCAGCGCATAAATAAGGAAGCCGGTCACGCACAGCCACGCCACGTGAACCAAGCGCAGCCACCAATCCAAGGTGACGAAATCCGGCAAATAATACAGACACACAGCCAGGTAGAGGCCCATCAATCCGCTAGCGGCAGCCAGGAGAAGCAAAAAGCGCAGCCAATCTGGCCGTGGCAGGTAAACCCCGTTGCCGCGCAAGCCGGCCAACAACCAGCCCGCATTCAAAAATGCCGCTACCGAGGTGGCCAGCGCCAAGCCGACGTGACCGATCTCCCATAAAAAGTGAAACGGCACCACCAGCACAAGATTGAACACCATATTGGCTGCCATGGCGCGAATACCGATTCTTACCGGCGTTCGGGTGTCCTGACGGGAGAAGTAACCGGTAGCCAGAACTTTGATCAGCATAAAAGCCGTGAGACCTAAGGCGTAGGCAATAAGGCTATAGGACGCCATACGCGCATCGAACACAGAGAAGCGCTCACCGTGTTGAAACAGCGCCACTATGATCGGCTGTGCCAGCAGTATTAAGGCGACCGTGGCGGGGAAGCTGATCAGCAAAACGGTGCGCAGCGCCCAATCCAGGGTATGGCTGTAGAACCCGCTGGCGGAGCTGAATTGGCGCGACAGGCTGGGCAAAATCACTGTGGCTATGGCAATGCCAAACACCCCCAGCGGCAGCTCGATCAGTCGATCGGAATAGTACAGCCAGGAGACGCTGCCATCGGAGATCAGCGAAGCCAGCACTGTATCCAGCAAAAGGTTTATCTGCGATACGGAGACACCGAACATAGCCGGGGCCATCAGCATAAGCACTTTTTTCACCGCCGGATCGCGCCAATCCACCTTTGGGCGCGGCAGCAGATGGAGGCGCGCCAAAAACGGCAATTGCACCAGCAGCTGGAAGATTCCTGCCACCAAGACACCCCAGGCCAACGCCAGTACGGGCGTTTCCAGCATGGGCGACACCCAGACCGCTGCGGTAATCAGCACCAGGTTGAGCACCACCGGGGTCAGCGCCGGCACAGCGAAGCGGTCGTAGCTGTTGAGTATGGAGCCGGCGAACCCAGCAAGTGAGATCAGCGCGAGATAGGGAAAGGTGATGCGGATCATGTCGGCGGTGAGCGCGAACTTTTCCGGCGAGTTTAGATAAAAGCCCGGAGCAAAAATAAACGTCAACGCGGGAGCGCCGACCACCGCAATGGCCGACACACCCACCACAGTCACCCCTAAGCATCCGGCGATTCGGTCGATGAGGTGGCGTATGGCGGCAATTTTGCCCTGTTGCCGATACTCCGACAGCACCGGAACAAACGCTTGGGCAAATGCCCCTTCGGCAAATAGGCGGCGCAAAAAGTTAGGAATTTTAAAGGCAACAAAGAAGGCATCCGCACCGCCACTTGCGCCTATAAACCAAGCAAACACCACATCGCGCACCAGCCCCAGCACCCGCGACAACAGCGTCATTACGCTCACGACGGCGCTGGAGCGCAGCAGTCCGGCTTTTTTTGTAGGGGCAGTCGAGGAGGATGACAAGGGCGAATCTCTCGCAGGTCAGAGGCGGCGCATTGAGCCAAAAAAAGCCGTAACGCGCAAGATGGGGCTTAGCAAGTAGGGCCTAGGGACTCACCATACGCCGAAGCAAATCCATGGCGGTTATCACGCCGATTACACGGCCTTGAGAGGTTACGAACAGACGGTGAACCCCCTCTTCCACCATAAAACGACAGGCTTGGGCGGCATCGACACTGACATCAAGGGAGTGGACGGTAGGCGTCATAATGGCGTTAACGGTGCAGGTTTGTATCGCACGCTCCTTCAGGCGCTGAATATCGGCGCGTGTCAGACCAGGAGAGTTGGGGCCGTGGTAGAAGTGCACCATTTTTTGGATTTCTGCATCCGCAGGTGTGCGACTTTCAAAGTGGATGACATCGGCCTGGGTCACCACCCCCACCAGGGAATCATCGGAGGCAACCACTGGCGCACCGGAGATATTGTGGCGCACAAAAAAGGCGGCCAGACGCTGAATCGACCATCCTTCATAAGCCGTCAGTACCTCGGTGGTCATCACCTCGACAAGGGGTAAGTCGCTGATATCCTTCAAGCGTTCTGGCATGCTGGCGTGATGCATTGGACCCCCATTTAAAAATTTGATGTTCGATGTATCGTCCGCGAACTCGAATTTTTACAATCCCGTCAGCGTTTGCTGGAGGGATCAAACCCATATTTTTTTTGCAGGAGCGCATCCCGCGCGGGTTTTCTTCAATTTATAGCCCTGTGCTATCCTGCAGCACCTGTTAATAGGAGCAAGTATGTCAGATAAGACAGTGTTATTCGGCATCAAGAATTGTGACAGCGTCAAGAAAGCCCGCAAGTGGTTCGAGGAGCGGGACGTTGCCTACGACTTCCACGATTTCCGCACGGAGGGGCTCAACAAGGACCAGCTGCAGACGTGGCTCGACCGTGTGGGGCCTGAGATTCTCATCAACAATCGCAGCACTACCTGGAAGCAGCTTAACGAACAAGACCGCAGGCTCGCCATGGGCAAAACCGTTGCCGCAGTGGTGCTGGCCAACCCCACCCTAATCAAGCGTCCAGTAGTGGAAATGAAAGGCCAGCTGCTGGTGGGTTTCAAGCCGGAGGAATACGAAAAACTGCTTTAATCCAACGCGCGCACTCTCTTCCTGCGCCGGTTGATCTCCCACCCAGAGGGACCGACGTTCATTCCACACAACATAAGGCATTTTTATGACCACACTCTATGCGCTCGGTCTGGGCGTGGGTACTCAGAACAGCAAAGGTGAATGGCTTGAAGCATTTTTCCCCCAACCGCTGCTCAACCCTGACCCAGTGCTCGCAAGTGTGGTTGCCGAAACTTTGGATTTCCAAAGCGGCAAGAGCACCTTTGATGTAACCCCAGAGCACCTCCGTCAGATGAGCGGCAAGGTGGGCGAGCTCAACCAGATCGCTCAAGCCCTCCAAGACAGCCGCAAGCCCCTCGTCGCCGTGCTTCTCGCCGATGACGAAGGCCCCACAAGCGTTCCTGAAGCCTACCTAAAGCTGCATCTACTCAGCCATCGCTTGGTGAAGCCTCACGGCACCAAGCTGGACG
>CAYTQQ010000052.1:14412-17484 GCA_964440135.1 uncultured Cellvibrionaceae bacterium | reverse complement strand
TTTATCGCAATGGGCTGGGGAATCTCCGTGGTAGCGGCGTGTTTGTCCGGCATTAATCCCAGCAGATTCCACTCAATAAGCAACGCATAAATAAGGGCCAACAGCGCCACACTCGGCAACAGGTAGCGGCGCCAAGCCGCAGGCTTATCCGGCTTGCGCTCCACCAAACCCGCCGGCAAGGGTACCTCCCCAGCGGACGCCTCGCGGTCGATATCCTTGAGCATGTCATTGATCAAACTCATCGCGCCGCCTCTGCCGGTGACGCCACAAAAGTGCGGCCATTCAGGCCCCATAAGCGGCACCAAAAACGGCCACTGGCGCGGCACTCCGGCGTATCGCGCACCGCTTTGGCCAGGTGCCATCCGACAATCCTTAAATCGCGCTTACCATAGGCGCTTAACAAGGCTTTGTGCGCGAGAATATTGATCAAACGGGGAATGCCGCCGGATGCTTTTGCCAATAGCCAAATCGCCAGCGGACTGAACAGGTTTTGCTGCGCACAGCCGCTGGCTTTGATGCGGTGCTGAAGATAGGCAGAAACTCCCGCAGAGTTCAAAGGCCGTAAGGTTTCCGCAAACACAATGCGTTGTTTCAGTTGCCGCAAATCATCGCGCCGCAATAATTCGTCTAATTCCGGTTGGCCAAAAATCACTACTTGCAACAATTTGCGCTTTTCGGTTTCCAGGTTGGTCAACAAGCGTAAAGCTTCGATGGTTTCTCGCGGCATGGTCTGGGCTTCATCCACCACTAGCACCACCTGCTTTCTCTGTCGGGCAATTTGCAATAAACGACGATAAATCGCCGCCGTCAATTCATGTGCGGGCATAGTGCGTTGATAATCCGCGCCGATTTCTGCCGCGATAAAAGCTTTTAGTTCTTCCGGCGACAGACAGGGATTGGGAATATAGGCGGTGACAAACCGTGCTTTATTTAAACGTGCCAATAGAATGCGACACAACAGCGTTTTACCCGTGCCCACCTCGCCGACGATTTTGATAAACCCTTCACCATCCTGCAGGGCAAAACTCAAGGTATTAAGCGCTTCTCCATGGCTGCGATAATTCAAAAAAAACTGCGTGTCCGGCGTCAGTGAAAAGGGCTTCTCGGTCATCTGAAAATGCTGCAAATACATAAGCTCTCCCCTCACCCTCCAACTCAGCGGCTACTGCGCTGAGCTTGCGGGGCGGAAAAACTGCGGAACTGGTGCAATTGCTCCTCCCAGGAGTCATCGCTCACCACGACCGGCTTCAGCAAAATAACCAGCTCGGTTTTTGCCGTCGCTCGGCTTTTGCTTTTGAAAAATAGGTTCAACAAAGGAATATTGCCAAGAACCGGCTGTTTGCTTTGCGATGCGCGATTGGATTTCTGCATCAACCCCCCCAGCACAATCACCTGGCCGCTGCGGGCACGCACCACGCTATCGCTCTCGCGGATATCACGCAGTGCCAAGGGAAGGGAAAACTTGGAATCGCCTACCGTGACTTCTTTGGTTTGGTCCTGCACATCGCTAATGATGGGGTGAATATGCAGTATCACATCGCCATCGGCGGAAATCTGCGGGGTAACATCAAGGGAAATGCCACTAAAAAACGACGAGAGCTCCAACTCTGGTGACGACATAGTTGTCGCCGCGCTGGCGGTGGTGTTGTTTTTCACTCCGGTGACAAAAAACTCGTCGGTGCCGACGCGGATAATTGCCTTTTGATTATTGACGGTGCTCACCCTTGGACTGGACAACACCTGCACTGACCCTTGCTCTTCCAACAGGGATAAAAAATCGCGAATATCGGCAATCCCAAATACGGATGAAAAAACCTCTTGCGAGCTTTTTATTATTTGGCCAAATGTTTCCGCAGAGCGTTCCCGCTGCTCGCCATAGGAGTATTGCAGCTGCCCCTGGATGGCACGCCAGTTAATACCCGCTTCAAATCCATCATTTAACTGAACTTCCAATATTTGAGTCTCAAGCACTACTTGGCGCTTAACGCTTATCTCCGAGCGCTCCAAAAATTCGCGCACTGCATTGATTTCCGCTGGCATCGCTGTAACAGCGAGTAATCCAGCTTGCGGATTCAGCATCACCAGGCGCCCTTCCGCCGGCACGCCGATCATATTGCCGATGGTTTTCTCCAGCATGCCCCAAAAATCGGTGCGATTGATCGTCTGCACGCGCGATCCTGGGCCATTCCTGCCACCGTCTGAAACCGTAGATGAATTGCCGCCGTCGGTGAAGCTATCCGCGCTGCTGGAACTGCCGCCACTGGATGACTCAGCGCCGTTGGCTTTTCCCACGCCTATGGAAACGCTGGTATCGGCAACGCCCATGCGCTGGATGTCGATGTAATTAATGGAGAATATTTCCGTGCGCAGCGCGTGGGGGAAAATGGTGTAGATACCATCTTTGAGCTTATATTCGTAGCCGTAAATATCGCGCACTACCGACAGCACTTCCGCCACAGACACATTGCGCAGATTCAGGGAAATTAAACCGGATACCTCCGGGTGAGTAACCACGTTGACCTCAGCATCCGCAACCAAACTGAGAAAAAATGCCTTGGCCGGTATGTCTTTTACTATTACGTCAAAACGTTTTTCACTTGCCGCTGTATAGCCACTGGAGGCCGAAGCATTCAGTAAAGCTTGATTAATATAGTCTGGCACTTCGGAACCGGATGCTTTGGATGAAAGTGCTCGCTCGTAGACTTCATCCGCCAATGAAGGCACTGTGTCCTGATGCGCACAAGCCGTCAGCAATAAGGTCACGGCAATAAGCAGTAATCGAATTGGGCGTAATTGCATATTTTAATCCTCGCCCTGTATCGGTTGTAATACTCGCGGTAAAAGCACTAGCTCCCCCTCTGTCCCATTTTTTGCGTAGCGCACGCGGCCGGCGTCTATTGCGAGAATTCTAACTTGATCAACCATGCCCCCCACTTTGACGATGCGACCGTTGATCACCGCCTCTCGCCGATTTTCACCATAATAAATCGCTTGCAAGTTCAGCTTACGCTCCTGTTCATCCGCACGGTTTAGTGCATCGACAAATGCGACCGGACGTGTGGGGTCCACCAG